>QIAH01000143.1 GCA_003225465.1 Acidobacteriota bacterium | reverse complement strand
GCCAGTCTGTAACGAGCCCGAAACAATACGCCGGCCCGGCCAGGCGGAACTCCCGGCTGAGTCTCCTTCGCCGCGTAGAAGAGATAGCAATTTCAAGCCAGTCGCGGTATAACTGCCAACTGCCGAAACGGGGGTGCGTATGACTGCAATGCCATCTGAGCAGATCGGCCGCTTTCAAACCGATAAGACTGAGTGGGACAACATCGCCAACACCCAGGAATTCAAAGATCTGATGGTCACGAAGCGGGACTTCATCGTGCCTGCATTCCTGTTCTTTCTCGTCTACTATTTTCTGCTGCCCATCCTGGTTGGCTACGCGCCAAAATTCATGGCCACCAAGGTGATTGGCGTCGTCAACATCGCCTATCTGTTCGCGCTCTCTCAGTTCTTTATGGCGTGGACGATTGCCTGGCTCTATGTGAGGGCGGCCAACGACTTCGACAAGTTAGCCAAGGACATCATCGAAAAAGCGGAAACGCGCGCCGCCAATAACAAGGGAGGTCGTTGAAACATGTCTACCCCGCTAGTGATGTTTCTGATCTTCATCGCCATCACGCTCGGTATCACTTACTGGGCATCGAAACGCTCCGCCGGCAGCGCCGCATATTTCGCCGCCAGCCGCCGCGTCACCGGATGGCAGAACGGCATCGCGGTCGCCGGCGACTACATGAGCGCCGCCTCTTTTCTCGGCATCGCTGGCATCATCGCCTTCCAGGGCTATGACGGCTTCATGTTTTCTGTGGGATGGCTCGTCGCCTATCTCACAGTGTTGCTGGTCGTAGCCGAACCGCTGCGCAACGCCGGCCGCTACACCATGGCCGACGTCCTCGCCTATCGCCTCAAGCCGCGCCCGGTGCGCGCGATGGCTTCGGTCAGCACGCTCACGGTCAGCACCTTCTACATGATCGCCCAGATGGTGGGCGCCGGTGCGCTGGTCGCGCTCCTGCTCAAGGACTCCGGGATCAGCTATCGCGCCGCAGTCATTGGCGTTGGCATATTGATGATCGTCTATGTTGTGTTCGGCGGCATGCTCGCCACCACATGGGTGCAGATCATCAAGGCCATCCTCCTCATGGGAGGAACCATCCTCCTCAGTATCCTGGTGTTGGGGCACTTCCATTTCTCGTTCGGCGCTTTCTTCGACGCCATCGCCCACGTGACGTATCACGAAAAGGGACAGGAGGTCGTCAAAGACTTCCTCACGCCCGGCTTGCGCTACAAGCCCCCATACGGAGCGCTCGACCTTATTTCTCTCGGTCTCGCGCTGATCTTCGGCACGGCCGGCCTGCCGCACATCCTGGTGCGCTTCTACACCGTCCCCGACGCGAAGACGGCGCGTTCCAGCGTGGTCTGGGCGATGGTCCTGATCGGCAGCTTCTACATCATGACCACCTTCCTCGGCTTCGGAGCCGCGACCATCGTCGGACGGGATTACATTACCACCCACGGCGGCACGAACATGAGCGCTCCCCTGCTCGCGCAAGCTTTAGCCGGCAACATCTTCTTTGCGTTTATCTCGGCCATTGCATTTGCAACCATCCTGGCCGTCGTCGCCGGCCTGACCATAAGCGCTTCCACTTCTTTCGCGCATGACTTCTGGACGAATGTCATTCATCGTGGCGTGGAGCGCAAACCCGGCGAAGAAGTAATGGTGGCCCGGATCTCTGCTTTCGTGGTGGGCGCGGTCGCAATTACCATCGCGATCGTCCTCGGTCCCACGGCAAACGTGGCGTTCCTGGTTGCACTTGCCTTTGCAGTTGCCGCTTCGGCGAATCTGCCCGTGATCGTGCTTTCGATCTTCTGGCGCCGCTTCAATACTACGGGCGCGGTCGCCGGTCTCACGGTTGGCTTGCTGGCTTCCATCGGTCTGATTCTGATCAGCCCAAGCCTCATGGCTGTCGATCCGCCGACTGTCACCGGCGCCGCACGACACCTGATCCAGGCGAAGGCAATTTTTCCCTTGGAGAATCCCGGCATTCTGAGCATCCCGCTGGGTTTCGTGGGCGCGATCCTCGGAACATTGCTCAGCCACGAACCCACCTCGGAACATAAGTTCAACGAGCTGCTGGTCCGGTCCAATACCGGCCTCGGCGCCGAGAGAGCGGGCGCACACTAGGATACGGTAACGCACGCAGCAGGGGAGATCGTCCGCTCCGCGCTCGATAGCATTGCCGATGTTTTGATTTTCTTCGTCTGCTCAGGGCATTGAGCAAAGTTTTCGTCGGTGGCAGAAATTTCCTGATGCCAGGTGGCTCCCGGACAAGGGCGGGTTAGCGGTAGACTGACAGTTAGCGGATATGGGGCAGGATCGGCAATCTTGGGCTGCTGGCCGCGAGCTACCGTATCTTCCACTTCGGCTGGCGCGTCGCATTCCCAAGACTCTGCGTAATTCCGTGCTCAGATGGCGCGTTGCAAAAACGCCTGCGACGCAGCACAAATTCGATAAATACGAGAGGTAACTCGATATGGCTGATATTCGTCAGAAACAGCAAGTGATCGAGACCAGCGAGGCTCAAATCGCGGTCCATTGGCGGGAAGAGGAATATTACTATCCCTCCTCAAAGTTCATCGGCCAGGCCAATCTGACTGATCCCGACATTCTCAACCGGTTCAGCGAAGACAAGTATCCCGAGTGTTTCCGGGAGTACGCCGACATGTTGAACTGGGACCAGTATTGGTATACTACGCTGGACACCAGTGATCCACCCTTCTGGAAATGGTTCGTCGGGGGCAAACTCAATGCCTCGTACAACTGTGTGGATCGCCATCTGGCGAAATACAAGAACAAAGCAGCCTTGATCTTTGTTCCGGAGCCGGAGTCCGAGACGCCAATATCGTTGACGTATCGCGAACTTTATGTGCGCGTGAATGAGTTTGCCGCCCTACTGCGCGACTTCTGCGGTCTGAAGGCGGGAGATCGCGTCACCATTCACATGCCCATGGTTCCCGAGTTGCCGATCACCATGCTGGCATGTGCGCGGCTTGGGGTGATTCACTCCGTCGTCTTTGGCGGCTTCAGCGGCGAGGCTTGTGGCATGCGCGCTGCCGATTCCCAGAGCAATGTCCTGATCACGATGGACGGCTATTACCGCAACGGCAAGCTGCTCGATCACAAAGCAGCCGCTGACATTGCGCTCGAGGTTTCCGCCAAAGAAGGGCACAAACTGGAGAAAGTCCTCGTTTGGAGACGGCACGCCGGACAGAACGCCTCCGCTTCGCCCTTCGTGAAAGGCCGGGATCACTGGATTGACGAAGTCCTGCCCAATTACGCCGGTGAAATCGTGGCTCCCATTCCCATGGATGCTGAAGCACCGCTGTTTCTCATGTACACCAGCGGCAGCACCGGCAAGCCCAAAGGATGCCAACATCGTACCGGCGGCTATCTGGCCTACGTGACGGGTACCTCCAAATACATCCAGGACATTCATCCCGAGGATGTTTACTGGTGCATGGCCGACATCGGCTGGATCACAGGCCATTCCTACATTGTGTATGGCCCGTTGGCGTTGGCGGCTACCAGCGTCATTTACGAAGGCGTTCCGACCTTTCCCGACGCCGGCAGAGTGTGGCGCATTGCCGAGCGCCTGGATGTGAACATATTCCACACGTCCCCCACGGCGATTCGCATGTTGCGCAAAGCTGGTCTCGACGAACCGGCCAAATACAACTACCACTTCAAGCACATGACGACGGTGGGAGAACCGATCGAGCCGGAGGTCTGGCGCTGGTATTACGAGACGGTCGGCAAGCGCGAAGCTGTCATTGTTGACACGTGGTGGCAGACCGAAAACGGAGGCTTCCTCTGCAGCACGAAGCCTGCAATCGATCCCATGAAGCCCGGCAGCGCAGGGCCCGGCATGCCAGGAATTTTTCCCGAGATCCGCGACGAAATGGGGCAGGTGGTTCCCGCAGGCTCAGGCAAAGCGGGAAACATCTGCATTCGCAATCCCTGGCCCGGCATTATGCAGACCATCTGGGGCGACCGCGATCGCTTCGTCACTCAGTACTACCGAAAATACTGCAAGGACCCCAACAGCAAGAAATGGCAGGATTGGCCATATTTTGCGGCCGATGGAGCGGTGCTTGCCGTCGACGGATACTTCCGCATTCTGGGCCGCGTGGATGACGTCATCAACGTAGCCGGCCACCGCCTGGGCACCAAGGAAATTGAGTCCGCCTGCCTGACGGTTCCGGAGGTGGCAGAAGCGGCGGTGGTGCCCGTCGTGGACGAAATCAAAGGCCGCGTTCCGGAAGTCTATGTCGCCCTCACGCCGGGAACCCAGCCTAGCCAGGAGATCGTCGACAACGTCAACAAGGCGATCGAAACCATCATTGGCAAGATTGCCCGGCCAAAGCACATCCACATCGTCCCGGATATGCCAAAGACGCGCTCCGGCAAGCTCATGCGCCGCATCCTCGCTGCCATCTCGAATCGGGGAGCCACCGGGGATATCACGACACTGGCCAATCCGGATGTAGTCGAAAAAGTCCGAGAGATGGTGCAAGGCAAAGAACCGGTTGCCGTCGGCGAAGTCGCCGAGGACATCAAACAGTTCGGGAAGGAAGAGTAGAACCCGAGTCGAACGAATCTGCAAAAGGGGCCCAGATTCCTGGGCCCTTATTTAACGAGCTTGTCATGAATGATTGTCATCAGTGATTGTCACCAGTGCGCTTGTCATTCCGAGCGCAGCGAGGAATCTCGATCGAGCACGAATCTTCCTTCGACCGGACTGCATGTGCTAGTTCACCTTGACCAGGTCGGCGATCCGGTCGTACTTGCTTTTTGGCAGGACGTGCCGGCTGACTAGTTCATCGGTCTCGTGGTAGGGACGTTCCGCAATGATGCGATCGGCTTCCGTGCCAGTGATTCCCGGCAATGTCAGCAGCTGATCCTTCGTGGCGGTGTTCAGATTGAGCGGTTTATTGCGGCTCCATCCTTCGCGAATTCCCTCGGCCACGGCCTTGGCATCGCGCTTTGCATCCTCGGTGGCTTTCGCCGTTTTCTCCTTCAGATCCTGCGGATTATCGGGCTGGATGCAGCTCAGGAAAGAAGCCAACAACAGGATCACACCCGGATAAAGCCATCTGAGCGAAATATGCCTGTGCATTTCGAGGATTGGATGAATGCCAGGGTCTGTCCGGTTGGACACAATCAGGCGTAAGATTTGTGAGACGCACATCCCTCTGTGACCGCCGTCACTGCAGGGTGTGTTCTGCAGACCCAGAATCTTCCAACCCCGATTTCCCCGGGGCTGCCCATTTCACGTCCGGAGGTCCTCTCCATGAGCACCGTGAAAGACCTGAATCACGACGGCATCTCCAACCTGCTGGCCATCGATGAAGAGTACGCGTCGCCCAAGTCGGTAGCCCCGAACTGCCTGCAGCAGGACTTCGCGGGCGAGTGCAAGCGTTCCCTCCAGGCCCCCGAAGACTTCTGGGGAGACTATGCTCTCCACTTCCAGTGGACCAAGCCCTGGACAAAAGTTCTCGAGTGGGATGGTGTCCACCACCAATGGTTCGTGGGCGCGAAGACGAACATCACGATCAACGCGCTCGACCGGCACGCCAACTCTGACCGTCGCAACCGCGCTGCCTTCATCTGGCTGGGCGAAGACGGCAGCGAGCGCATCATCACCTACGGCCAGCTTCATCGCCAGGTATGCCGCTTCGCAAACGGTCTCAAGTCGCTGAACGTGCGCAAGGGCGATCGCGTCGTCATCTACATGCCGCTGACGATCGAGGGTGCAATTGCCATGCTGGCCTGCGCGCGCATCGGTGCCATCCACTCCGTCGTCTATGCCGGGCTCGGCCATACCGCGTTGCGTGACCGTATCGTCGATGCCCAAGCCAAAATCGTCATCGCCGGCGACGTCGGATTCCGACGGGGGAAGACCGTTGCTCTCAAGCCGATCGTCGATGAAGCCCTCGATACCCTCGACTTCGTTGAGAAAGTCGTGGTCTTTTCGCGCCGGGCCGCCGAAGTGGGCAGTGCTCGCGAGATTGACTTCGCCGAATTGCTGAAGTTTCCGGCCACGTGTCCCGCTGAAGAAATGGACGCCGAAGACCCTCTCTTCCTTCTTTATACCTCGGGCTCCACCGGCAAACCCAAGGGCGTTCTGCACGTCCACGGCGGCTACATGGTGGGGACCACCTACCACCTCGAAAATTTCTTCGATGTCGGCGAGCAGGATATTTTCTGGTGCACCTCCGACATCGGCTGGGTCGTCGGCCACTCTTACATCGTTTACGCTCCGCTCTGTGCCGGGGCCACCACCCTCTTCCGTGAAGGCGCTATCGACTTTCCGAATCCTGGCACCGCCTGGGAAATCGTCGAGCGCTACGGCGTCACAAAGATGTTCACCGCCCCGACCGCACTGCGCATGTTCATGCGCTACGGCGAGCAGTATCCCGCGAAATACGACCTCACCAGTCTCAAAGTGATCGCGTGTGCCGGAGAGCCGCTCAATCCGGAGGCCTGGCGCTGGGCGCAAACCCATCTCGCGGGCGACGGCAAGTGGGGCTACGTCGTCGACAATTGGTGGCAAACCGAACTCGGCGGGCCTGCCATCGGCACGCATCCTTCCATGGCGATGCGTCCCGGCAAAGCGGGAGTCGCCGTTCCGGGCTGCGAAGCCGACGTGGTCAACGAAGAAGGGAAGTCGTGCGCGCCCGGAGTGGGCGGCCGCCTGGTTTTGAAACGCCCTTTCCCGTACATGCTGCGCACCGTGTGGCGTGATCCTGCCCGCTACGAGCGCGACTGGGAGCAGATTCCCGGTTGCTACGTCACCGGCGACGTCGCCCTGAAAGACAAAGACGGCTACATCACCGTGCTCGGCCGGGCCGACGATGTCTTGAACGTAGCTGGCCACCGCATCGGCACCGCGGAAATCGAAAGCGCGCTGGTCTCGCACCCAGCCGTAGCCGAGGCCGCCGCCATCGGCATCCCCGACCCGCTCAAGGGTGAGACCATCAAAGTGTTCGTCCAGACCCGCGCCGACCACGTCCCCTCAGAGGCGCTCTCTGCAACTTTGATCGAGCATGTCAGAAGGGAACTCGGCCCAATCGCAACGCCCTCCGCGCTTGAGTTTGTCGCGTCGCTGCCCAAGACCCGAAGCGGAAAAATCCTGCGGCGCTTCCTCAAAGCCAAGGAGACCGGCAAAGACGCTGGAGACGTATCGACGATGGAAGGGTAGTGCAGTCGAAAGAGTTCTCGGCGACCTCTGCGGATGTTCTCTGCGATCTCTGCGGTTTAAGGTTTGGGCTTTTCATCATCGCAGATTGAAGATTGCAGATTGCAGATTTTCAACCAATCTGAAATCTGAAATCCGCAAATCTGAAATCCCTAAGCTCCCCCCTGCATCACGCCGGTCCCTCGAGGCGCATCATGCGGCCCGCTGGCAGGCTCAAGCGTAACCGCAAAGGTCTTCGCCTCGACGCCCGGGGGCAATCCCGGTGGATTGACAATGGTCGCATTGCCCTTCGCATCTGGCTTGAACAATCCCGCCGCAATGGGCGCGCCCGTAGGCGGAATCAGCCACAGCTCGTAAATCTTGTCGGCAGGCAGCGCGGGAAGATTGTTCGCCACAAACACCAATCCGCTCCGGTTCTTCAGATAGAACGCCTTGCCCTGCGGTTGTGGATTCTTCGACGCCGCCAGCGTGACCGTCTGCGCTTCGGGCGCGGTGAGCGTATCGACCACTCGCTGAGCATTCGCCAGTTCCAGCGTCTGTTGACTGGTCAACGCACCGAGGTTGGTCACCGACTCGCGCAAGAAGTAATTCTCACGCCGCAGTTGGACGACCACTATCAGCATCGCCACCGCCGCCGTCCATCCCAAAGCTGCCCACCAATTGAACCGCGACGCCCGTCCGGAAGCCGTCGCAGGCACACGAGGCTCCTTCGCAATCGCGTTCAGTAGCCGTTGTCGCGATCGCTGTGGCGGCTTCGGACCTGCCGTCGACATTGCCAGCAGCGCCATATCCCCGCGCAGGTCTGCGAGTTCCTGGCGACATGCAGCGCAGGAATCGAGGTGGGCCTCGAGCCGTGCGCGCTCGTCTCCCTGCAACGTCCCCAACGCGTGGAGGGCGAGGTCCTCCGCAAATTGTTCGTGCGCGCTCATTCCTGAAAGGCCTTCCGCAGCGCGGTCAAGCCCGCGCGAATCCGGGTTTTGATCGTGCCCAGCGGCTCGCCCGTCTTGGCTGCAATCTCGGTATGCGTCAACCCCTCGTAATATGCCATTTCCAGCGCGGACCGTTGCGGCGCCGACATCGTACCCAACACGCCGCGCACCTTCTCCGCCACCCGTGACCGGTCCGCGTCGCTCGCCATATCGGGCGTCACCGAGAGCACCACATCTTCGATGTCGCTTTCCGGTTTTCGCTTCCTCCGCGCGTCAATCGCGCGATTCCGGGCAATCACGGCCAGCCACGCTCCCAGATTGCCACGACTGGCATCAAACGCCCCCGGATTTCGCCACAACTGCAAGAACACATCCTGAAGCACGTCCTCGGCCGCGCCCGTTTCTCCCAACACTCTTAAGGCCACTGAATACACGACAGAAGAGAAGCGATCATAGAGCGCCGCCATCGCACCTTGATCCCTGGCGCGAATCGCCGAGACCAGGGCCATGTCGGGCGAAGCCGCCTTGAGATCGGCACTGGACAAACTCTCTCCCTTCTGAGTACGTCTGGGTTCTAGCGCTGGATTGCTCCCGGGCCGGCTTCCCTTGGTCACTCCACAACCCTAACTTCGCGGCGGACACGTAGTTATAGCAGATGAGCCGGCCCCCGTCGCGCACCGGCTCATCACTTACTCCGGCCTCTGACAGACGGCGGACGCCATTCCGCCGCGCCATCAATGAAGGATTCTTGCTCCCCGGCGCGCCTCTAGGCCGTGCTATATTTTTCTCAGAGTACTGTGGGACCCGCCTGAAAGGCCTTGGATGAATACGCAGCGGTCAAGTCTAGAACAGACGATTCGCGTTTTGTCGGCGAGTGTAGACCCTGGCCTGAACCACTCTCGTGCTCTTCTGTTACGCCAGCACGGCTTCGACGTCATCACTGCGGAATCCACCGAGCACGCCCGCGAGCAACTCAATGCGACGACGTTCGACGTACTCATTTTTGGATCGACCCTGGCCCGCGATGCCTGTTGGGAGTTGGCCGAAGCCTTTCGCAAGCGCAACTCGCGCGGAAGGATTATCGAAATCCTGCCTCACTCCGACGCGTTACCGAAGAACCAGCCTGATGCCCTGGTGGTCAGCGCGGAGGAGCCATCCAAGCTCGTAACTACGATTCACGAAAATCTAAACCCGCCTTACCGAGACCCCGATGACGAACGCTGGCTTCAGCTCTGCAGTGAGGCTGCCGTCGAGCGGGATCCGGACAAATTGATGAACCTGCTGCAGGAAATCGATCGCCTCCTCAATGAAAAGGAAGAGCGTCGCAAGAGGCGGCCCTCGAGTCCTGAGCCGTCTTGAGCGCAGTGAGGCACCCCTCAAATCCGATTCGCAAATCTCTTAATCCGCTCGATCGTAAGAAGGAATTCCCGCACAGAACTGCAACTCTCCACAGATCCGTGCCGATCCAGCGCTCTCCCGTATAATCATGTGTTTTCCCGGAGCGCCACTTGTCCTACAACGATCTCCGCGACTGGATCGCCGCCCTCGAGCGCGCCGGCGAGCTCCGCAAAATCCGCACGGAAGCCGACCCGATTCTCGAGATCGCCGAGATTGCCGACCGCGTGAGCAAATCGCGCTCCAGCAAGTACGGTCCGGGAGGCCCCGCGCTGCTCTTTCAAAACATCAAAGGCCATCCCAACTCGCAACTCCTGATCAATCAGTTCGGCTCGGAGCGCCGCATGCGCCTCGCGCTTGGCGTGGATTCGCTCGACGAAATCGCCGATCGCATCCGTGCCTTCATGGACGTCAAGTCCCCGCAAGGCTTCCTCGACAAAGTCAAAATGCTCCCCATGCTTGCCGAGATGGGTAAATTCTTTCCGAAGACTGTGACCACCGCCGCCTGCAAGGAAGTCATTCGGCGCGACCAATTTTCGCTGCTCGACTTTCCCATCCTGCAATGCTGGCCTAAAGACGCTGGCCGCTTCATTACGTTGCCATGCGTGATCACCCGCGACCCGAAAACCGGCAAGCGCAACGTCGGCATGTATCGTATGCAGGTTTTCGACGAGCGCACTACCGGCATGCACTGGCAGCGCCAAAAAGTCGCCGCCGAACACTACCGTGAATCCCTCCGTGCGGCGGCAACTAACGCGGGTGCCCCACCTTTGCCCGGTCGTGGCAAAGGTGGGAGTTCCGCAGCGGTGGACATTATGGCCCGCACGTCAGGAGGCTCCATCCTCCCTGAAGGCCCACTGCCGACGGGCAAAATGGAAGTCGCCGTAGCTATTGGCACCGCCACCCGACGTCGAAGAATTTCTGATCGCCGGCTTCCTCCGCCAGAAACCCGTCGAGCTCGTGAAATGCGAGACCATCGACCTCGAGGTTCCCGCCGACGCCGAAATCATTCTCGAAGGCTACGTCAATCTCGACGAGCTGCGCATGGAAGGCCCGTTCGGCGATCACACCGGCTTCTACTCGCTCGACGACCTCTATCCCGTCTTCCACGTCACCTGCATCACCCATCGCAAAGATCCGATCTACGCGACCACCATCGTCGGCAAGCCGCCCATGGAAGACGGCTGGATGGGCAAAGCCGTCGAGCGTATTTTTCTCCCGCTCATGAAGCTCACCATTCCCGAACTCGTCGACATCAACCTTCCACTCGAAGGTGTGTTCCACAACCTCATGATCGTTTCCATCCGCAAGTCCTATCCGGGTCAGGCCCGCAAGGTGATGAATGCGATCTGGTCGCTGGGACAGGCGATGTTTACGAAGTGCATCCTGGTGGTCGACGAAGATGTCAACGTGCAAGACCTCGGCGAAGTCACGCTCAAAGTCCTCAACAACATCGACCCCGAACGCGATATCCAATTCACGCTCGGCCCCATCGACTCCCTCGACCACTCCTCGCGCCTCCCAAACTACGGCTCCAAGATGGGAGTCGATGCCACCCGCAAGTGGTCGACTGAAGGCTTCGCCCGTCCCTGGCCCGACGAGATCACCATGGACGCAAAGACAAAATCGCTGGTTGATTCGAAATGGAAAGCCTTAGCCAAAGAATTGGGAATCGAGTGATATCTGCCCAATGGAGCGACGGGCGTCCCCGCCCGTCCACCTGTGAACGTGCAGAAGGTTCTGACCATCCTGTTGATTCATCTTCCACCTGTGCCCACTCCCGCGAAGACCTTTCTTCAGCTATTTGCGCGCAACTTCGGGACCGTGCGGTTAAAAGGTCTTTACAACTCAGGAGCAGCTCTCGAAAATTCTAGCCATCCCACTTCCAATCGATTAAACTTCTCCTGCTGCCAACTGGGGTGCGCACTATGCAAGTCATCGTAAGCCCTCGCTAATTGCTTCTGTCTCGATCGCGCAGGGATCGTCGGAACAATCCTGACCGCTCTTCTTAGCGCCCTTCGCGCATCCTTTGCGACCTTTGCGGTTACAAGCTTTTTCTTGACAGCGCGCCGGCGTGCGCAGAACTTGGCAGGAATTTTATGGACGTGGCCACCTCCGTCCCCAACATCCCCCAATCGACTCTATGGTCTTCGATCCGCGAAGCGATCCGTGGCTCGCATCAGGACTACACCACCGGCAACCTGAATCGCGCCATTCTGCTGCTCGCGATCCCGATGGTTCTCGAGATGGTGCTCGAGTCCCTATTCGCTGTGGTTGACGTTTTCTTCGTCGGCCGTCTCGGCGCAGACGCCGTCGCTACCGTCGGCCTCACCGAATCTCTGCTCAGCCTCGTCTTCGCCGTCGCGATCGGCCTCAGCATGTCGATCACCGCCATGGTCGCGCGCCGCATTGGCGAAAAGGATCCCGAGGACGCGTCCATCGCCGGGGTGCAAGCCGTCATCCTGGGATTGACTGTCTCACTCGCAGTCGGGATTCCCAGCTTCATCTTCGCACCGCGCCTGTTGCAGTTGATGGGAGCATCTCCCGACATCGTGGCGACAGGATCCGGCTATGCCCGTATCGCACTTGGCGGCTCCGGCGCCATCCTGATGTTGTTCCTCAACAATGCCATCTTTCGCGGAGCCGGCGATGCCGCTATCGCCATGCGCTTGCTCTGGATATCGAACATCATCAATCTGGTTCTCGATCCCTGTCTGATCTTCGGCCTTGGTCCATTCCCGCGTCTGGGCGTGACCGGCGCCGCACTCGCGACGTTTACTGGCCGCAGCATCGGCGTTCTCTATCAGTTCTACCGGCTGGGCCGTGGCACCGAGCGTCTGCCAAGCCTTGCCCGCCACCTGCGCGTCAATCTTAAAGTTCTCTGGCGCCTCATCCGCGTCTCGATCACCGGAATTCTGCAATTCGCGATCGCCCATACCAGTTGGATCGGCCTCGTGCGCATCGTAAGCACCTTCGGTGCGGCCGCGCTTGCCGGCTACACCATTGCCATCCGCATCGTGGTCTTTGTCATTCTGCCTTCCTGGGGACTCAGCAACGCCGCCGCCACCCTGGTGGGTCAGAATCTCGGAGCAGGGAAGCCGGACCGCGCCGAAACTTCGGTCTGGCGCACCGGCTTTTACAACATGCTTTTTCTTGGAGGAGTGGGTGTGATCCTGATCATGTTCGCCGAGCCCGCCGTGCGCCTCTTCACGCACGATCCTGAGGTGATTCCGCTGGCCGCATCTTGCCTGCGCATTCTCAGCTACGGCAACATTGGTTATGCCTACGGAATGGTCATGCTGCAAGCCTTCAACGGCGCGGGCGACACCATCACGCCCACCTGGGTCAACCTGTTCGGCTTCTGGTTCCTGGAAATCCCGCTCGCCTACTGGCTGGCGATCCCCATGTACCTGCGCTCGAAAGGTGTCTTCTTCTCAATCGTGATCGCGGAAGGCTCGATTGCGTTGGCAGGCATCCTGCTCTTCCGCCGTGGCCGCTGGAAGCAGCAAAAAATCTAGCGGGAACGCGGCCGAGATCTGCGAGGGTTTATCGGGCTCTTTGGAAAACGGCGCTGCACCGAGCGACTCTCGCGGCCCGAGTCACTAGTTCGGTGACCGCGAGATCTGCAGCGAAACGCCGCCTCCGCCATGTCCAAACATCGGCGCAAATGCGATGTGGGTCTTCGAGCGCGTGGAGTGATGGTTGAAAACATATCCTCCCACCAGATACCCCAGGGCCCCGCCAACCAGCACATCGCTGGGAAAGTGTTCGCGTCCTGCAACGCGTTCAAATCCAGTCGCCGCGGCCAGACTGTAAACCGCGAGCTTCACTTTCCATCCCGGATACTCGTCCGCGATTACGTGCGCCACCGCAAACGCGTTGGCCGCATGGCCGGAAGGAAACGAGTCGGCGGAAAAGGAATGGCCGTTAGGCCAGAATGCGCCCGAGCTGGGCGTCGATCCAGTTGCACTCGGCCGCGCGCGATCCGCGCTGTACTTGATGAAGGTCGTCAACAACTGCGCATCCACCATCGCCGTCATGGCCAGCGCACCGGTCTCGCGCAAATGCTCATCGTGCCGGATCGTACCGCCCAGCAAGGCCGCGCCAGCCGCTGCGACCGGGACGTAAATCCCGGTAAAATTCGACGCCGTGCGGAAGTCGTTTACTCGTGAAGGGTCAGTGCTGACATGGCCAAGGGCGCTGCGGTCGAACATAAAAGCCGCAGTGGTGGCCGCTGCCACGGGCGCCAGCCAGACCAGATCTTTCTTACGCAAACGCAGCGGGCTGGTCAGAATCCCTTTTTGATCCTTAGAAAACTGGGCCGCGCACCGTCCTGGCGAGGAGAAGGTGCACTGTTCGGGCTGAGGTGGAAGTTGCTGAGCGTAACTGACGAGAGGCAGGATGCAAACCAGAACCAATCGCGAGATGCACACATAGACAGGGGCCTGGGGTCGCGAAAACCTCTGAATTAACTGCATGTGAAGGGAATATCTCGTTAAACGATATAGTTAACGATATAGATGTCAGGAACAGGCGTCAAGGGCCGAAACCAGCATTGGCAGAAAAGAGCCCTCCTGTTCACGTAGCATCGTGCAAGTGAAAGTAGCCGTAAGCAAAGTCGTACATCCTACAAAGCCACGTAGGGACAGACGCCCTCGTCTGTCCGGCCGCGGCGATTTGTGCCGCGGCTCCCACCTGCGCGCCGGGCGCCAAACGTCTATCATAGGTCCGTCCCCGGAGGCCTCCATGAAGCGTGGCTACTTCTGTGTCCTCGTGCTGGTTGCGCTCATCTTCGCATCGACATCCTTCGCCGCCGAGCGCGTGGTTGACCTCACCGCCACCGACGGAACCAAGCTGAAGGCTACATTCTTTCCGGGTGCCAAGCCGGGCCCCGGGGTCCTTCTTCTGCATCAGTGCAATCGCCAGCGCAAAGTCTGGGACGGCCTCGCCCAGCAGCTCGCATCGGCCGGGATCAATGTTCTCACGCTCGATTACCGCGGCTATGGCGAAAGCGGCGGCGATCGTTTCGACAAGCTCCCGCCCCAGGAAGCTGCCCGCGTACAAAATGAAAAATGGCCCGGCGACATCGACGTTGCCTTCGCATACCTCGAATCCCAAGCCGGCGTGAAGCGCGACATCATCGGCGTCGGCGGCGCCAGTTGTGGAGTTCAGAATTCCGTGCAAACCGCGCGCCGTCATCCTGAAGTCAAGTCGCTCGTCTTACTCTCCGGCAGCAGTAATATGGACGGCCGTAATTTTCTACGCGACTCCGCCAACCTGCCCGTATTCCTCGCCGCTGCCGACGACGACCAACTCAGCATGCAGACCATCGAATGGCTCTATACCATCGACGCTAACCCCGGAAAGAAGCTTGTCCACTACGCCAAGGGCGGGCACGGCGCCGACATGTTTCCCGTTCATCCTGAGCTGCTGGGCCTGATCGTCGACTGGTATGTCACCACGCTCGTCAAGACTCCGGGGCACGCACCCGCGGACCCGAACCCTCCCACTGTCCCCGCCGATGTTCAGATCCTGAACGCAATCGACCAGCCCGGGGGCCCCGCCAAAGTTACGTCGCAGCTGGAAGAAGCCCGTCGCCGTGATCCGAACGCGACTTTGTTCCCGGAGGGGCTGGTCAACGTGATGGGATACGAGCACCTGCAATCTGGCGACGCCAAAACTGCCATCGACATCCTGAAGCTGAACGCCGCCGCATACCCCAACTCGCCCAACGTCTACGACAGCCTTTCCGACGCTTATCTTGCCGACGGCCAGAAAGATCTCGCCCGCCAGAATGCCCAGAAAGCTCTCGACCTGCTGCCCTCCGACACCAAAGACCCCGAGCAACTCCGAAACAACATCAAGCAGAGTGCGGAACAGAAACTGAAACAGCTGGGGGAAGCCAAGAACTAAAAGAATCGAGAGATCGCGGGTGCTCCGTCTAAGCTCCGCTTGGGCGGGGATTTTCTTGAACTGTTTTGTACGCCGGTGTTTTAAACGGCTCGGCTTCAGTCGCGTAGTTCGGGGGTGTCGCCCAGCAACTGTTTTCCAGCAACCCGTTAGCCCGTCCTCAAACTCCTGCACATCTGCAATTCTCATACCGCACACTTCCGCCTCTAAGGTGAAGAATGTATATGCGACAGAACGGAGCCTCTGTATATATGAATGTTTGCAAGCTCGGGCTTCGGTCTTCACTCCCATCCACGTAGTTTGACGGTTCGGAGAGTGCCCACATCGTCCACCACATCGTGGGCGAACGTTGCCATGACAGTTCACGTCCTCATCGTCGATGATCAGCCCACGGTTCGCAGCGGCCTCCGTTCTCTTTTAGCATCTCGTCCAGATTGGAGAATCTCCGGCGAAGCTGCGGACGGACTAGAGGCTATCGAGAAGGCCAAGGCTCTTCATCCCGATCTCATCCTCATGGATGTGGCCATGCCGCGGATGAATGGGCTCGAGGCTACCCGCGTTCTCCGCAAGGAAGTTCCGGAAGCGAAGGTGGTGATCGTCAGCCAGAATGATCCCGCTCTCGTCAGCATCCAGGCACGGGAAGCCGGGGCTTCCGGTCACGTCGCCAAGCACGAACTTTTCGGAACCTTGCTCCCCGTCTTGGATCGCCTTGTCCATCCGCTTGAGGCAGAAAGCCCTCCCAGTTCGAGGGAAGACGTTCCAGCCTCTTCCTCCATCCCGGACTGGCTGACGGGAAGCGGAGCGCTCGGCCGCTTGATTGGCGAGTACGACTGGTCCAAGACTCCACTTGGTCCCATTGAGAACTGGCCTCAGAGTCTGAAGACGGCCATCAACCTGATGCTGACTTCGCAGCATCCCATGTGGATCGGCTGGGGACCTCAAGCCACATTTCTTTATAACGAGGCCTACGTCCAGGTCCTCGGTTATGCCAAGCACCCTTGGGCCCTGGGTCGGCCCGCCTCTGAAGTCTGGTCGGAGATCTGGGATATCTGCGGGCCACTTGCCGATAAGGTTTTCCGCTTCGGCGAGCCCTCATTCGTCGATGAAGTCCGCCTCTTCATGAACCGCGGCGACTTCTTCGAGGAAACCTACTATTCCTTCTCCTACAGCCCGATCCGAGACGAGTCCGGAAGGGTCGGTGGTCTGTTCTGTCCTTCGACCGAAGTCACGCCAAAAGTAATCAACGCGCGTCGCCTGCGCACGCTGTCAGAGCTTTCGGCGTCTGCCCTGATCCAAAAGACCGTCGAGGCAGCCTGCATTTCCGCGCTCGCCACCATCGCCAAGAATCCTGACGACATCCCCTTCGCCGTCCTCTACGTTGTGGATGCCGAGAACGAACGCGCTGAACTGCAGCAAGTCTGCGGAATTCCGGAAGAAGCTACTGACCTCACCCCCCGTTCCATCGATCTTTCCCGCGATAGCAAACAAGAATTTCTGTGGCCGCTCGCCGATGTCGTGAATACCAGCCACTCGCAGTTGGTTCCCATCGCCCAGGCGGAAGGCTTTCCCCTTGGGCCGGCCGAACAGCGGCTATCTCAGGCCATCGTCTTGCCCCTGACTTTGCGCGGTGAAAATCGCGCCTTCGGTGTATTAATCGCTGGCGTGAATCCCACCCGCCGGCTGGATGCGGAATACGTGACCTTCTTTGACCTGCTTGTAAACCAGGTCGCCGCTGCCATCCAGAATGCACGCGCCTCCGAAGAAGAAAAAAGGCGTCTGGATGCTCTCGCAGAACTCGATCGCGCCAAGACTGCATTCTTCAGCAACGTCAGCCACGAATTCCGCACGCCCCTCACGCTCATGCTTGGTCCCGTGGAGGAACTTCTGGCTCGAAGTCACACCGATCTTCCTCCTGCCGCCAAGCGTCAGCTCGAACTCGTCAACCGGAATGGCACTCGCCTCTTGCGCCTGGTGAATACGCTGCTCGATTTTTCTCGCATCGAGGCAGGCCGGATGCAGGCCACCTACCAGCCCACGGACCTTTCCACGCTTACGGCCGAGCTCGCCAGCGTGTTTCGTTCCGCGACCGAAAAGGCTGGGCTGCAGCTTGAGCTGGACTGCCCTCCCCTCTCCGACCCGGTGTTCGTCGACCGCACCATGTGGGAGAAGATTGTCCTCAATCTGGTTTCTAACGCTTTCAAGTTCACCTTCGAAGGTACGATCGCGGTTTCGTTGCACAAGGTCGGCGATGACGTCGAATTGCGCGTTTGCGATACCGGCGTCGGCATTCCCAAGCAGGAATTGCCGCGCGTGTTCGAGCGTTTCCATCGCATCGAAAACATTCGCAGCCGGACGCACGAAGGCAGTGGCATCGGCCTCGCTCTCGTTCACGAACTGGTCAAGTTGCATGGCGGATCCATCCGCGCCGAGAGCAAGCTTGGGAAAGGTACGACCTTCATCGTTACGGTGCCTCTCGGAAGCGACCACCTCCCTGCAGATCGCGTCAGTGCAGCTCGTACAATGCCCTCTAGCGCCATCGGCGCTGCGGCGTTCGTGGACGAAGCTCTGCGCTGGCTCCCCGATTCTGCGTCGCAAGACTCGGCCGATGAGCTCCCGCCCAGTCACGAATCGATTCCCACCCCAGGCCTATACGGCGACTTAGGGCGTGGGCAACGTCCCTCGATCCTGGTCGCCGACGACAATGCTGACATGCGCCAATATCTGGTCCGCATGCTCTCCGAACGTTACGACGTGCAAGCCGTGCCCGATGGCGAAGCGGCCCTGGCCGCTGTTCGTCAGCATCCGCCCGATCTCGTTCTGACCGACATCATGATGCCGCGGCTCGACGGTTTCGGACTTTTGCGTCAATTGCGCGATGATCCCCAGACTCGCACCATTCCCGTCATCTTACTTTCGGCCCGCGCTGGCGAAGAATCTCGCATTCAAGGCATCGAGCAGGGCGCCTACGACTACCTCATCAAGCCCTTTGGTGCGCGCGAACTGCTGGCCCGCGTTCAAACCCATCTGGAAATGGCTCGCATACGTAACCAGTCGGAAGCGGCCTTGTTGCAGCAGCGCGAACAACTCAATGTTGCGCTGGAGGCGTCCGATACCGGCACATTCCGTTGGGATCCCCACACCGGAGAATTTCTTGCGCTGGATGACAATTTCAAGCGCCTGTTCGGCTTTGCGGAGGGCGATTCCTTGGGGCACGCCGAAGATGTGATCAGCCGAATCCATCCAGATGACGTTCCCGCCGTTACCGCAGCCATGCAAGCCTGCAGCCAGGGCGCCGACTTCGACATGGAATTCCGCGTCATTCTTCCCGACGGCAAGATCCGTTGGCTTTACGACCGCGCTCGCCCTCTGCGCGACGAAGACGGAAAATCGATATGCCTCGTCGGCGCCTGTACCGACATTACCCGGCGCAAGCTCTCCGAACTCGAAGCCCTCGCCGCCAACGCCAAGTTCCGCGCCGTCTTCGATCAGACCACCGTGTTTTCCGGCGTTCTCTCCAACGAAGGCGTCGTCCTCGATGCCAATCGCCTTTGCCTCGAAACTTGCGGCTACCGCGCCGAAGACGTTCTGGGCCGCCCCTTCTGGAGAACGCCCTGGTGGAGGGCCTCTCAAGAAGTCCAATCCAAAATTCAATTCGCCTGCGAGCAGGCTGCGCAGGGAGCGCACTATCAGGAAGACTTACCCTACCAGTGGGCGGATGGCTCCGAGCACCTCGTTCATTTCGACTTGCACCCCGTTCGCGACCATCAGGGCAGAATTATCTTCCTGCACCCAAGTGGCTTCGATATCACCGAAATCAAGCGAACCCAGGAAGACTACAAGACTCTCGCCGATAACATGTCCCAGTTTGCCTGGATGACCGACAGCACCGGTTGGACCCTCTGGTACAACCAACGCTGGTTCGACTACACCGGCACCACCCTCGAACAAGTCCAGGGTTGGGGCTGGAAGAGGGTTCTTCATCCCGATCACGTTGAGACCGTAGTCGAGAAATTCAAACGCTTCCTCGAAACCGGCAAAGTCTGGGAAGATACCTTTTCCATGCGCGGCAAAGATGGTGAGTATCGCTGGTTCCTCTCCCGCGCCGTTCCGATTCGCGACGCCGCCGGAAAAATCACTCGCTGGTTTGGCACTAACACCGACATCACCGAACTCCGCAACGCTCAGGAAGCCTTGCGCCAGAGTAAGGAATTCACCGAAGAGCAGGTGCGCGCCCGCACTCGCGAACTGGAACTTCGCAACGCCGAAATTCTCCAGCAATCCGAGCAGCTCCGCGAACTTTCGCAGAGGCTGCTGCAGATCCAGGAAGACGAACGTCGGCACGTCGCTCGCGAATTGCACGACAGCGCGGGACAAACTCTGACTGCCCTTGGCATGAGCCTCGGCCACGTCGCCCAGCTCGCCGAAAAGAATGCTCCTCAACTGGTGGCCGATCTAAAAGAGACTGATCAGTTCGTCCGCCAGCTCAGCCAGGAGATTCGCACCATGTCCTACCTGCTGCATCCGCCGCTACTCGACGAAAGCGGACTACCGGTGGCGAGCGGTCTCACGATCGATGTGAATATCCCGGACGATCTTGGAAGATTCCCTCGTCAGATGGAATTGATGATGTTCCGGCTCGTGCAGGAATGCCTGACGAACATCCATCGTCACTCCGGCAGCAAGACCGCCGAGATCACGGTCTGGCGCGAAGACGAAGAAGTCTTTCTCGAGGTGCAGGATCAAGGCAAAGGCATTCCAGCCGATCGCCTCACATCGATCCAGTCCCAAGGTGGCGGCGTGGGCATTCGTGGAATGCGCGAACGCATTCGCCGGTTTATGGGCCGCATGGACATTGGCTCGGACGATTCCGGAACGCGCATCACCTTCCGTTTTCCAGTCCGCAACCTCACCCCCGGCGCCCAGGAGGAAGGCCGCTCCCTGCGCATGTCCGCCTAGCGAAGCTTCGCAGAAGCGGCCTGGAAACGCATTTAACCGCGAAGCCCGCAAAGGGTGCGCGAAGCACGCAAAGAGGATCCCTATG
>QIAH01000449.1 GCA_003225465.1 Acidobacteriota bacterium | reverse complement strand
CACTTCGATGAGCTTGCTACAGCGAGACCAGATGGATAAGATCGAACCGGAGCATTGACGTGAGCGAGGTCGAAGCACTCTTCAGTGTGCTCAGGCAATCGGCCGATGCTGATTGTGTTGCCGCCATCGAGCGTTCGGTTCGAGAAGCACCCGATCGCGCGTTGTGCCGCATCAATGTGCTTGATTTTGCCGCCAAGCATCGCCTCGACGAACAACGGACCATCGCCGCGTTCCTGCACGCCACCAGGCTCGGCGTGTTTGAATTGTTATGGAACGTCCTCTGCCCTGGCTGCGGCGGGGTGCTCGATGCGAGCGCTACGCTCAAGACGGTCAATCGAGATGAATACCACTGTCAGCTATGCGCGGCTGGCTACAAACCTACGCTCGACGAGATGGTCGAGGTAACCTTCACGGTGAACCCGCGTGTGCGCCGGATCGCCGCGCATGATCCCGATACGCTCCCCGAAGTCGAATATTACCGCCAGATTTTCTGGAGCTCGGGCGTTGATCTACCGGAGGCGCTGGGAGACAGCATCGGAGAGTTTACAATCGATTCGATCGAGCTGCCGCCCGGCGAAAGGGCGGTGCTATCACTTCAGCTGCCCAAAGATTTCGTCATCCTGTTCGATCCGGTGACGCATGGATCCCAGTTCATCGACGTCAAGGGCGAACCGACGCGTGAGCGGCAAACGCTATCGATCGTGTTCAACAAGGTGACGGCGCCCGTCGGGACGGTTACGATGCGGCCGGGGCCTTTGCGGCTGTCGCTCGAAAATCGCGCCGACCGTCGTGTGCTCCCGGCGCTTTGGATTGCCGGTGACAAGTTGCACCATCTGCTCGGCAGGCGCCGGCCGTTCCTTACGGCCAAGCGCCTCCTCACCAATCAGACTTTCCGCGACTTGTTTCGCACCGACACGCTTGATGTCGATCAGCGGCTGAAGATCACAAGTCTTACGTTCCTGTTCACCGATCTCAAGGGCTCGACTGCGCTCTATGAGCGGGTTGGCGATCTCGTGGCCTACGACCTTGTTCGCGAGCATTTCCACGTTCTCTACGATGTGGTTCGAGCGGAGGCTGGAGCGGTTGTGAAGACGATCGGTGACGCGGTGATGGCGACGTTCTCGACGCCCGACCGGGCGCTCGCGGCTGCGTTGCGCATGCGCGAGGAAATGGCGCGCATCAACACCGAGCGTCGGAATGAGGATTTGCTGCTCAAGATCGGAATTCACGAAGGACCGTGCCTTGCCGTCAGGCTCAACGACACCCAGGATTATTTCGGTCGGACCGTCAACATAGCGGCGCGCGTGCAGGGCCTCGCCTCTTCGCGCGCCATCCACGTGACCAAGTCGGTAGTGGAGGATCCAAACGCTGCGAAAATCCTCGAAACCTCGGGGCTCAAGCCGACCATGCGGCGCGCGTCGCTACGCGGCATCATCGACGAGACGACTGTCTACGAGATTCCATAGTTGAAAGCGGTGTTTTGTCTCACCATACTGAACCGACCCGCCGCCGGGAGTGATCTTATGATCGAAGCACCTTGTGCACCACAGCAATTTCGGTAACCGATGTCCGAGTTGGGTCAGATTCGGAAGAACTCAGATTGAGCATATCTGGTCCGAGTTACACGCAATAGCGGACATTGCGCGGACGTCTCGGGACGTCCGAGTCATGCCAATTTCGGACTCGTGCAACGCACAAAAGTCGGAGCCGCACGGACCGGGTCAGGCATGGTTCAGGGCTATGCACCGAGCGTACGGTGCGAGATCGTGGGCGTCAGTTGATGCGCGGCCGTTATCCTTCCGGCATTCCACCAGCGCGACGGCTCTGGATTTCCCCAAGCCACACACTTTGCCCGCGGCCAGCCTGATCGGCGCCGCGGGCTTTTCTTTGGTGGGGCTAGTTTAGCTCGAAAAATTTCTCGGCTGAATGTGAAGCAGTTCACAGAAAACCCAGGGAAGCTGCGCTTTAGGTGGCCCCAATCGGCTTGGGTTAATCATTGAGCCGTGATGAACACGAAGGGTGCTGCCATGACCGCCAACTCCCGCGTCACTCGCTGTACGATCACGCTCGCGGTGTATGTAGCTCTGCAGTTGGGCAGCGTGGTTCTGGGAATCGCAATATCGCACAAACCCGCTGCCACCTCTGGAAGCGTGATGGCTCTCGCGGACGCGCCGAAGCTGCCGATCGACATCACCGAAGCGTTCTAAAACGAGTTCTCCCGGTCCCGATCCCTGCGCCCTTGTCCCCCCAACGTCCCCCCGAGCAGGGGTTGGGACCCTTCATCTAAAAACACTTTTCGAAAGAGTCGGCGCGAGAACCGTTCGCGCGCCTAAGAAGGCATGGTGGCCAGATCGAATAGTCGGCGCTTGAGGGCCTCGATCCCGCAATGTCTCTGCACGTGATGATCTACAGCGCCAGAAGCCGAGCGCGCCGTCGGCGACCGCAAGCTCGCGCCGCTCGCGACGGACCCTTAGGCGCTTTGTGTAGTGAACGTCCGGATTGCTCTCGATAGCGGACATTAGGCGGACATTCCCGGACGGCAGCTTCGTGCCA
>QIAH01000142.1 GCA_003225465.1 Acidobacteriota bacterium | reverse complement strand
GTCCGCACCACTGCTGTCAAAACCCATCGCATACTCTCGCAGCCTTCCAGTGCTTGCTGAGCCGAGGGCTTGCACTGGGAGGGCTCGGCTGCCCCATAGGCAATAGCCCACCTGGATGCAGCCGTCCTTATCAATTTTCTATCGGTCAGTGAAGACGAGTTTGCACCAAAGTCCATCTATCGGATGTGATGGGTCAGAGTGGTTCGCTTATGGGAATGAGTCTAGGAACGGGAAACAGCTACGGACTCTGCTGCTTTGCGAATCTCCTGCCATAACTCTTCTTTGCCCGAACCCGTCTTGGCGGAGAAGTGCAGGATGCGTGCCGAAGGATAGCGCTGCTGGAACGTGCGCAGGGCATTGCTCAACTGGTTGCCCGAGAGGCGGTCACTCTTGGTGGCGACAATGAGAAACGGCCGCCCCGATGCGCTTAGAAAATCGATGAGTTGCTGATCACTTTCCTGCGGCGCGATATTGGAATCGACCAGCGAAATACAAAGGGCCAGGGTAGGGCGTTGCTTCAGGTAAGGATCAATAAAGCTTGGCCACTGCGCCGAAATCTCACGGGAGATGCGGGCGTATCCGTAGCCCGGCAGATCCGCGAAAATCAGTTCTGGACGCGGCTTCCCCGCCATGCGCAGTTCGAAAAAGTTAATCGCCCGTGTCCGCCCTGGTGTTGAGCTGGTTCGCGCCAGCTTGGTTCCTACCAACGCATTGATCACACTCGATTTGCCGACGTTCGACCGTCCCAGGAAAGCAATCTCCGGCAGGCTGGGAGAAGGGAAGTGTCCTACATCAGTGGCTGACAAGAGGAATCGGGAAAGGACGCGCACACTCCAGTCTGGAGGTTTTGCGGAGAAGTTGCAAGCGGGGGAAGATCAACTCACCACAGAGACACAGAGGCACAGAGAAAAGCTAGGCTACATGAGGCCAGGTAGTGTTTCGGGTTTGGGATTTTACGTTTGTAGCAGGAGCGGCTCTAGCTCGTCATCGGTGAGATAGAGTGTGCCCAGTGATCGCCCACACCGGAAGAACTCAACGTCGTAGGGAGGCTGGTCATGATCGCAGGCGAATCGCACAACTCCTACCCGGCGCGTAGCGAGTTTGAACGGAATCCGCACCTTTGGCGCAAGTCGTACGACATTATTTTTCTCGAATCTCCCTAGCCTGAATTGCAAAAGCCATCAGGTATTGATCCTGCGAGTCTGCCACACGTCTGGGCGTATTTGAAGCTGAAAGAGTACCTGAGGCTTTACGAAGAATCAGTTTCCAGAGAAGGCTGGTTAGTTACGCAATTACCCCATTTTCTTTCTCTGTGTCTCTGTGACTCTGTGGGTGGATTTAAGGTTAGCGATCCAGCCCGAGCGGATGCTTATCGTCGTGCACGTCGGTCTCTTTGACGGGCTTGTACTTGTGCCACAGGCGCAGAAGCGCGGCGATCCCAAAACCCAACACGATGCTGACCAACAGGAGAGCTGCGACTGCGGCGATCCCCGCCGCCAGCTTGTCAGATATCATGGCAAGCTCCTGCTTACATTTTAGCTCCGTAAGGCGAGTTTCAGATGGCACCCAAAACAAAAGGCCCGCCGAGGCGGGCCTCCACAAGCTGACAGCTAAAGGCTAATCGCTAACAACTGTTTTACTGGTGCGTCGCCGGACTCTCCGCCGGTTGCGGCGTAATCGGCGTGATACCGGTCTGCGGGGTTTCCTCCAGCATCTGTGGCAGAGGGCCTTCCAGCGCGATCTTCAGCACCTGGTCCATGGTGTCGACGAAATGCATCTTCATCTCTTTGCGCAAATTCTCAGGGACTTCCGCCAAATCCTTCTCGTTGTCCTTGGGCAGAAGCACCTCGAAAAGTCCGGCACGATGGGCCGCCAGAAGCTTCTCTTTCAAGCCGCCGATGGGCAGCACCTTGCCCCTTAGCGTGATCTCGCCCGTCATTGCGATATCGCGCCGCACCGGAATCTTGCTCAGAGCGCTGGCGATCGCGGTTGCAATCGTGATGCCCGCGGATGGCCCGTCCTTCGGGATCGCGCCCTCGGGCACGTGCACGTGAATATCAAGATTGCGATAGAAATCGCGCGGGAGACCGAGCCCGTTGGCCCGCGAACGTACATACGACATAGCTGCCTGCGCCGACTCCTGCATGACGTCGCCCAATTTTCCGGTCAGGGTCAGCTTGCCCTTGCCGTCGACCACGGTCACTTCGGTGGTCAGGATGGAGCCGCCTACTTCCGTCCAGGCCAGTCCGGTCACTAAGCCGACTTCACTCTTCTCGTTGGCCAGCGTGTCGCGGAACTTGATTACGCCCAGGAAGTCGTTAATGTTTTCCCCGGTTACGGTGATCTTGTAGTCGGATCCTTCCTTCACGACCTTACGCGCAATCTTGCGGCAGACGTTGCCGATTTCGCGCTCCAGGTTACGCACACCCGCTTCCCGCGTGTAGGAACGGATGATCGCTGTGATGGCGTCATCGGTGAACTTGACGTTCTTGTCCGTCAACCCGGCCTGGGCCAGCTGCTTGATCACCAGGAATTGCTTGGCGATCTCGACCTTCTCCGGCTCCGTGTAGCCGTGCAGCCGCAGGACTTCCATGCGGTCCTGCAATGCGGGAGGAATGGTGTGCATGACGTTGGCAGTGGCCACGAAGAAGACCTGCGAGAGGTCGTACTCCACGTCGAGGTAGTGATCCACGAACATGAAGTTCTGTTCGGGGTCGAGCACTTCGAGCAGGGCCGCCGACGGGTCGCCGCGGAAGTCCATCGACATTTTGTCCACTTCGTCCAGCATGAAGACCGGGTTCTTCGTCCCCGCTTTTTTCATCATCTGGATAATCTGACCGGGCAATGCCCCGATGTAGGTGCGCCGGTGACCGCGAATTTCGGCTTCATCGCGCACTCCGCCCAACGACATGCGGACAAACTTGCGGCCGGTGGCCTTGGCAATCGACATGCCCAGCGAAGTCTTGCCGACGCCCGGAGGGCCGACGAAGCACAGGATTGAGCCCTTGGGGTTCTTAACCAGTTGGCGCACCGCGAGGAATTCAAGGATGCGTTCCTTGATCTTCTCCAGCCCATAGTGATCTTCGTTCAGAACTTTTTCGGCGCGCCCGATGTTGCGGATTTCCTTCGACCGCTTCTTCCACGGCACCGCCAGCAGCCAGTCGAGATAGTTGCGCGATACGGTGGATTCGGCCGACATGGGCGGCATGGCTTCCAGTTTCTTCAGTTCCTGGATCGCCTTGTCTTTTACTTCCTTGGGCATGCCAGCGGCTTCGATCTTCTTCTTCAGTTCGTCGAACTCGCTCTTCTCGCCGCGGCCCAGTTCCTTCTGGATGGCCTTGATCTTCTCGTTGAGGTAGTACTCTTTTTGTGCCCGCTCCATCTGCCGCTTCACCCGCGACTGGATGGTGCGATCCATGTTCAGCTTTTCGATCTCGATATCGAGGACGTCGGCGATGCGCGTTAGCCGCTCCGCTGGATCGAAGATCTCCAGCAATTCCTGCTTCTCTTCGATCGAAAGCTGCAGATTCGCCGAGATGGTATCGGTCAGCTTGGCGGGATCCTCCATGCGGACCGCCGCTATCATGGTCTCGTAATTGAGGGACTGGCATAGCTTCACGTACTGCTCGAACAAGCCTGTCACGCGCTGCATGCCCGCTTCGATCTGCGGGTTGGTTTCAGTGGTGTAGCGCGCTACCCGGACCGAGGCCTGCATGTAGCCGTCGCTATCGGTGACCTGCAGAATCTTGCCACGCTCGATGCCCTCGACCAGCACCTTGATGTTGCCGTCGGGCAGCTTCAGGCTCTGCACGATGTTGACGATCGTGCCTACCTGGTAAATTTCGTTCGCCTTGGGCTCGTCGATAGAGGCGTCATGCTGTGTCGCTAAGAAGATCTTCTTGTCGGCTGCCAGCGCTTCTTCCAGCGCATGTACGCTGGACTCCCGGCCCACCACAAACGGGGTCATCATGTAAGGGAAAATGACGACGTCCCGGATGGGCATCATCGGAAGTTTCTTGGTCTCAAATTTTTCCTTCGATTGGGTCACTTAAAAAATCAGCTCCTGGCTGTTAGCTTTTAGCCTTCAGCTCAACTCCCTATTCTACCAACCTCGAGGGCTTTTCCTCGTGTACTTTTCGTCTGCGGCATCGCCACAATGCACTCAACTGCAGACGCCAACAGCTACAAGCTAAAGGCTAAGCGCTGCTTTACCCCGCCTTATCCATCATTGCCAGCGAAACATCCCGTTTCTCGACCATTTCCCGGGTCACCTCGAACTCCTTTACTTTCTTTTGACTTGGCAGATGGTACATCAGGTCAAGCATCAACTCTTCGAGGATCATGCGCAGGCCGCGGGCTCCCACCTTGCGCGCCATGGCCTGCTTAGCGATGGCCCGGGTCGCATCCTCACTGAACTTCAGGCGCACATTTTCGAATTCGAACAGGCGCTGGTATTGCTTGATAATCGCGTTCTTCGGCCGCGTCAAGATCTCGATCAGGGCGTACTCGTCCAGATCCTCCAACAAGCCGACCACCGGCAAGCGGCCCACAAATTCCGGAATCAATCCGAACTTGATCAGGTCTTCGGGCTGCACTTCGCTCACCAGACGGTACTTGGTCTTGTTATCCTCCGCCGCCTCCGCCGCCTGGGCTTCCTCTCCCGTCTTGAATCCCAGTGACTTCTTGCCTACGCGCCGGGAAATGATTTTATCCAGCCCGACAAACGCTCCACCGCAAATAAAGAGGATATTTGTCGTGTCGACGGGGGTAAATTCCTGATGCGGATGCTTGCGGCCGCCTTGGGGCGGAACGTTCGCAATCGTACCTTCCAGAATCTTCAGCAGTGCCTGCTGCACGCCTTCGCCGGAGACGTCGCGCGTGATCGACGGATTCTCATCCTTCCGCCCGATCTTATCGACCTCATCGATATAGATGATGCCGGTCTGCGCTCTTCCCACATCGCCTTCGGCCGCCTGCAGCAGCTTGAGGATGATGTTCTCGACGTCCTCGCCGACGTAGCCTGCTTCGGTCAGGGTGGTCGCATCTACGATGGCAAACGGGACATCCAGCATGCGCGCCAGGGTTTGCGCCAGCAGCGTCTTGCCGGTTCCGGTCGGCCCAATCAGCAGAATGTTCGACTTGGTCAGTTCGACCCCATCGCCCGTCTTTTGGCGATTCATGAAGATCCGCTTGTAGTGGTTGTAGACCGCGACCGCCAGCTTCTTCTTGGTCTGCTCCTGGCCAATGACGTACTCGTCGAGGAAGGTCTTCACTTCTTGCGGCTTGGGAAGCTGGTTCGGAGTGGAGGACTCCGGGGTGGTAGTGCGGTCATCTTCCAGGATGGAATTGCAGACGGCCACGCACTCGTCGCAGATGTACGCCCTTGGATAATCACTGGGCGACGAAATCAATTTCGCCACCGCGTCCTGCGATTTGTGGCAGAACGAACAGCGCAGAATTTCGTCTGTGCCCGACCGGTTTTTCACTCGGCTTACTCCTTACTATCACCCGCATCGCCCGCCCCAGGGCCCCTTTCGCCCGGTCGGCCGGCAAAGCGTTTCTCGCCGAGACCTCCAGTAGAACGGCGGCGAACGCCGATCATACCTCTACTTCGTCTTGTAGATGATATCGTCGATGATTCCGTATTCCTTGGACTGCTGCGCGTTCATGATGAAATCGCGCTCTACATCCTTTTCTACCTTATCCAGCTTCTGCCCGGTATGTTTCGAAAGTAACTGGTTCGTGATTTCGCGCATCCTCAAGATTTCACGGGCATGAATATCGATGTCGGTCGCTTGCCCTGACAGGCCGCCCATGGAGGGCTGGTGAATCAGGATGCGCGAATTCGGCAGCGCCAGGCGTTTTTTCGTTTCCCCGGCCGCCAAGAGCAACGCTGCCATCGAGGCCGCCTGCCCTATGCAGATGGTCGTGACATCGTTTTTCACGTACTGCATGGTGTCATAGATGGCCATTCCGGCCGTGATCGATCCGCCCGGCGAGTTGATGTAGAGCTGGATGTCTTTTTCCGGATCTTCCTGAGCCAGAAAGAGCATCTGCGCGATCACCAGGTTCGCGATGTTGTCGTCAATCGGCGTCCCGATAAAAATAATGTTGTCGCGGAGCAGGCGCGAATAAATGTCGTATGCGCGCTCGCCGCGCCCGGTCTGCTCGATCACCATCGGCACCAGCATCATCTTTGGATCGTTCAAGTTCACCTGCCACACTCCATCCCCGAGAAACCTGTTCGTTTGCGAGGGAGGATTGAAAGTGGTCCGCCTTTATGCGGACTGGTGATACAGAAAGTTGAGGGTCTTCTCGTTGCGGATTCTGTTCCTAATCCTATCGAGCGCCCCATCGCGTGTCAAACGTGCCCGCACTGCTTCGGAAGTCTGTTTCGTCTGCAGTGCAAGCGCCTCGATCTCGTGATCAATCTCTTCATCGCTGACCTCGACCTTCTCGAGATCCGCGATCCGGTCCAGAAGCAGGGAAGCCTTCACCTCCTGCACGGCCTGGTCTCTCTGCCCGGACCGCAAGCGGTTCAGGTCCATCTTTTTCATGTCTTCGGCCCGCATGCCTTGCGAGGCCAGTGCCCTGAGCCCGCGTTCCAGCCGAACATCGATCTGCCGGTCCACCATTGCTTCCGGCACTTCAAAATCGTTGCGCTTCACCAGCTCCGCGACCAGCTTGTCTTTTGCTTCGTGTTCAGCGGTATGCTTCTTCTCCGCCTCCATGTTTTCGCGAACGCGCTTCTTCACGTCTTCGATGCCGGTGAAGTCGCCCATCTCCTTGGCAAACGCGTCGTTCAACTCGGGCAGGTTCTTTTTCTTGAGCGACAAAACCTTCACCGTATAGTCGAACGTCTTTCCGCGAAGCCGCTGATCATTCGAATCTTCCGGATACTTCACTTCAAAGGTCTTCTCATCTCCGGCCGAAGCTCCCCGAAGGTGCTCGGTGAACTCCGGCATGGTGTTCTTCCCGCCGATCTCGACCAGCACATCATCCATGTGCACCGGCTGCCCTTCACCATCTTTCGGCCTGCCGTCGAGCGACACCTGGGCAAAATCGCCGTCGGCCAGCGTGCGACCCTCAATCGCATCGAACGTCGCCTGCTGCTCCTGCAGGTGATTCAATGCCTGCTGCACTTCCTCGTCTGTGACCTCGATCACCGGCTTATCGGCGCGCAGGTCCTTATAGCCCTCAACCTTGATTTCCGGAAGAATCTCAAAGCTAGCTTTGAAGCGCAGCGGCTCCCCATCATGGATATGCAGGTCGGTTACCCGCGGTTGCGAAACCGGCACTAGTCCCTGCTTCTCGGCTTCCTGCCGGAAATACCGGGGCACCAGCGCCTCCACGACCTCTGTCTTGATGTCTTCCGAAAACCGCTGCCGGATAATGGACGCGGGCACGTGTCCCTTGCGGAATCCCGGCAAGCGCGCCAGCTTCTGATACTTCTGGATCAGCGCCTCAGTTTCGCGCTGGACCTCCTGGGCGGGAACCTCGACCGCAATCTCCCGCTTGGTGCTCTCTTTTGTCTCAGTGGGGCTCACATTATGCCTTTCGAAATGCCCGCCTTAGTCGGGGTCTGCGAACGGATGGGACCGCCGCTCCAATCACTCAGTGTAAAGACTCTGTAAGATCAGCGTCAAACGCGAAGGGTCGGGGTCGAAGGAATGAGCGGCAACACTGCCATACCCTTGTTTGTCTCACCCTTCTTGGGCACGGCAACACAGGCTATTGGCCGACCGATACGGAGTCGTAAGCATGTCAATGAGCGCAATCTGGTTATAACAGTTAGCTTTCGGCGCGCCGACTCAGCCGACACGTTCGTCACTTGCCCACTCAGGTGATCCTGCTAAGCTCGGAGCAGGTTTTACACACGTGAACCGGCTGACTCAATATTGGCAGTATGCGGTGTTCGGACTACTTGTACCCGGCATAGTTCTGTTCATCGTGTTTGCGTGGAAGTCAATGTGGTCTGGTCCTCCCAATCGCTCTTGGGAGCTGTTTGGTGATTTCGCGGGAATACTCTGCTGGGGCGGGCTGCTTATGTGGCTCTGCCTGACCATCGGCAGAGTCGGCTCAGACGTGACCAAGGTGTGGAAGAAAAGCAAGGCGGGCACGCTTCTGACGTTTAGTGCAATCGCGGTGCTGGCTCTTGCGCTACAACGTTTTGCCGGTCCCCACTTCTATGGGTGGCATGGCGACGCCTGGCTTTTCTTCTGCTTGGCGCTACTCCTCGGATCGCACCTGCTGCTCAGAATCTCCGTTGCTCTCACTGGTGCGCGCACGAACTAGCGCAGGCTGCCCATCTCCTCCATCGGCCATTATCCAAGAAGATCAATTGGTGAAACATCCTCATAGCACTCATCTTTCCTGATGCGTCCTGAACCGTTCTCGGTGCGGACTGACTACTGAGATCAGCGCGTGTCCTTGAGCAAGGTGATGAGGCTGACTTCCGGTGGGCAATTCAGGCGTACCGGCGGATTGATGACCCCAACTCCCCGGCTCGTGTACACCTGCAAGTTGCCAACCCGGTTCAATCCGATGGGGTATTTGTGGGCCAAGGGAGGCAGGATGATTGGACCAACGCCTGGCAGTTGTACCTGCCCTCCATGCGAGTGCCCTGAGAGTTGCAGATCGATCGGAAATCTGGCCGCAGAATCGGCGAAGTCTGGTTCGTGGGCGAGCAGGACCGTGGCATCGGTGCTCGGGATTTTTTTCAGCGCCCCGGGAAGATCCACCTGGCCATCGAGCACGTCATCGATCCCTGCCACCCACAATTTCTGACCGTCGCGCTCGAACGGCTGCGCCCGGTTCTTCAGCACCTGAATTCCGCGTTCGGCAAGCGCCGCGGCTACGATCCTGGCATTATTCCAGTGGTCGTGATTCCCCAGAATTGCAAAGATCGGAACGCCTTTCCAGCGGGCAAAGACGTCGGCGCACGGTTCGGCATTCCTCGCGCCCGCGTCCCCATTCCTTTGACCCAGCGGGTGCGATACAAAGTCGCCCGTCAGCGCGACCATGTCGGGCTGAAATGCCTGCGCCAGGCGCATCGCCCGCTCCAGGCGCTGCTGGTCCATGTAGGGACCAAAATGGATGTCGCTGAGCTGGGCGATCCGGAATCCCTGAAAGGCCTCCGGGAGCCGCTTCAGCCGAACGTCAATGCGTTCTCCAACCGGACTTCCCGGCTCTAGCACCAGTGCTTCGGCAGTCAGGCCCATGCTGCCAACCGCCGCAACCCCGATCGCTGCGTTGCGAACAAATTGTCTGCGCGTTAAAGACACCACTCTCTAAGTCTAGCATTCTGGCCGCGATGTGTTCAGCAGGCGCATCCACTAGAATAGCCATGCCCCTCCGTAACCGGGAATCATGAGCGCCGACTGGCTGAGCCAACTTAACCGCGACATCATTGCCTGCAAGAAGTGTCCCCGCCTGGTGGCCTACCGCGAGCAGATTGCCCGCGAGAAACGGCGCGCTTACCTGGGGTGGGACTACTGGGGAAAGCCGGTTCCCGGATTCGGCGACCGCAACGCGCGCGTCCTAATCATGGGGCTCGCCCCGGGTGCTCACGGCTCTAACCGTACCGGACGCCCCTTCACGGGCGACGCTTCCGGCAATTTCATGTATCCCGTGCTCTATGAAACCGGCTTTGCCAATCAGGCGGCCGCTACTGATCGCGACGACGGCCTCCAGTTGCGCGACCTCTACATCACTGCTGCTGCCCGCTGCGCTCCTCCAGATAACAAGCCTTTGCCCGAAGAGTTGGCGAATTGCGCTCCCTATCTTGATCTGGAGATCGCGGGCCTGAAGCGACTAAGAGTTGTGGTCGCTTTGGGCAAGATTGGTTTTGAGGCGTATCTCAATCATCTGAAGCGGCGCGGTCTGCTGAAGAATAAGGCGGCCTACATGTTTGCGCATGGTGCGAAATACGATCTGCCGGATGGCCGAGTGCTGTTGGCGTCCTACCACCCGTCAAACCAGAACACGCAGACGGGGAAGCTAACTCGGAAAATGTTTGCGGAGATATTCAAGCGGGCGGCAGAACTTGCCGATAAATCAATCGACGGGGCCGTCAGAGCCGGACCCTGAGCGACCTCCGGAGCGTCTGTGAATTTCCCTCACAGCCCGGTCCGGGACGGCCTCGCGCAACTCGACGAAGGGATCTTTCGTCGAATCACTGCCAACCGGCAGCCCCGCGGTGCGCGCGTTCGCACCGCGGGGCTTTTTGATGGCTGGCGGGTGGTGCTGAAAGTAGCGCCGGCATCCTGCCGGCAGTGGGGAGCGCGTCCCGCGCTCGTGGCGGGCGAGACGCCCGCCGGACAGCCGCCGGGACGGCGGCGCTACTAGAAACCGAGCAGCACGGGTTCGGGCTCCAGTTGGATTTCCCATTGTTGCTGGACCCGGGCCTGGATTTCGTTTTTCAATTGGACTACTTCGGCGGAAGTCGCGCCTCCGCGATTCACGATGGCGAGCGAAGCCCTTGGAGAAACCGGACTGCTCCACCAACCACGCCGCCGAAACTTTTCTGCGCGCTGCGAGCGCGGGATAGTTGGGAATTTCCAGACCCCGCTCGGATGCTTTCCGCTTCAAAGACTCGAACTCGTTCTCCGTAAGCACCGGATTTTTGAAGAACGATCCCGCACTTCTTGCATCCGGATCGCCGGGCGTGAGCAGCATCCCCTTGCTTGCCCGAATTTGCCGCACGGCTTCCCGCACTTCGGCCAACGTGGGTTCTCCTCGACCCGCAAAATGCTTCTGCAAGTCCGTGTAGGCCAGGCGAGGATGGCCATCATGCACGAGCGCATACGTAACGCGCAAAATCACGTAGCGCCCGCGAGCGCTCGTGTTGAAAATGCTGCTCCGGTAACCAAACCCGCAATCGGTTTTTTCGAACTCCTGTTCCTCGCCGCTCTCGATGTCGAGCGCGACC
>QIAH01000448.1 GCA_003225465.1 Acidobacteriota bacterium | reverse complement strand
CAGCAAAGAACGATCGCTAAGACTTCTTTGACCAAGCGTCACCTCGCAACCATATGCTTCGCACAATGACCAATCATTTTCACCACAGAGTCACGGAGCCACAGAGCGAACCTCAGATAATCAATTCTCGAACCTGCCATTTTCTTTCCTCTGTGTCTCTGTGTCTCTGTGGTGAGTTTTCTTACCCAGCCCTGAGCTTCGCACACTCCCTTTACAATAACCCCGTGTCCGCCACCCCAAGCTTTGCCCCGGAAGAAGTCGACCCCGCAAGCGGGCGCCCGCCGTTCACCCGCTGGCAAGACCTGCTCCTCACGCTGATCTCATGGGCCACCACCATCGCCGTCCGCCTCATCGGCCCTACGATGAAGTTCGCCGTCTCCTGCGACCTGCGAAGAAAATTCTCCGACCAGTCTCGAAGAGCGCCCGTTCGTCTACTCCTTTTGGCACCAGTGCACTTTCGCCGCCACCTATCTATGGCGCGATCTCGACATCCGTGTCATGAGCAGCACCAGCTTCGACGGAGAATTCACCGCCCGCATGATCCGCCGCTTCGGATTTGTGCCGATTCGAGGCTCCAGCAGCCGAGGCGCAGTCCGAGGCTTGCTCGGAATGCGCAAGGAAATCGAGGCTGGCTACACCGTTGCCTTCACCATCGACGGCCCCCGAGGTCCCCGCTTCATCACCAAGCCCGGCCCGGTACTGCTCGCCCGCTCGTCGAAGGTTCCCATGGCGGTCTTCCACATCGCCATCGATCGCAAATGGACCCTCAACACCTGGGACCGCCTGCTCGTCCCCAAGCCCTTCTCCCGCGCCCTCATGCGTGTCGGCAGCCTGATTCCCGTCCCCGAAGACATCGGCTCCGCAGATCTGGAACACTACAATGCCCTGCTGCAATCCTCGCTTGATCGCGTGAAAGCCTTCGCCGAAGCGAACGTCGAGCGCGTTGGCAGCGACCAATTCCCTTTCTTCGAAAGACACAAATCTGGCGGAACGTTTCCTTCCTCGAGCCACACGTCGGTCCCGGCGAACAATTCGGGAACATGACGCACCCGAATTCCGAACTCTGCAGATTTTGTCGACCACGTTGAAGTTTCCCTCGTCCCATTCCTGCACTTCGTGGTTAGGCTCTTTCTTCCTCCGCGAGCCTCTGTAGTTTCAAGGCGACTTGCCCGGACAGGACGCACGCGTGGATTTACAATCGCTGGCGATGCTTGGCCCTCTCATTGGCGCTGGGGTTGCCGTGGCTGCGGCGGGCGTGGCCGCCTACCAGTCCATGGCTCCGTGGGCACAGGGTTTTGGTCCGACGTTTGTGGGTGGACCCGCAGGATCGAAGCAGATCGCCTTCACCTACGACGATGGCCCGAATGATCCGCACACGCTGCGGCTGATGGAAGTGTTGGAGAAAGATGGTGTGCGCGCGACCTTCTTTGTTATTGGACGCTATGTGCAGCGGCGCCCTGACATCGTGCGCGATCTCCTGAAAGCCGGGCACGTCATTGGCAATCACACATTTACCCATCCGCACCTGATCGTCTCGGGCGCGGTCGAGACCCGAATTCAGCTCGAAGAATGCCAGCGCGCTGTCGAAGAGGCGACCGGGGAAGCCCCGCGCCTGTTTCGTCCCCCATTTGGCGGACGCCGCCCGCAGACCTTGCGGATCGCTCGCTCCTTCGCGCTGCAGCCAGTTATGTGGAACGTGACCAGTTGGGACTGGAAGAAACCGCCCGCCGCCAAGATCGTCGAGAAGTGCACGGAGCAAATGCACGGCGGAGACGTGATCCTGATGCACGATGGGGACCATGAAAACTTTGGCGCGGACCGCTGGCAGACCGTCGTCGCCACGCACCTGTTGATCGAGGCCTGGCGCGAAAAGGGATACGAGTTCGTGACTGTGCCGGAGATGATGGCAGGGACAGTCGTCGACCCTCGATCGTCGGTTGGCGGCTAGAGACCTTGCAGAAAAACCCAAAGGACCGTTTCTTGCTTCGAAAGGGCTCGGCGGGGTGCCCCATCCTAACCTCGCGTTCTTTGCGAGGTGAGGATGGGGATTTTCCCAAGAACAACACTCGACCACAAAATTAGAGATCTGCCCCGGAACTTGCTCAGCGCTTGGCTCGAACCGGTCCCTTTTCGCCTACCCGCTCACTGACTTTGAAAGTCAGCTTCCCGGAGCGCTTGTCGGCATCGACGATCACGTGATCGCCATGCAGGACTTCGCCATCGAGAATTTTCAGCGCAAGCGGATCCTGGATCAGCTTCTGGATCGCGCGCTTCAGCGGGCGCGCGCCGAACGCCGGGTCGTAGCCCTCGTTCAGAACGAGTTCTTTCGCAGCGTCAGTCAGCTCGAGCGAGATCTTGCGGTCGGCCAACTGGCGACGCAGGTCTTCGAGACGCAGCTCGACGATCTTGACCAGTTGTTCCTTGCCAAGCGGACGGAACACGATGATGTCGTCCACGCGATTCAGGAATTCCGGCTTGAAGTATCCCGCCAGCGAGGCGGTGACTTCTTTCGTGGCTTTCTCGAAGTCCTCTTCAGAGCGCAGGTTTTCCGCGGTCAGAAACGAGGAACCGATGTTCGAAGTCATGATGATGATGGTGTTTCGAAAATCGACCTGCCGGCCTTGGCCGTCGGTAAGACGCCCATCATCCATGATCTGCAACATGATGTTGAACACGTCGGGGTGCGCTTTCTCGATTTCGTCGAAGAGCACGACCGCGTACGGGCGACGTCGGATCTGCTCTGTGAGTTGGCCGCCTTCTTCGTAGCCGACATATCCTGGAGGTGCGCCAATCAGCCGGGCGACCGCGTGCTTCTCCATGTATTCGGACATGTCGATGCGCACCATGGCATGCTCGTCATCGAATAGGAATTCCGCGAGCGCGCGGGCCAGTTCGGTTTTGCCCACGCCGGTGGGTCCGAGGAAAATGAACGAACCGATTGGGCGCTTGGGATCGCTAAGTCCGGCGCGCGAACGGCGAATCGCGTTGGCAACGCGCTGCACGGCCTCATCCTGCCCAACCACGCGCTGGCGCAGACGATCTTCCATGGTGACGAGTTTCTTGACCTCGCTCTCGAGCATCTTGGAGACCGGGATGCCGGTCCACTTGGAGACGATGCGCGCTACGTCCTCCTCGTCCACTTCTTCCTTCAGCATGCGGCGTGCGCTGGTCTTCTCCAGCTGCGCCGTGAGTTGGTTCAGCTCTTGTTCCACCTGTCGGATCAGGCTGTAGCGGATCTCCGCCACACGCTGCAGGTTGCCCTTGCGCTCTTCCGCCTGTTCTTCGATACGAAGCTGTTCGAGCTTTTCCTTGAGCGCGCGCTGGCGGGCGATGAGGTCCTTTTCCTGCTTCCAGGCGGCTTTCAGAGTGTTCGATTTCTCGCGGATTTCCGCCAGTTCTTTATCGATCGCGGCCAATCGTTCGCGCGAGTTGGCGTCATCTTCTTTCTTGAGCGCCTGTTTCTCGATTTCCAGCTGCATGGCTCGCCGCTCAAGCTGATCGATCTCCGTCGGCATTGAATCGATCTGGATGCGAAGCGAGGCCGCGGCTTCGTCGATTAGATCGATGGCCTTGTCGGGCAAAAACCGGTCAGTGATGTAGCGATGCGAAAGGGTAGCGGCCGCAACGATGGCGGAATCTTTGATGCGCACGCCATGGTGCACCTCGTAGCGCTCTTTCAGTCCGCGCAGGATCGCGATGGTGTCTTCGACCGTGGGCTCACCCACGTAGACCGGCTGGAAGCGGCGCTCGAGGGCGGCATCCTTTTCGACGTACTTGCGATACTCGTTAAGCGTGGTGGCGCCGATCGCGCGCAACTGGCCGCGCGCCAGCGCAGGCTTCAGCATGTTGGAAGCGTCGATTGCGCCTTCGGCCGCGCCGGCACCCACCAGGGTGTGTAGCTCGTCGATGAAGAGCACGATCTGTCCTTCAGACTCTTCGATTTCCTTCAAAACGGCCTTGAGGCGATCTTCAAACTCGCCACGATACTTCGCCCCTGCCAGCATGGAACCGAGATCGAGGGCGACCACGCGTTTGTTCTTCAGAACTTCGGGAACGTCGCCGGAAACAATGCGTTGCGCGAGGCCCTCGACAATGGCGGTCTTGCCCACACCAGGCTCGCCAATCAGCACGGGATTATTTTTCGTACGCCGGGAAAGGACCTGGACGACGCGACGGATTTCTTCGTCGCGCCCGATGACGGGATCGAGCTTGCCGCGTCGAGCCTGCTCGGTCAGATCGCGAGCGTAGCGCTCGAGCGCCTGGTATTTTGCCTCGGGATTCTGATCGGTCACCTTCTGCGTGCCGCGAATTGAGGTCAGTGCCTTCAAGATGGCGTCGTAACTCGCGCCATGGCGGGCGAGGATGGTCTGCGCGGAATCTCTCTTGGCTTGTGTGGCCGCGAGCAAGAGGTGCTCGGTGGAAACGTACTCGTCTTTAAAATTGGAAGCTTCCTTAAAAGCCCGGTCAATGAGCTGAGTGAGCGCGGGCGACATGGTGGCCTGGGTCGCGCCCTCTCCCGAGACTTTGGGCAGGTTGTCGATCTCGCGGTACGCCTCGTTCAAAACGACCTGCGGACCAATGCCCAGCTTCTCGAGAATAGGCGGAACGATGCCTTCCTTATCCTCAAGCAGAGCAGCAAGCAGATGCAGGGGCAGCAACTCAGGGTTGCCATGTTCGGACGCGATGTCATTGGCGCGCTGAACCGCTTCCTGCGCTTTAACCGTGAATTTGTCCCAGCGAATAGCCATTGGAAACTCCCTCAACCCTAAATCTTATGATGTTTCCGATCTTGGAACGACCTCAATAAGTCTTCAGCATTTATCACAGGGAGGTGACACGACCGCTACCGCCTTGTGGTCGTGCATGCAGCTACAACTTTCGTAGTACGAGACTGAACTCACGAAAAGAAACGGGAGGCGGTCACCTCTGCCGCCTCCCGCGTAGAGGCAGACGCCTGGTCTGCCCAGCCGAGCGGAGCTCGGCGCTTTTGACGCGATTTTGCTTACGCAGCCTTGCTCGGGCCCTTGCCTTCCAGCGTCTTCTGGCTGCCGACGTTGACTTTGATCGACTTCGGCTTGGCTTCCGCTTTCTTGGGCAGGACGATCTTTAGGATGCCCTTGTCGTAGTCAGCCTGGATCCTCTCCGCATCGACGGTAGAGGGCAGGGTGAACGTGCGGGTGAAGCTGCCGTACTGACGCTCGACCCGGCGGAAATTCTCCTCTTTCTCTTCCTTCTCGACCTTGCGCTCGCCGTGCACGGTCAGGACGTTGTTCTCGACCCGCACATCAATATCCTTCTCATCGATGCCCGGGACTTCAACCTTCAAAACGACATTGTGCTCGTCCTCGTAGACATCTACCGGTGGAGCAAACTGGCTGGTGGTCAAAGACTCGTCCCGGCCTTCCGGTCCATAGGACTCACGGAACAGGCGGTTCATGCGATCTTGAAGAGTGGAAAACTCACGGAAGGGATCCCAACGGGCAATTACAGTCATAGCCGAAAACCTCCTAATAGCTGATCTTGGATTGAGTAGTGCTGCAGTCACTCATTTAGATGAGCGATTAGCACAAACGGATCATAAAAGTTGAGTGTTATATTGTCAAGTAGATGATTCCCTCTATTTTCATTACGTTATGTCGAAAATGAGGCACCTTAAATAGGCAGTTTCCGGTACACCAGGCAGGATGGGATGGTCTTTCGCCTGGGTGCGCCGCTCCAGCAAGCGCAGGGTTTTGTGGGCATCCCGCGCGGCTTCGGCGACCATTGCGACGAAATCGGGTTCGCTCACATGGTAAGAGCACGAGCAGGTAACGAGAGTCCCGCCGGGGCGAAGCATCTTCAATGCGCGGAGGTTCA
>QIAH01000447.1 GCA_003225465.1 Acidobacteriota bacterium | reverse complement strand
ATCCTCGCGCTGCACGAGAAAGAAGGTGAGCCAGGGTTGGCCGTGAGCCGGGCTTGCGTGCTCGCGCGCGAGATGGTCGAAATCGTTCGCGGCTATAACGAGCTGGTCACCAAAGCTGGCTTGCCGCCGCTCGAGCTGGGAGTTGGGATCGCTTACCAGGAAGCGGCTCCCCTGTATTTGATGGATGGCGAGAAGCGCATCATGATTTCCGAAGCGTTGAACGAAAGCGATCGCCTTTCCTCCTGCAACAAGCGCGCTCGCAAGGCCATGGAGCCGCTGGGCAGCCCGTTTCACGTATACGCGTTTCAAACCGTGAGCGATGCGGATGCGGGCGAAGCTGCCGAAGATTTCGTAATGGCCTTCAATTTGGGTGGCATCCGCCTTAGCCCGGCCGCGTTCCAGAAGCTCCGTAAGGAAATCTCGCTGGAGCCGGTTACTCTCCAATTGCCCGAGTTGTGGGGCAGTGAGAGTTTTCAGTTGTTCCGCGGACTGGTTACGGTCGACAACGACATCTTTCGGAAAATCGTGTTGCGCGAGAGCCGGGTGGCACAGGTCGACCCTCGTAACTTTAGGCTGCAGAAGTGGACCGATAAGTCCTACTACGAGGTCTGCAGTGATCCGGCCATCTACGAGCAATTGGAGACTGAGAAAGCAGTGGCGGCCGCGCGTAGCTGATCTCTTGCAGGCTTAGGAAAGACTCGTGTCGATATCTGCGATTTTCCTTCAATGCGAAACAGCCTGCTGAAATTCTTTGCTTGTATCGGGGCAAGCCTTCAGGCGTGCAGTACCGTTGCTTCATTGTTGCGCCTTTAGGGGCGGCGCACGACACGTCTAGTCGCAAAGACCGCCGCTAAAGCGGTTTCTTAATAGATTGCTCTAACGGCACGCCTGAAGGCGTGCCCTGATACGACCAAAGCTCCCGATGTTCAGAGCTTGTCGAGTATTGCTCTTGGGAAGATCCCCACCCTAACCTCGCAAAGAACGCGAGGTGAGGGTGGGGCACCTTCCGCGCATCCTCAGCGGTCTTTCAATGCGTCAGGGATGTAATTGGAAGCGTACGATCTTTCCTTTGGGGTCTACGGCGATCGCTTCTCCGGGGCCAATGTAGACCGCGGCATTGAGATTCAGGTCCCACGAAACCTTCCAGTTCCGATTGCTGACATCATCGGTATAGGCCGCGTGCGCGCTTCCAACTGCGAGCAGTTGGCGGCCGTTCTGCGGATCGAGAGCGACCGCCGAGAAATAGGATTGCGGTTGAATGCCGGAAGCGTTCCACGTGATCCCACCGTCTTCCGTATAGGCGAGGGTCGTGCCTTGCCGCTCAGGGTGCTGGTAGTCACCGCCTCCGATCACTCCGTGTCGTGGGCCGTTGAAGGAAATCGAGAAAATACCGGAAGAGGCGCTGTCGTGAATTATGGGGGCGTCGGTTGCTGACCAGGTATTGCCGCGATCGGTGGAGCGAAATACGCGCGCCGCGTTTCCTCCTGTGACAAACCAGACGTTGCGGTCGCCCTCGACCGTCAGGCAGGTGCCGCTGGCGGCGAAAGCTCCTTCCGTGGCGAGGGAACGGGGCGCGTAGGCGGATGACAGCGGGGTCCAGTTTGCCCCTCCGTCATTGGTAATAATCACTTCAAACTGTCCATCGACCGGATCGCCCAGGGCGATCCCATGATCGTGGTCCCAGAACGCCATGCAATCGAAGAAGCCCCTGGGTTCGTGATTCGTGAACTGAAGCGCCCAGGTCTTGCCGCCGTCGTTCGTCTTGTAGATGCGCGACTGCTCGCCCGGTCCCGCCGAAAGCAGGTAAGCTTCGTCTTCGCTGAATGCCTCGACGGCACGAAAATCCAGCGTTTCCGCCCCGGGCACGTTTGCCGCTACCCAAGTCGTTCCGCTGTCGAGCGTGCGCAGGTAGGTACCGTTTGTGCCGCTCGCCCAGACTATGCGGGACGAAGCCGCGCTGAGGCCACGCAGGTCGGCGGTGGTATTGCTGTTCTGAACGGTGAACGACTGCGCCAGGGAGAGCGTGGAAAGCGCGATGGGTAGGAGGCAGCGCGGGCGCATTGTCGAGATTGTCTTACAACGAATGCGCCCGCGGCCAATCGGCACAATGGTTGGGATGGCTAGCGCGTGAGCGGAGTGTCATCCTTACCCTGGTGCATCGGGGTGACTGCAGTCTTGAACTCAAGTTTCCAGGCCGGCAGACAACGCGTGGCACGAACCATCCGGGTAGCGTCGGAATCCTTGTCTTCCCGGGCCATCACATAGGTCCGCATGGTGTAGCACACGCCGTCGCGCTCGAACTCGGAACCGAAGCGGGCACGCCGAGCCAGGTCCGCGAGGGTTCCGTCCATTGACTGCAACACTCGAGACTGTTCAGAAGAGGCTGAGGCGACGTTCGCGGTCGCCGTCTGCGCAAAGCTGGCAGCGGGAGCCGCGAAGAAAACGATGAGAATAAACAACAGCAGGGCTAGGAGGCCTGTGAGTCGCATGGGACACCTCCAACAAAGGAATTATAGCGCCAAACGCGACCTGTGCTGCTCGACATAACATAGGCGGTTGATTACTGCAGTGCATGACACAGGACATTTGTACCAGGGCTAAGCCCGCATATGGTTGTCGGTCGTGGGAAAACCCACCCTAACCTCGCAAAGAACGCGAGGTGAGGGTGGGGCACCTGTGATCTTTCAAGACGTTGTCCATTCGATCGGAACCAGAGAAGCTGATTGTGACGAGCAATCCAGTTTCCGAGGACAGACCGAATGGACATCCACAAGAATGCCCGACTCACTCTTCGCAGTCGAGAGGCGTTGGTCGAA
>QIAH01000446.1 GCA_003225465.1 Acidobacteriota bacterium | reverse complement strand
TTCCGGCACGTGTTCGCACCCGAGAAGAAATACATCGTCGAATCGATGAGCGGCGGGGTAATTCTCATCGATTATGACCGCGACGGCTGGCCGGATATTTACTTCACCAATGCTCCGACACTCCAGATGGCCTTGAAACATCAGGCCGCGAAAGGTGCGCTCTACCACAATAATCACGATGGCACTTTTACGGACGTCACGGAAAAGTCCGGGATCGCGCCCTGTTTTGCAATGGGCGGCGCGGTCGGGGACATTAATAATGACGGCTGGCCCGACCTGTACGTTACCTGCCTGGGTGGGAATCATCTTTATAAAAATAACGGCGATGGCACTTTTAGCGATGTAACTGCAAAGGCAGGCGTGTCGGACGGACGTTGGTCTACGGGCGCGGCTTTTGGCGACTACGATGGGGACGGCTTCGTCGATTTGATGGTCGCCAACTACGTCGACTTTCGGCTCGATGATCCCCCTGAATTCGGAAAGAGCCCAAACTGCAAATACAAGGGCATGGATGTGCAATGTGGACCGCGCGGCTTGCGGGGTGCCGGTGACTCGCTCTTTCACAACAATGGCGACGGCACTTTCACCGATGTTTCCAAATCGGCTGGAGTAGCGGATACAGCCGGGTACTTCGGAATGGGCGTTATCTGGTCGGATTTCAACAACACTGGACGTCCCGATATTTATGTGGCGAATGATTCCACTCCAAACTATCTCTATCGTAACGATGGAAACGGAAAGTTCACCAACATCGGATTTGAATCAGGGACTGCCGTCAGCGAAGATGGCTTGGAGCAGGGGTCCATGGGCATCGCTATCGGGGACTATCTTCATACCGGCCATCCTTCCATGTACGTGACCAACTTTGCTGACGAGTACAGCACGCTTTACCGCAATGACGGGAAATGGGATTTTCACGATGTCTCGTATCAGTCCGGAGTCGCTTTACCATCCCTGAGTTATGTGAAATGGGGAACCGGCTTCCTCGATATCGATAATGATGGCTGGCTCGACCTGATCGCGGTCAACGGCCACGTCTATCCGCAAATCGATGTCTTAAGGTCCAGCCCCGGCTATCGAGAGCCGGGAAGTCTTCTGTTGAACCAGATGGATGGCACATTCTGCGATGCCAGTGATCAGGCCGGATCAGCCCTGAAGCAGCGCCGTGTCTCCCGTGGTTTGGCAGTTGGTGATCTATTCAATGACGGCCAAGTCGACGTTGTGGTCGGCGATTTGGATGGGGCGCCGGTGATTCTCAAGAATCACGGAGTTCCTGGGCACCACTGGGTCAGCTTTGAACTAGCGGGAGTCAAAAGCAACCGTCTTGCGATTGGGGCAAGACTGACAATCGTCGCGGGCGGGATTACTCAAACTGAAGAGATTCACAGTGGTGGCAGCTACCTGTCTCAGAACGATCTGCGTGTTCACTTCGGTCTGGGTACGGCTGACAAGATCGATTCGCTGGAAATCCGATGGCCAGGTGGGCCGACCGAAATACTCAAAGCTCTGGCAGTAGACCGGTTTTACGCAGTTTTGGAAGGGAAAGGAGTTGTGTCTCCCGACGAGATTCATCCTCGTCCAATTGCTCATTGACCAGGAAGTCAGTCTGGATAGGGCTCTCCCGCTTTAGTTACTCGAATCCAGTGGTCAGTAAATTTATAGTGCATGCCCGGGATGTCGTACTTGGCCATATGGCAAGTCACGCAATCCTTTTTACTGACTGGGCAGACAGCAGCCATGTGGTCTGCATTTGAGTTCGAGGTGGCTGACGCGTGGCACGCCAAGCAGCGTTGATCGTAGAACGCGGGATCCTCGGCTAGCGGCTTGTGGGGATCATGGCAAGCGACACAGGTGATGCGCGGATCTCCCTTTCCCCAGCAGCGGCTTTTTTCCAGCCGGTAGGGTGCAAAACGTAAGTTCAAGATACCGATGTCCTTGTTCGAACTCACGTCCCACCAAGTGCGATGGCAGGCTCCACAAAAGTCAACCGAATCGGAGGGTGTGAGTCGGCGAGGGTTGAAGATTAATTGTTCCCCTCCTTCGATGCCAGCCCTCATAGCTGCTACATGTGTTGCTCCAGGACCATGGCAGGATTCGCAGGTGACGCCCGGAATTAAATGCTGGGGAGCGAATGTGTAGTTCGCCGTTGATGCGGTCGTGTGACAGGCGAAGCATCGATGAGCTTCCGCGCCGGATAGCGGTCGCCCGGCGGCCGATTCGAGAGATTGCGGAGTGGCGTTCGTGTGGCCCGGCGTCAAATCGAGCCCCTGTATAGCGCTGAAATAACTCAGACGACTTTCGAAGTAGGTCGCATTCTTCTCGAAGAGGTAGGTTTGACCAACCCGACTGCCGCCGCCGACGGCAAGGGCTAGAGGCACGGAAGAAGTTTTTGTCCCATCACCCACTGAATACAGGATCTCGCCACCCGATTGCGTGATTTTGTAGCGGTACGGATTGAGATGAAGACTCAGTTGGTGGTTCAGCAGGATGGAAGAATTTGCAGGATGAGTTCCAGCGCTCGCCATGGCGCTACGTTTTTGCGTGAGGGCGATTGCCGAATGACATTGTGCACAGGCTGCCGGGCCTGCATAGTCGTCCCGGGAAGGAGCACCCTTTGTGGGCCACCAGCCGGGTTTCCGCAAACGATCTTCTGTACTCAATTGCCTGTCGATTGTCGCAGGCTCTTGTGCAGACAAAATAATGGATAAAACCACGAGAGCCACCATCAACACCGCTGAGCACGCTACTTTCATCAAAAACTCATTCGTGGCCACGGATGGAAGTACTGCGGAAGGCGAACCCGTCGTCGGTACCTATTGCCATTTGCCTGTACCCTC
>QIAH01000141.1:10685-17457 GCA_003225465.1 Acidobacteriota bacterium | reverse complement strand
GCTATCGTCTCGGGTATGCGCACTATCATTTCACTTCTTCTTACGTTTCTGATGATGCCTTCCTTGTTTGCCAAAGAGCATTTCCAGAAGCCCGGGCCGATTCATCTTGACCGCGATGGGGAGAAATGGGCGGAGAAAACTTTGCGCAAGCTGTCGACTGAAGAGAAAGTCGGGCAGCTGTTCATGGTGTGGGTGCGGGCGCAGTTTCTGAATAATGACAGTGATGCGTATGCGCAGCTTCGGGACGTCATCAACAAGTACCACGTGGGCGGGTTTGCGATGACGGTTCCGACGGATGGCGGGTTCCTCATCAAGAGCGAGCCGTATGAAGCGACGATGGTACTGAATCATCTGCAGCAGGAGTCGAAACTGCCATTGCTGTTTGCCGCCGATTTCGAGCGGGGCTTGAGCATGCGCTTGAATGGGCCCACGATATTTCCGCATGCCATGGCATTTGGGGCGGCGGGGAAACTCGACTATGCAGAGGCCTTCGGGCGGATTACTGCTCAGGAAGCGCGGGCCATTGGCATTCACTGGAATTTTTTCCCGGTGGCGGACGTCAATTCGAATCCTGCGAATCCTGTGATTAACACTCGTTCGTTTGGCGAAGATCCGCAGCAGGTGGGGCAGCTTGTGACTGCCTACATCAAAGGGGCGCATGAAGGCGGCATGCTGACGACCGCCAAGCATTTTCCGGGTCACGGCGACACCGCCACGGATTCGCACCTGGGCGTGGCGCGGGTTGACGGCGACCTGGCGCATCTTCACTCGATCGAGTTGCCGCCTTTTCAGAAGGCGATTGATGGGGGAGTGGACTCAGTGATGATCGCGCACGTGACTGTGCCAGCGCTGGAGCCGGATCCCACCCGCGTGGCGACGACCTCGCCGCGGGTCGTGACGGATTTGCTGCGGAAGCAGATGAAATTTGATGGAATCGTGACCACGGATGCGCTCGATATGGCTGGGCTGACGCGGCTTTATGCTTTGAACGTGGGACGGGCCGCGGTGGAGGCGTTCAAGGCGGGGAACGATCTGCTGCTGATTCCTGCGGACCTGGACGCTTCGTATCGGGAGATGGTGAAGGCGGTGGAGAGCGGCGAGATCCCGGCAGCGCGGCTGGATGAATCGGTGCTTAAGTTGCTGAAGGCGAAGGCGTCTCTGGGGCTGAACAAGGCTCGATTGGTGGACGTGACTGGGGTTGGGCAGGAAGTCGGGAAGCCGCAGAACATGCTTGTGGGCCAGGAGGTGGCGGACGATGCGGTCACGCTGGTTCGCGAAAATGGCAACGTTTTGCCGCTGAAGTCAATGGGAACCGCGAAGGGTGGCCTTCCGTATACGACAACAGAGGAGACACATAATCGTGTGGTTGTGATTGTCTTCTCGGATGATGTTCGGATGACGGCTGGGCGTGTATTCGAGCGCCAGATGCGGGCGCGGGTTCCGGATGCGAACGTGTTGTTCGTGGATCCGCGAATTGCGGAAGGTATGACGGATGACGTACTGCACGCCATCAATGAGGCGCAGGTCGTGGTGGCGGCCGTGTACGCAGCCCCGGTTCCTGGAGGGATGAGGAATTCCACCGCGGTGCCTGACGCAACCGGCACGCTGCTTACGAAGATGGTGGAGCATGCGCGGAAGAAGATGGCGGTTGTGGCACTGGGGAGTCCGTACGTTGTCGCCGGTTTTCCGGAGATCCAGAACTATCTGTGTACATTTTCGAACGAAACCGTTTCGGAGCTGAGCGCGGTGAAGGCGCTGTTTGGCGAGATTCCGATCCGCGGGCATCTGCCGGTCAGCATTCCGAATGTAGCCGAGCGCGGGGCCGGCATTGAGCGGCAACCGCGAGTGGCATCAGGAGAGGTTCCCCATGCGCATACCGAAATTTCCAGGCGTTAGCGTTGCGATTGCGGCCGCTTTTAGTCTGCTTTTTCTTCTTCCGGCCTGCAGCCTGAATGTGAAGAAGAACGAAAAAGGCGAAGGAGAGAAGGTCGATATCCAGACGCCGGTGGGCGGAATTCACGTCAGCCAGGACGCGAACCCTCGCGATACTGGGTTGGCGACATATCCGGGGGCTCGTCCGAAAGAAAAGAGTTCCCAGCACGATGGCAACAATGCCAACGTGAACATTTCGTCCGGTTTCTTCGGGATCAAGGTGGTGGCAATCGAGTTCGTTTCCGACGATCCGCCTGAGAAAGTTGCCGCTTTCTATCGCGATCAATTGAAGAAATACGGCGCTGTCCTCGAGTGTCATACCGACAATCCGCACCAGGATGCGGGCGATGTGGACGTGGATCTCGGGAAAGATGACAAGGCGAAAAGCAAGAAACTCACCTGCGAGCACGACAGCGGCAAGAGCCTGGAGTTGAAGGTGGGGACCAAGGACAACCAGCACGTTGTGTCGATCTCGCCGCAGGATAAGGGCAAGGGGACGGATTTTGCGCTGGTTTTCGTGCAGGCTCGGGGGTCGAGTAAAGATACGATCTGAGCAGAAGATTATTCACCACAGAGTTCGGCATGAGTCGTGTCCGCTTGCGGTCGGGGATGAAAATGCAAGCGCAAAGAAGCTGCGGAGAGCGCTAACCGATGTGATGATCCCCAGGTTAGCGTCCAAAGAACGGACGCGAACCTGGGGCACCAACGACTGGAAGATAATTTTCGAGAGAGACACAGAGGACACCAAAATCAAGAGAAGCTCGGGCGTGCTTGTTCTAGGTGCCTGCGTCTCGATAGTGAATTGCACTTCCTTAGGGCGTGCATAAGTGAATTCGCCCGTCCTGTCGGGCGGGGACGCCCGACTCTCCATTCGCTTTTCCCTTTGTTGCGTGAAGCGGTGGGCTACGTTACCTTGAATTTCGGTGGAGCATCCTTGTCATAAATGTGGTGCGGGGGTGGAGGACGGTACTCCGTTTTGCAAGCAGTGTGGCGCGCCCCAGATTCGCGTGCCCGGGATTGAGGCGGTAGAATCTTCTGCTCCGGGACCTGCAGGTATCACACCAGCCGAGAGTGCGCCGGAGGTGCCCAGCATACCTTCGGTCCTGTTGTCCGAACGTCGCTCGCCCGGGGTGCAGTGGGCGCATGCGCTGCCCGGAGCGGCTTTGGGCGGAGCATTCTCGCTGCTGGCTGCGATCGTTCCGTATGCTATTTTTGGTCCCGCGTTTCTCGCCGGGGGCGTGGTGGCGGTAATTTTGTACCGGCGCCATATCAAAGACCGACTGCCGAGCGCAGGCGCGGGCGCACAGATCGGGGCAGCCAGCGGCGGGTTCGGTTTCCTCTTTTTTGCGATTCCCGCGATCGCCACACTGGTCTACCGTCCGGACGAACTTCGGCAGGGAATGCTCGATAATCTTGCCCAGTATGTCGGGCGTGGTTACGATCCACAAAAGATTCAGCAAGTACAGGATTTGCTGAAGTCTCCGCAGGGGCTGAACTTCTTTGTGGCGTTCGTGCTTTTTATCTTGTTCTTAATGTTCGTGGTCGGGTCCAGCATCGGCGGGGCGCTCTATGCGGCCTGGGCGCGCAAGCGGGCGCAGAGGTAGCGATTCCGATCCGCTTTCGGGCGGAGTAGGACGCGCGCAAAATCGGTGACCGGCAGCGACAATTTCGATAAAACGAAGGCCGGCTTGTGCGCCGATTGCCAACATGCTCGGCGGATCGAGTCGGACCGGGGCTCGGTGTTTGTGATGTGTGAGCTTTCTTTTACGGATTCGCGATTTCCGAAATATCCGCGGTTGCCTGTGCTGGCTTGTGATGGGTATGAGCGGAAGACATGTCTGGGTTGAGCGCGCAACGCGAGCTGTATCCATACCAGAAGACAAAAGCGTTTAACCGCAAAGGTCGCAAAGAACGGCCGCGAAGGACGCGAAGAAAACCAGTCTTCTTCTCGGATCTGGATTGAGCGCGCAACGCGAGCCCTATCCACACCAGAAGACAAAAACGTTTAACCGCAGAGATCGCGAAGAACGGCCGCGAAGGACGCGAAGAAAACCAGTCTTCTTCTCGGGTCTGGATTGAGGGCGCAACGCGAGCCGTATGCATACCAGAAGACAAAAGCTTTTAACCGCAAAGGTCGCAAAGAACGGCCGCGAAGGATGCGAAGAAAACCAGTCTTCTTCCCGGACGGTGGCCTCGACGGGCGAGGACGCCCATCGCTCCACAATCTCGGTTGGATCCCGTTATTGCCCGGCGGAGGTTCTGGCGCGTATGATGCACCGTTCATGACTTCCGGGACTGCGCACAAACACTCCATCCGTGACAAGACTCCGCTTACTTTGGCGTGCGCGACGGAAGCTTCTTTGGGGCATCCATGAAGAAAGTCGCGCGGGGATCGCTCCTCGGCATTGAACATCTCGAGGCGGCCGAAATCCTGAAGCTTTTGCAGTTGGCGCGGCGGATGAATCCGCAGAGGCCTCGGGCACTGCTCAAAGGCAAGCGCGTTGTGCTGCTGTTCTACGAGCCTTCCACGCGGACGCGTTCTTCCTTCGAAATTGCGGCGAAGTCGATGGGGGCGATGACCACGCTGGTGCAATCGAGCGGGTCGAGCATTGAGAAGGGCGAGTCGCTGCTCGATACGGGCTACACGCTGCGGGCGGTTGGGGCGGACATCATTGTGATTCGTCATCCGCTGGCGGGCGCGCCACACCTGATGGCGCAGCACCTCGATATACCCGTGGTGAATGCCGGGGATGGGATGCACGAGCATCCTTCGCAGGCGCTGCTGGATGCTTACACGATCCTGAAACATAAGAAGACGCTGAAGGGCCTGCATGTTTCGATTGTGGGCGACATCTATCACAGCCGGGTGGCGCGGTCGGCGTGCCATCTATTGACGAAGTTCGGCGCGAAGATCACCTTGTGCGGGCCGCCCGAGTTCGTGCCCGAGGTGGCAGCTACACTTGCGCCCGGGTTGAATGTTACGCGGCATATTGAGGAAGCGTTGCGGGGCGCCGATGTGATTACGCTTTTGCGGGTGCAGAAAGAGCGGCTTTCAGGAATGAAATTGCGGCTGGACGATTATATTGCGCGTTACCAGATGACCATGCATCGGTTGAAAATAGCCAAGCGCGATGCGATCGTGATGCATCCGGGGCCGATTATTCGCGGGTTGGAATTGACTGGGGAGGTGGCGGATTGCCCGCAGTCGGTGATCGTGGATGAAGTGCGAAATGGGGTGCCGACGCGGATGGCGATTCTGGCGCGAGCGGGGAGGAGCAGGGTCTAGGTCAGGCTCTGGGCTCTGGCTGGGGCTTCCACGTGTTAATTCACCACCGAGTCACAGAGACACAGAGAAGAACAAATTCAATTGCTTTAGGTTTGTGCTCGGGACATCAGAAATCAAGCCGGGCTTTGCCCGGCCGCCCAGACGAGGGCGTCTGGGCCTACGTTCTTGCGAAAGAGGAAATTGGCTGAGGGCGCATGCTAGAGACTAGAGCCTATAGCCTGATTCCAAAAATGGGCGAGAAATCCAAACCGACTTCGCTGCTGATCAGAGGCGGACATGTGATCGATCCGGCCGCGCGTATTGATGCGCCTATGGATATCATGCTGCGCGACGGGCGGGTGACCGAAGTGGCGCCTCCGAACAAGATTCGGGGTGGGGCGGAGGAGAAATTTGATGCGCGGGGGTTGATCGTTGCTCCGGGATTTATTGACCTGCATGTCCATTTGCGGGAACCTGGGCAGACCTACAAAGAGACAATTGCGTCGGGAACGGCGGCAGCGGCGGCGGGGGGTTTCACGTCGGTGTGCTGCATGCCAAATACGACGCCGACGATCGACTCGCAGGAGTGGGTGAACTGGCTGCGCCAGCCGGAACGCGGTGCGGTGGTCAATGTGTTTCCGGTGGCGGCCGCGACCCATGCCAGCAAAGGCGCTGTGCTCACGGATTTTCGCGGGTTGCAGCGCGCGGGGGCGGTGGCGGTGACCGATGACGGGCGGCCAATTCTCGACAACGACATCATGCGCGAGTGCCTGCGGCTGAGCGGAGAGCTGAGTTTTCCGGTGGTGCAGCATGCGGAAGATACGCGCCTGACGGAAAATTGTCCGATGAACGATGGCCCCACATCGTTCCGCCTGGGGTTGCGCGGGTGGAAGACTTCGGCGGAGGCGAGCATTGTGGACCGGGATGTCCAGCTTGCGCAGCAGATTCCGAATGCTCGCCTGCATGTGGCGCATCTTTCGGCCGCCGATTCGCTGAAAGCAGTGCGGCGCGGGAAGCGCAGCCGGGCGCGGGTCACGTGCGAAGTCACGCCGCATCATTTCACGCTCACGGACGAGGCGGTCGACGATTACGACGCGAACTGCAAGATGAATCCGCCGCTGCGCTCGGCGGCTGACATCGAGTCGCTGGTGGTGGCGCTGGGGGACGGCACGGTGGATGCGATCGCTACCGATCACGCCCCGCATGCCAGCCATGAGAAGCAGCTGGAATTTGAACGAGCGGCCTTCGGGATTACCGGATTGGAAACGGCTCTAGGGCTCGCGATTACCAGGCTTCATCGCGAACACAAGATTCCGCTGGCGCGCATTGTGGAATTGTTCACGGAGGGTCCGGCGCGGGTGTTTGAGCTGCGGGGCCGGGGATCGCTGGCGCGGGGCAGCCATGCGGATGTCACGATCTTCGATCCGAAGAAGCGCTGGACGTTTGATGTGTCGAAGTCGCGGTCGCTATCGCGGAACTCGCCGTTTGATGGCTGGCAACTGACGGGGAGAGTGATCGCGACCATTGTGGGCGGGCGCTTGGTGTATCGGGGCGAGTAGGGATGGGTAGAGTGAA
>QIAH01000141.1:0-10674 GCA_003225465.1 Acidobacteriota bacterium | reverse complement strand
ATCTATCGGAGGCCGGCGCCTTCGACTTCCATGTTGTAGTAATAGCTGAAGCGCAGACCCAGGTATGGTCCTGTGAATTCCTTCGGCAGCGGGGGAAACGGGTTCGAGCCGGTGATGCTGCCATAGGCGGGACGATCCAAAGCCACGTCTCCCGAACTGCTCATTACTTGCAGGCCCGCCACGCTGCCGTCCGGCTGAATGACAAATTGCAGAACGACTTTGCCTCGCTTCATCTCGGCTGATTCCGGAATGAGTTGGTACCAGTGCTCCTTTACCTCGCGCAGTAAGCGGGTGAGGTAGGGATTGAAGTCGACGCCCATAGTGTCGGTGAGGACTTCGAGCGGGCCCATGGTTCCGGCTTTGCCCTGGTTGAGGCCGAAGTCGCCACCATCGCCACCGTAGCTGCCGCGGTTTTGGGCGGCGGCGCGCGCGGCCTGATCGATGGCCGAACCCGCCGACATGGCGCCGCCGAATTTCACCGGGGGCCTTTCAATCTTGGGCGGCTGGATCTGCGCGATTTGGGGCGGAGGTGGCGGCCCCTGTTCCTGAATTTGCGGCGTGGTGTTGGGTGCGGCTGCGGCCTGCGCCTGTTCCTGGGCGGGCGGAGAGTTGGCGCCGGGGCGTCCGGGACGCCGGGCATCAATGATCTTCTTCAGCTCTTTGGGATCGAGTTGCGGAGTGCGCGAGCTGGCGGTGCGGTCTTTGTCAGAGATGATATCGGTGTTGGGTTTCTTGGTGACCTTCTGCACGTCAGGAGGTAACTCGAGATACGTGAGTTCCTTCTGCTTCATGAGGTCCTGAACCGAGACGCGCACGATGGTTTGCTGGTGCAGGAAGACGCGGCGGTAAAAATTCTCCAAACGGGGCTGGTTCACAAACAGGATGATCACCAGCAGGTGAACGATGACGGAGAGCCAGGCGGCTTCGCGGCGTCGGGCGCGAGTGAGGTCGTCCTGCAGATGAAGCAGGAGGGCGGGGACGGCGTCCTCGTCGAAATGGCGGTAAGCCGTTTCCCAATGACGTGCGTCGTAGAGGCCGGGAGCTTCCTGAGCGGGGGCTGGGCCGGGATCGCGCGGTGTTATAGGCGTAATGGACATCAGTGGACGTTTAGCCTTTAGAGACGAAGCTAGGAATCCAGGTTGCGCGCGAAGGGACTCCGGCGCCGGCGTCGTCTAGAGCCAGTTTCTCACTATTCTCGCATTTTTCGCGGCAAACCGCTAAACCTCAGAAGTCGCGAGACTTACGGGGGACCCTCTCTGTTAACAAGTAGAACATGGGCGAAGAATACCTGCCAGCGAAGAATTGTAAAGGTTTGTATGGGGGGACAGAAACTCTTGTGCTGCAGGGCGGAGAGACGGGCGGTTTTCCGCAATGTCGCTCGTGCGGGCGAGGACGCGCGCCTCTCCACAAGAATTGAAGTTGTGCGGGGCTGTGCCGATAGGCGTAGTGGAGAGCGCCATGTCAGGGATGCCGAGTGCGGAAGTGTTTCAGGTAATTGTGGATCGGATCGACAGCGGGGTGTACGCGCTCGATCTGGAGGGAAAGATCACTTATTGGAATTATGGAGCGGAGAAGATCAGCGGATTTCTGAGCCAGGAGGTGCTGGGGCGGGCCTGCCGGGACAGCATCCTGGTGGAGTATGACGACCACAATCCGGTGATTTGTGTGCATCATTGTCCGCTGGAAGGTGTGCGCCATGGAGCACGGCAGGAAGTGGTGACGTACCTGCGGCATCGGTCGGGGCACGTGGTTCCGGTCCGGTTGTGGACGATGGCGTTGAAGAACCGGGCTGGGGACATTGTGGGAGCCGTAAAAGTGTTCTCCGAGAAGATCGCCGTGCCGGAGTTTCGCGACGAGAAAAGCCGGGCAGCGGTGGAAGATCTGGATGCCGAGACCGGAGTGCCGAGCCGGGTAAGCACCGAAGCTTTCCTGCGGGAGCAAGTAGAAGCGTGCGCGACGCAGGGGGCAGTGTGCGGGATCATCGCGATCCGGCTAGCGAGTTTTGAAGATTTTCGTCATGCACATGGGATGGAGGCGGGCAGCGCGATTATCCGGGAAGTAGCGCGCACGCTGAAAGATATGGTGCGGCGGAGCGACATGGTGGGGCGGTGGAGTTCGGATGGGTTTCTGGGGATTCTGCCGGGTTGCGGGATCGAACCGCTGGGGCGGGTGGCGGCGCGGATGAAGACGGTGGCGAGCCGGGTTGCGATTCCGTGGTGGGGCGACCGTTTGTCGCTCAATGTGTCGGCCAAGATCACCATGATCGAGCGAGGCGACACGCTGGAAGCGATGGAAGAGAGACTGCGGGCGGCGGAGGAAGAACCTGCGCAAGCCGCCAAGAGCACAGGAGCTTGAGCCACAATGTTTGTGATCATTGGAATTCTGGTGGTGTTTGGAGCGGTGGCGGGCGGCTACCTGATGGAACACGGCAACCTGCGGGTGCTGATGCAGCCGGCGGAGTTGATCATCATTGGGGGAGCGGCGGCGGGGACGGTGCTGGTGGCGAACCCGCTGCACATTCTGAAGAAGATTGTGGGCGGGATTGTCTCGGTGTTCAAAGGCTCGAAGTGCACGCAGAAGTTTTACCTAGATTCGCTGAAGACGATGTATGACCTGTTCAACAAGGCGCGGCGGGAAGGATTGATCGCTCTCGAGAGCGACGTAGAGGAACCGGAGAAGAGCCCGATCTTCACGAAGAACCCGAGTTTTTTGAAAGACCACCACATTCGGGATTTTGTGTGCGACACGATGCGCATGGCGGTGACGGGCGGGATTGAACCGTTCGATGTCGATCAGATGATGGAAGTGGACATGGAGGTCCACCATCACGGGGAGACACAGCCGATTGCAGCGCTAAGCACGATGGCGGACTCTCTGCCCGGGCTGGGCATAGTGGCGGCAGTTTTGGGAGTGGTGATCACGATGGGAGCGCTGGGCGGTCCGCCGGAGGAGATTGGACACAAAGTGGCAGCGGCGCTGGTGGGAACGTTCCTGGGCATCCTGCTCTGTTACGGACTGGTGGGGCCGGTGGCGGCGAACATGGCGAAGGCGGCGGATGAGGAGCATGCTTTCTATCACGTACTGCGGGTCGTGATACTGGCGTTTCTGAAGGGAACCTCACCGATCATGGCGGTAGAGATCGGACGGCGCGCGATCCCGGGTCATGTGCGACCGTCGTTCCAGGAAGCGGAGAAGGTGTTCCGGGGCGGCGGAGAACCGGCGGCAGCGGCTTCCGCCTAAAGAGTTTGCGGAAAAACAGCTGCCCGGCGGCGCCCACGACCTCCGCGGCTGAAGCCGCAGTGATTTTGCGGCTCTTACGGCTCGGCTGAAGCCGAGCCCTTTCAAAGCACGGCGGTCGCGAGAGCTTTTCAGCAAACTGTAAGGCAGGTTCATGATGGCGGATTCGAAACCAATCATCATCATCAAGAAGAGCGGTGGGCACGGCGGCCATCATGGAGGCGCATGGAAGGTGGCGTATGCGGACTTTGTGACGGCGATGATGGCGCTGTTCATCGTGTTGTGGTTGTTGAACAGCAGCAAGCAGGTGCAAGTTGCCGTCGGAGGATACTTCAAGGATCCCACGGGGACATCGAAGCAGGTTGGCAGCAACATGCAAGGATCGGGAGAGTCGTTTGCGCTGACCAAGGATGACATGCCGAAGCTGCGCGAGGAACTTCAGAAGACGGTACGACAACTGGACAACTTCGACAGCCTGAAGGATCACATTGAAATGACGGTGACGGCCGAGGGATTGCGGATTGAGTTAACGGAGTCGGCGTCGGGAACATTTTTTGAGAGCGGGAATTCGGCTCCCACGCAGAACGGCCGCGAAATGCTGATTGCGCTGGCGCATGAGGTGGGGAAGCTGCCTAACAAAATTTCGTTCGAAGGGCACACAGACGCGAAGCCATTCGCGAGAGACAGCAATTACGGGAACTGGGAGCTTTCGGCGGACCGCGCGAACGCAGCCCGGCGGCTGATGCAACAAAACGGCGTGAGGGATGACCAGGTCGCACAGATCCGCGGGTACGCGGATCAGCAGTTGCGCAAAGCTGATAGTCCGCAAGATCCCACCAACCGAAGGATTTCGCTGATCATCGAGTACATCATCAAAGATCCGGCCACGGATGCGCAGAAGATTACAGAGCCGGAAAAGGCCAGTGATCCGGAGAAAGCCAAAAGCCTGGAGAAGTAGCGGAATCTTCTTTGACCGGCGCCGGTCAAAGAACAAGATTCCTCGCTGCGCTCGGAATGACAAGTTCCTCATCTGATGAACAAGTCTTCCGTCTATGACAAGTCATCCGTCTAATGAATGTGATTTTTCGAGGCCCCGTCTTATTTGGCGGCTACCTGAAGATTGTTATGCACGGAAAATATGCCAGGGACACCCTTGGCGCGGATGCCCGCGGTGTTTTTATCTGCTTCGTTGTCGACAACTCCCTCCAGCGAGACGTTTCCGTTCTTTACGATGATGCGGATGGGCTGCTGTACCCCTAGGGAGTACTTTTGCAAACTGGGGTAGCCATAGATGGCGCGATAGAGCTGGCGGCGGATACGGTCATCCGCGGGAGAAGGGGGAAGGACCTCGATCTGGTTGTCGACTTTCTCGACTCCTTCAATTTTCTTGACAACGTTTTCGGCGTCGCTTTTCAGGGTGGGGCGAGTGACCTGTCCGTACAGGGTCACGTTATAGCCATCAACTTTGTAAGCGAGGTTATCGAAGACACCGAGGTAGGGGAGCATCAGCAATTCATGGCGCACTTCGCGTTGGATACGTTGAACCGCTTTATCGGACGGTTGATTCTGCTGTGCGAAGGAGGGAAATACTGCCAGGATGACCGCAACGGCAAGCGGAGACAGTCGGAGTTTCATGGGATGTCCTCACTGAGAAGTATTGGGTCCGCGTGGACCGAGCGCTGGACGAGCTTCCGACTTCAGCGAGTTTGCCGGTTCGGCGGCAGCACCCTTTCCTTTCGACGAAAGGCGAAGGATGGAAGCAGCCGCCATGAATCGGACCGCGGGCTTATCGTCGTCGAGCAACGGTCGCAAGTATTGGATCTGGTCGCGATGGCGGCTGGCTCCCAAAGCCTGAGCCGCGGCCGCACGAACGATCCAATTCTTGTCGGATAGAGCATCCTGCAATTCGCGCAAACCGTCAAGCGAGGTATCGTGGCTCAGCAGAATGGCCGACAGGGCGCGAGCGGAAGCCGAGCGATCGCGCGTGATTTCTTCCACAATCTTGAGGCCCCATCCGGCCGGGCCGAACAGGGAGCTGGCGGCTTCGGTGGCGCCGATGATCGCGAGCTTCCGTTTGTCGTCGAATTTCTTCTTAGTGGCTTCGACCTCGTCTTTGATCAAGCCGGGAGAGGAAGATTTTTCGCCGGACAGAATCCGGATGAAGACGTCGCGGCCAGAATGGTCGCCCATATTCCAGAGAGATTTCGCGGCAGCAAAGCTGACCTCGGGCGACGGATCATTGAGGGCTTTTTTCAGCCGGGGGATGGAGCGGCGGGCGCGCATCTGTCCAAGATTCATGGCAGCGAGCTGGCGGATGGAGGAATCCTTATCGTCGAGGGCGTTTTCGACGAGATGGAGAACGCGCGGGCTCGGAGCCATTGTGCCCACGGCCGCGATTGCTTCAGCACGGCGCATGGAATTGTGGTCGGTTGCGCCGGAGGTGAGAATCTGCCAAGGATGCTGCCGCTCTGGCGGCGTGTGTTGCTCGCGGACCTCGGATTCGGGCGAGGTTGCAGGTTCCGCGTCTGAGGGCGCGACGGGAGGAGTATTCCCGGGTGTGGAAGTTTGCGGGAACGACGGGAGGACGAACAGCAGCAACGCAAGGAAAGTGTGGGCGCAGATCTGCGAAGAGTATCTATCACAGGCTGGACGCCATCTTTGTGCCGCGCGTGCTGAGCAGTGGTTAGCGTGCTTCTGGATGACGACGGGAGAGGCGGATTTCATAAGCACGCTTTCCAGAGCTTACGGGAAATTGGGCTCTTTCGAAACAGGGCCCAGGCCCATGGTCTGCGTTTTTCCGCAAGTTGTTCCGGGCGGCCAAACCGGTTGTTGGATCACCCGGTAGCAGTTCCCTTGCTGATTCTCGGAGCTTCGTCGGAGGCCGGTTCGCTTTCCTTCGGAGGAGTGATCCTGGGACGACGTTTGCTGGCGGTGCGACGGGCGTCTTCGTGCATGGCACGGATGGCGATCCACTGCACGTCGCTACGCCGAGAAGGGCTGGCAATCATGTCGAAGGCTCCGAGGGCGATCGCTTCGTTGTAGTTCTCGTCGAGTTCAGCGTTGGGAGAAATCACGACCAACCGCGTCCTGCTCGATTTGCCTATTTCACGCAGCAGGTCCTTGTAAGTTCCGTCGGACAAGCGCTCTTCACAGAAAATGAGGAATGGGCTGGTTTCGGGCAGCACGCTGAGTGCCTCCTGAATACCCGAGCTACAAACGGATTCCATAGACCAGTGGCTCATGGCGGAGGTCACGACATCGCGGTTTTCGCCGGAGCTGACCACCAAAATGCGGGATGGTGTTGTCGTATTCGCCTCCCCCCCGGGGTCGCCCGGGTCGTTCATCGAAACCGGGGCCGTTCTCAGCCGCGACGGTGCATGATGTTGATCGAGCCGTTATCAAAACGGTAAAGACAGGCGGGAGTTAAGCCTATCCGGTCAACGCCGTAGCGTTGACCGGAAGCCTACCTAGAAAGTAAGAAGAACACGTAACGCTTCAGGCGACCTGGACGAGATTGTTCCGGACAGCGTAGCGAACGAGGTCGGCGACGGAGTGGAGATCGAGTTTCCGCATGACGTTGGTGCGATGGGTCTCAGCCGTTTTCACGCTTAAATTCAGAACGACCGCGACTTCCTTGCTGCTCTTGCCTTCGGCGAGCAACTGGACGACTTCGCGCTCGCGGGGAGTGAGGCGATCCTTGGAAGGCTTCTGGGCTTCCCCTTTACGATCGAGAAATCCGTTCAGAACCATCTCGGCAACACTGGAGGTGAAGAAGGTGGTACGGCGCTGCAAAGCTTGAATGGCGGAGACGAGGTCGCGGGCGGCGTCGGATTTCAGCAAGAATCCGCGGGCGCCGACTTCGAGGACCTCGCGCACGATCTGTTCAGATTCGTGCATGGTCAAAATCAAGACACGAGTTTGCGGCGCAGTTTCGAGAATCTGACGAGCCGCATCGAGGCCGTTCAGATTGGGCATGCCCACATCGAGGAGCACGAGATCGGGACGAAGTTCGCGAGTCTTCTCGACGGCGCTGCGGCCGTCGACAGCTTCGGCGCATACCTCCCAGCCGGGATGGTTGTCGATCAGGGATCGAATGCCCTGTCGAACGATTTCATGGTCGTCCGCAATCAAGATTCGAAAAGCACTCATAGTCCACCTCCCAGTGGATGAAGTGCGCGCGTTGTGCGTTCCGCGTGAAGCGGAAACCGCTTCACTCACCGCCAAACTGGCGGAACGCATTTACGTGCGCGCGCGATCTTAAGCCCCGAGGTCAGGTCGAACCGCTTGCGCTACTGCTAACACTTAGCATCATGCTTGCCAAACCCGTAAGCGACTGAGTAATCACACTTAAGGTGTTTCACCCATGTCTCACAAAAGTGTAATTTTTGCCATTTGGCCTTTCCGTCATGCTCGGGTTCCTTGGGGAAGTTCGAATTTCTGAAATTTCTGGAGAGCTGGCAAACGGCGGGCAGACGAGGGCGTCTGGCCCCTACGCGAGGCGTTTGTTCCTTACGCGAAACAATGCGACGAAATAGATAGAACGGACGAAATAGATAGAACGAGTGAGAGATATGCAAACGTCGAGTGCGCCAAATCACTGCATTTCTTCGCGAGGAATTTTAGGGATTCAGAGTCTCTACTCTACAGGTAGCACCCGATGCCCGTGATGTTGGCAGCGTGTTTAGAGTGTCGCATGACCACGAACCTGCGAACAGAGCCGCTGTCGGAACTGGAGTTGGTACGACAGGCACAACTGGGCGACAAAGAAGCGTTCGCCCGTCTCTACGAAACACATAAGCGCAGAGTGTACGCGATCTGTCTGCGCATAACCCGCGAAAAGGCTGAGGCCGAAGACTGCGCCCAGGAAGCCTTTCTGCAATGCTTTCAGAAGCTGCCCACGTTTCGCGGTGACTCCGCGCTTTCGACGTGGCTGTACCGGCTGACGGTCAACGTGGTGTTGATGCGTCTGCGGACGAGTCACGGGAAACCAGTCTCGCTGGACACGGGTGGCACGCAGGAAGACTCGGCGGAAAGCACGATGCTGAATGCCTGCCCGGTGGATGACCTGCACTTAACGGGAGCGATCGATCGTATTGCGATCCATCGCGCACTGCGCAAGCTTCCTCCTGGATATCGAACGATCTTCCTGCTGCATGACGTAGAGGGAAAGGCGCACAGCGAGATTGCGCGGGAGCTAGGTTGCTCGATTGGGAATTCGAAATCTCAGCTGCATCAAGCTCGCGTCCGTCTGCGCCGTTTTCTACGCCGGCCGCTGGGTGTGAGATCGAATCCAAGCGCACTGCAGTACGAATATTCAGTGCAGTAAGCCATATGCGTTAGGGAAAAGTAGGCTGGCGGCTAAGGTCTTAACCTGATACGGCAACGGTCCTTTCGGTCCTAGACTCCGGTCTCGGATCGAAGGGTAGGGATTCTGTGAAGGTGTCGGTCGCCTGAGAGCGATCGGGAAAGCAGGTTCGCAATGCTTTGGACTATAGCGGTGATTCTGCTGGTGCTATGGGCGCTCGGGATGGTGAGCTCCTATACGCTGGGTGGCTTCATTCACCTGTTACTGGTGCTGGCCATCATTGTGGTGCTGATCCGTGTGATTCAGGGGCGAAGCGTGGTGTGAACGTGAGGAGGGCAGGCCTCAAAAATGGCCTGCTTTCATCACGCCTCGCTTGAGCTATCCAGGATTCACGTAGAGAGGAGATTTATGCAGAGATTTCGGTGCGGGTCAATGCTGATGATTGCACTTGTCATCGCAGGGATGTGCATGCCGAGCGCAGTTGCCGACGACAAAGACGCATCGGAGGAAGTACATCGTCTGGACGCCGCGGCAACGGTGCTGAACGAAATCATGGGCACGCGCGACAAGGGGATTCCGCAGGAGATCATGGAATCGGCCAAGTGCGTAGCAGTGGTTCCTTCCATGCTGAAGGGCGGATTCGTGGTGGGTGGGAATTATGGCAAGGGCGTGGCGACTTGCCGGACAGCGACTGGCTGGAGCGCTCCGGCGCCGTTCCGGATCGCAGGCGGAAGCGTAGGATTCCAGATCGGCGGAGAAGCGGTTGATGTGGTGATGATCGTGATGAACGACAAGGGAATGAGAAATCTGCTCAACAGCAAATTCAAGCTGGGAGCGGATGCATCGGTGGCTGCGGGGCCGGTGGGCCGTCATGCGGAAGGCGATACGGACTGGAAGATGCGGGCCGAGGTGCTCTCTTATTCGCGAGCGCGCGGTATATTCGCGGGCGTAGCGCTGAACGGCGCTGCGATCAGCCAGGATGACGACGAAACCCGCGTGCTGTACGGGGAAAAAGTCTCTTTCAATCAGATCCTGACGGGGAGCATACCGCCTCCATCGGGCTCAGATAATTTTCTTGCGACCGTGAAAAAGTACTCTGCCGAGGCGAAGGCGAACGCGAAAGCGGAAAGCCACTAGCTCAGCGTGGAGCGACTGCTCACACAACGCGAGGCGGTGACCCGGGGGCAGCAAACCGCTGCCCCCAGTCAATCGCTCCAGAAGTATCCTTCCTAAAATACATTTCCGGTAGCGCTCGCCGGCTGTCATGAAGCTGCATCGATGCCGGCAGGATGCCGGCGCTACTTATGATCGCGCAAGAGTTCTTCGAGATCGTTGATCTTGTCGCCGATGTGATTGAGCTTGTTTGACAGACCCTGAATCTCTGACTCAGCCCTGCGATTGACGTCATAGTCGAGTTCACTCCTCAGACGATCCCTGGTGTCTTGCCGGTTCTGGCTCATCATGATGACCGGCGCCTGGATGGCGGCGAGCATCGACAGGAACAGATTCAGCAAAATAAATGGGTACGGATCCCAGGCACGATGTCCTAGAGATACGTTGATCGCGCTGTAGGTAATGAGAACGACGAGAAAAGTGATGATGAAGGTCCAGGATCCACCAAAGCCTGCGACCAGATCCGCGATGCGTTCCCCGAAAGTGGCTTCGCGATCGATGACTTCATTGGGATTGCGCATGGCACGGAGGCGCACGAGTTGCTGCGACGCATGAAACTGCCGGCCGAGCACAGTGAGCATGTCCATGCCGGCGAGAGGTTTTCGTTGGAGGAGGACGGCGATGTCGTCGCGGTCGACCTCGAGACAAACGGTCTCCTCCATGGCCGTGGCGGAGGTTTGGTGGGGAGTCTGCTCGAGCATGGAGGCGAAGCCGAAGAATTCGCCGTGGGCGGGCTGGTCGACGACGACTTCCTGATGATCCTGATCGACGGTGGTGACGCGCACCTGGCCGGAAACCATCACGTAGGCCTGGCCTCCGGGGTCCCCTATTTTGTAGATGCGCTGGCGGGGCGCGAATGTTTTCAGTTGGACTTGTCCGGCCAGGACGGCGGTTTCATCTTCGTCGAGCAGCGCGAAGAGTGGGACGTGTTTGAGCACTTCAGGATTGCAGGCCACGAA
>QIAH01000140.1 GCA_003225465.1 Acidobacteriota bacterium | reverse complement strand
TTCGTGACCCAGAGGAAACGGAAATCGCCGCGCTGAAACAGGCCATGTTTCGCCGCATACTTCTGAGCCAGGGCGACGCGCAGCAGTCCAGCCGAGGCGTAGACGGCGAGCTCATGCGGCGTGACTTTGCGCTTGCTCGCCGGATGGTCTTCGCGGCCTGATTGCGCCGAGCCGCTGACCAGCACGATCAGGTCATCGGCGGCTGCACGGCATTTTTCTTGAATCTTCTTCGCGGCTTCAGGAAAGTTCTTTTCGATGCGCTTGAAGTCTTCGAACAGCTTCGCTCCGCCCTTGGAGTTGAACATGGGCTTGATCTCATCGCGTTCCTTGCGTGAGAGCTCGCCTACCTTCGGAATCCGAATCGCAACCACGGGCAGATCGGGGTTTACTGCAAGCGTCTGCAGATCGGGCGGCGCGAAGCAGTCGCGAACTTCCGTAAATTCCGGCAGCCGAAGGTCGGGCTTGTCGATGCCGTAACGGCGGATGGCCTCATCGTAATCCATGCGCGCAAAGGGTGTCTTGATTTCATGCCCGGCGGCACGGAAGGCCGCCGTGAGAAAACCCTCTACTGTTTCCCAAACTCGCTCGGGCTGCGGATATGACATCTCCAGATCGATTTGCGTGAATTCGGGCTGGCGATCGGCGCGCAGGTCTTCGTCGCGAAAACAGCGCACGATCTGGAAATACTTGTCAAACCCCGAGATCATCAGGATCTGCTTGAACAGCTGCGGGGATTGCGGCAAGGCATAGAACATGCCGGGCTGAACGCGGCTGGGCACAAGATAGTCGCGGGCGCCTTCCGGTGTGGAACGAGTCATGAAGGGCGTCTCGATTTCGAAAAAGCCCTGCGAGGACAGGTAATCGCGGATAGCCAGGGCAACTTTATGGCGCAGCTCGATATTGAACTGCATGTTCTCGCGGCGCAAATCAATGTAACGGTACTTCAATCGCATCTCTTCGTTGGCGAGTGCCGTGTCGCCCGGCAGGAACGGAGGGTGCTTAGCATCGTTCAAGATACGCAGTTCGTCGGCGACCAACTCGACTTCGCCGGTGGGAATGTTCTTGTTGATGGTGTTCGCGTCGCGCAGCTTGACCGTGCCAATGACGGCGATCACGAATTCATTGCGCAGCAACTCTGCCTTTTCGTGAACGGCAGGTTTGGACTCTTCGCTGAAAACGACCTGCGTGATGCCGGAGCGGTCGCGTACATCCACAAAAATGAGATTGCCGAGGTCGCGGCGGCGGTTTACCCATCCCATCAGGACCGCTTTCTTGCCGGCATCGGAGGAGCGCAGCGCGCCGCACATGTGAGTACGTCTCAGGTCGCCTAGAAAGTCGAGCAAGTGTGTGTCTCTTCTTGTCGGAGATACGGCCACAGGCCGAATTGGAGATTATAAACGGCGCGCCTGCCAGGTTGCTGTCACTGAGAGCCGGCGGGACGGCGGCACTACTTCATCAGCGCGCCGCCGTCGCCTGCTGAAACCTCAGTTTCCAATCGTTCCCCTGCTTCACCCAGATCGAGCTGATGTGCTGATAGCGGGGAGTCTCGTCGTCGTAGTGCACCATCCGGATGATGACATCGTACGTTACTACTGCAGCGCCTTCATTCAGCGGAACTACCTGGACGTCGTAGGGGCGGTATTCGGCCAATTCGGTCGAAGGCAAGTCCCCCAGGATTTCTTCACGGGCATGGGTTTTGCCATCCGTGCCGATCGAGATGAAATCGGCCGTAAGCGTGCGCGCGTAGAAGTCGCGATCACGTTTTTTCTGGGCGTCGGCCAATTGGTTCTCAAGCGAGATCAACTGCTCTGCAAGAGGGCTCAGGGCCTTCGGCTCGCGGTTCGAACGATGAACTGCTGCGAGACTGAAGTCCTGAAGCGCGAAGAACGATGCGCCGAGCAGCGCCGACAAGAGGCAGATCGCAAGAGCAGATTTCATACGGCCCTCCGGAAGCCTTACAGACTAACACTCGCGAATGCTCCTGCTGCTATTCTCAAATGAGGAGTGTCACTCAACTTGCCGCCGATTCTGAATGCTCGTGGACTTGCGAAATCCTATGGAGCCAGTCCACTTTTCCAGAATGTGTCATTCACGGTGTCGGAAGGAGACCGGATCGGCTTGATCGGTCCGAATGGCTCGGGAAAGTCGACGCTGCTGGGAATTCTAGCGGGACAGATCGATTCGGATGACGGGGAACTGGCCGTACGCAAACGTGTGCGCATGGCTTTTGTTGTCCAAAGTTCGGAATTCGTGGAAGGAAGAAGCGTGCGGCAGGTGGTCGAGCACGCGCTGGAACAGGCTGCCGTACCTCAGGACGAACGCGCCAACCGGATGGCGGAGGTGCTGGGCCGCGCGGGATTTCAGGACTTTGAGGCCGAGGCAGGCGCGCTTTCAGGGGGCTGGCGTAAGCGGCTGGCCATTGTGGAGGCGCTGGTCCAGATTCCCGATGTTCTGCTGCTCGATGAGCCGACCAATCATCTGGACCTCGCCGGCATCGAGTGGCTCGAAGAGGAAATCGAGGCTGGCAGCTTTGCGTGCGTGGTCGTCAGCCATGACCGGTACTTTTTGGAAAATGTGGCCACAGAAATGGCCGAACTGAGCCCCGTGTATCCGGACGGCATTTTGCGCGTGCACGGAAATTACAGTGAGTTTCTGGTGAAGAAAGAAGAATTTCTGCACGCCCAGGAAAAGCGACAGGAAGCGCTGGAGAACCGCGTGCACACGGAAATCGAGTGGCTCCGACGCGGACCGAAAGCCCGTACCTCGAAATCGAAAGCGCGCATTGACAAGGCCCACGAACTCATGGGCGAACTCGCGGATCTGAACGCGCGCACGCGTACTGCAACGGCCAAAATCGACTTCTCCGCCAGCGAACGTCAGACCAAGCGACTGATTGAATTGAAGGAAGTTGCCTACAACATAGGCGGGCAAACACTGTTCCAGGGACTGAATTTTATTTTGACGGCAGGCACGCGCCTGGGGCTGGTCGGCCCCAATGGCAGCGGCAAAACGACCTTGCTACGATTGCTGCGCGGAGAAGTCTCGCCGGAGAGAGGCGAGATTCGGCGAGCCGATGCATTGAAGATGGTGTACTTCGATCAGAATCGCCCACTGGATCTGAGCCTCACCCTGCGACGCGCTTTGGCGCCGGACAGCGATTCGGTAATTTACCAGAATCGCGTTATTCACGTGGCGGCCTGGGCAGCGCGATTCCTGTTTACCGGCGAGCAGCTCAACCAACCGGTCGAGCGTCTTTCGGGCGGCGAGCGGGCGCGCGTTCTGATTGCCCAGTTGATGCTTCAGCCTGCTGACGTACTTCTGCTCGATGAGCCTACCAACGATCTCGACATTCCAACCCTCGAGATCCTCGAGGAAAGCTTGCTTGAGTTTCGCGGAGCGCTCGTGCTCGTAACCCACGATCGCTACATGCTCGATCGCGTGTCGACTACTGTGCTTGGGCTGGATGGATGGGGCTGTGCGGAACGATTTGCGGACTATTCACAGTGGGAGACCTGGCAACAGGAGCGCATCCAGATCACGAAAGAGGCGACAACCCGGAAACCACCGAAAGCTGCGGCCTCATCATCATCGCCTGCAAAGAAAAAGCTCTCGTATCTCGAGGCTCGGGAATATGCGGGCATCGAACAGCGCATTGCCGAGGCGGAGGACATGGTCAAGACCAGGCGGGAGGCGGCAGAAGATCCTGCGATCACGAGCGACGCTGGACGTCTACTTCAGGCATATCACGAACTGGAGGAAGCGCGAAAAGCCTTGGACTCTTTATACGAACGGTGGCACGATTTGGAAGAGAAGCAGCGCTGACGCGGATCTCCGCGTGGTGAAGGGACGCTCCATCGGTACCCTAGGCGAGCGCGAAATCGATATAGCCTCGTTGAACATCGGTTCTCACCAGTTTGACCTTTAAATTGTCTCCCACATCGAGGCCGTGCTGGCCTTGCACCAGCATGCCTTCCACATGGGGCCGCAACACGCGCACAAAAGTTCCCTTCGCGTTGGCTCCGGTCACGATTGCATCGAACACGTCGCCAATGCGCCCACTCATGGCCAAGGCTGAGATGCGTTTGGTCATCTCGCGTTCCACCTTGCGAGCAGCATCCTCTTTCAGGGTGCAATTTTTCGCGATGGCGGCCAGTTCTTCGTCGGAGTAGCCATTTGCTTTCTTGCTGAGCAATGACTTGATCAGGCGCTGTGTCACCATGTCAGCAAAGCGGCGGTTCGGCGCGGTGGAATGCGTGTAATCCTGCACGGCGAGCCCGAAGTGGCCGATCTCGGGATCGCCTGGACGTTCCAGCACGTATTCCCCAGGTCCCATCAGCTTGATGACCGCTAAAGAAAGGTCGGCGAAATGCTCGGGATCGGCAGCCTTGCGTTGCATCAGAAAGTTATTAAGGGCCTTGGAATCTGGTTCGGCAGGCAGATTCCCTTCCTGCTCTGCCGCCAATTGGACGATGCGATCCCATCGCTCGGGGGTCTTGACTACGCGGCGAATGGAGGACACGTTTGCCAGGGCACGGGCGACGACTTCATTGGCGGCGATCATGAAGTCTTCGATCAGATCGGTCGCGGCGTTCTTCTCTTGTTTGACGACATCTGCAACCTTGTCGTTGACCAGCACCGGGCGCACTTCGATGGTTTCGATATTGAGCGCCCCATGCTGGTAGCGCTGCTGCTTCAGAGCTTTGGCTACGTCGTTCTGAAGCTTTAATTGCGCTTGCAAGTCGCTCGACGCCGCGACTTTCGGCGAAGCTGGGGCTTCGCCCTGCAACCAGGGTCCGATACTGTTGTAAGTGAGTTGGGCCTTGTTGCGCACGACGGCGCGATAGAGGTCGCTCGATTTCACGTGGCCATCGCCGGTGACGACGAACTCGATCACAAGGGCAGCATTGTCCTGGTTCTCGAGCAGGGACGTGATGCCAGTGGACAACGCCTCCGGCAACATGGAGAAATTCCGGATGCCGGTGTAGACCGTGGTCGCTTGCGTAGCGGCATGCTGGTCGATGGCTGAGCCTTTGGGAACGTCCCCGTCGACGTCGGCGATACCCACCAGCACTTTTACGTCGCCGTTGGTGAGCGGCTCCGCTACTTCGATCTGATCGAGGTCCTTCGAGGTGTCATTATCAATCGAAGACCAGAGCAGCGCGCGGAGGTCACGCAGATCGCCGCCCGGAGCAAGCTGTGGCGGTTGGGACTGCAAACTGGCAAGCTGCTGCTGGACTGCGGGCGGAAAATCGGGCTGGAATCCGTGCGCGAGCATGACTTGTTTTGCCACGGATTGCAGGTCGATCTGGGGACGAGCGTCGTTCATGAATTCTCCGCTGCGTGTCAGTGCCAGAAGGCTACCATGGCTGATCGGAGAGGGTCTCGCGCCTGCAGGCAGATGCAACGCGGCGGTCGTGATATCCTAGTGGCAGCAGCTGCGTTCCCGCCTTTTAGGCAAATTTCCCGCAGTTTCCTGAGAAATCATGATTTCAGTAAGTAACGTTTCTATGCGCTACGGCGCTAAAGTTCTGTTCGATGAGGTCTCGACGGCATTCACGCCGGGGAAGCGCTATGGCCTGACGGGGCCGAACGGCGCCGGCAAATCCACGTTCATGAAGATTTTGACCGGCGAGATGGAGCCGCAGAAAGGCACCGTCGTGCGGCCGAGGAAGTTGGGTGTGCTCAGCCAGGACCAGTTCGCCTTCGATGCCTATCGCGTGATTGACACGGTCATCATGGGCAACAAGCGGCTGTGGGCCGCGCTCGAAGAGCGGGACCACATTTACGAGAAGCCTGAAATGTCAGACGAAGACGGCATGAAGCTGGGGGAACTGGAAGGGATCGTAGGCGAGGAAGACGGCTACACGGCGGAAAGCGATGCCGCGGTCCTGCTGCAAGGCCTGGACATTCCCGATGAAGCTCACGAACGCAAGATGAGCGAACTGCAAGGCGGACAAAAAGTCCGCGTGCTGCTGGCGCAGGCCCTGTTTGGGCATCCCCAGGCTCTGCTGCTCGACGAACCAACGAACAACCTCGACCTGGATTCCATCCACTGGCTGCAGGGATTTCTTAACCAGTACGACGGCGTGGTGATCGTAATCTCGCACGACCGCCACTTCCTCAACAGCGTCTGCACCCACATCGCCGACATCGACTACGAGACCATCATCACTTACACGGGCACCTATGACGATATGGTGGTGGCGAAAACCCAGATCCGATCGCAGATCGAATCGCAAAATGCACAACGCGAGAAGAAGATTTCGCAACTGAACGAATTCATTGCCCGCTTTGCCGCCGGCACGCGTTCGAGCCAGGTGCAATCGCGCAGAAAAGAAGTAGAGCGGTTGCAGGTAACGGAACTGGCGCGCTCGAACATCCAGCGGCCCTACATCAAGTTCGAGCAGAAGCGCCCTTCCGGCAAACACATCCTGGATGTGGAGGGCTTGTCGAAGACGTACGGTGAGAAGGAAGTCATCAAAACTTTTAAAGCAAGCCTACTGCGCGGCGAAAAGATCGCGCTCATGGGGCGGAACGGGGCAGGAAAAACGACTCTGGTGAACGCTCTTCTGGCGAACTCTCCCACCGTTCCCGAGACGGAGTTACGGAAAACCAGCGGCTACGATGGCGCATTCCTGGATTCCGGAAAGGTAATCTGGGGACATGAAGGCAGCGTCGGCTACTTCGCACAGGATCACAAAAGTTTGATTCAGCCTGGAATGACAGTATTCGAGTGGCTGCATCAATGGGATCTCTCGGCGTCGCACGAAGAGGTTCGCGGCCTATTAGGCCAGATGCTGTTCGCGCGCGAGGACGGCAACAAGATGACGGACGTGCTTTCCGGCGGCGAAGCTGCGCGCGTGATCTTCTGCAAGCTCATGCTGCAGAAGCCCAACGTGCTGGTACTCGATGAACCAACCAACCACCTGGATCTGGAGTCGATCAACGCTTTGAATATCGCTTTGCAGCGCTACCAGGGGACAGTGCTGCTGGTCACGCACGATCATGATCTGATCGACGAGGTCGCGACCCGTATCTGGCACTTTGAAACCGATCACAGAATCACAGATTTCAAGGGCTCCTACGAGGAATACCAAACGGTCCACGCATAACTGAATTTCACAGAGTTCGATAGGAGCGTGTCCGCTCGCGGTCGGGGCTGAAAATGTAAGCGCAAACAGGTACGGATTGCGCTAACTAATGTGGGATTTCCAGGTTAGCGTCCAAAGGACGGACGCGACCTGGGGCACCAACGCAGTGGAGCGTAATTTTCGAGAGAGAGGCTTAACTCCGGTACTGGCATTGCTAAGTGGATCCCAGCTCCACAACTTTTGGCTTCTGGCGTGATGCCGATATGTCGGCATATGGTCTTTGTATCTCTCTCTCTTTAAGTTCTGCTTTCGTAACAATGCTCGAAGCGCCTATTGATTGCCGCGCCGCATAAAGTTCTGATGCTCACCCGCTAATCTGGGGTCCTTCCCGGAACCCTCTTTTTCGAACACAACCTCGCCAGACGCAAAACCTACGCTCTTGTCCCCGCGAAGGCGCTTGTTTAGCGGGTTCGACATGGTGCCGCAATGGCAAAAGCAGGCAATTTTTCTTGTCTTTGGCAAATAGAGAGCGTAGCGTTCCATGTTACAAATACCGAACAGAACAAGGTCGCAGCCCGACCTCGCAGCGGCATGGGATGGCGACCTGCAGCATTGAGGGGAATAGCATGCTATCGGCAGGGCAGAATCTGCGAACGGTTCGCGAGCGGCTTGGGCTTACCATGCGCGACGTGGAAACCGCGAGCACAAACATAGCGCTCAGACATAAGAGCGAAGAATTTTCCATCCCACCGAGCCGGCTGTCCGACATCGAAACTAAGGGAGTGGTTCCCAGTATTTACCGGCTCTATTCGCTATCCGTGATTTACCGTTGGGATGCGCGTGAGATTCTGGCGCTTTATGGGGTGGATCTGAACAGTGTGGTGGACGATCTCCAGTTGAGCCTTCCTCCCAAATCGCACAAATCCGACGCGCTGGAGGCTAGCACGTTGACGCGCATCCCGGTGCGGCTTGACCCAAGTTTTGATCCACGGTTCACGCTAAACATGGGCCGCATGATTGAGCAATGGGGAGTGGTGCCGCTCACTTACCTGGCGCAGTTTGCTGACCGGCGATATACCTATGGATACGTCGGCAGTGAGGACTTTACGATGTATCCGATCCTGCCTCCGGGCACGTTCGTACAAGTTGATGAGTCGAAGACGCGGGTGGCGGAAGGGGCGTGGCGATCGGAATACGAGCGGCCGATTTATTTTGTGGAGACGCGTGAAGGCTATACCTGCTGCTGGTGCACGCTCCAGCAGGATGGGTTGGTACTACAATCGCACCCCCTTTCGCCGGTGCCGGTGCGGCTCTTGAAACATCCTCAGGAAGCGGAAGTGATCGGCCAGGTCGTGGGCGTGGCGATGAGACTGGGCGAGTGGTCTACTGTCGAGCCTTCACCAGAGCCGAGAGCGCGTGAAGCACTGAACTGAGATGACGCCGAGATCCTGCGCTCGGGTCCTTCGGAAGCGACTCGGCTTCGTGATCCTTTAATTGCTGCAGAAACTGCTGCTGTTCCATCCCATTCTGCCCGCTGGACTCCCGTGCGTCTTCGAGTAAGTTGCGCAAGGGAGTTCGCAGGATCTGGGATACGTTATTTTTGTGAGCCTCTGCGAGAGCGCGCTGAGCGGCCTCTTCTCCATACACCCGCGATAATCCCCAGTGCGAATAGGAGCCATCGTCCTGACGCAGACTGGTGAAGTACTCGAACTTCCCTAGCAGACCCGAAACGGCGTGCAGAGTTCTTGCTTGCAGGTCTTCTTTTACCGACTTCAAGGTCATCATGTTGTTACATTTTCCGGAAACCTTACGGGTATGTGATTCCGGAGTCCCCTAAGCTTGTAGGTTGCAAGTTATCACGATGCGAATCCTTCGCAAAGGAGATGCATCGTGAAAAAGCTTCTATGGTTGCTGGCGTCCACCATCATGCTGGTAGGTAGCTTATCAACTCAAATTTCGATTCACCCAGATGGAAATCCGACCTGTATACCAGGTACAAAAACTTGCAAGCCTTGAAAGTCAGAAACTTAGCGAGGGGGTGAGTCCATAGTTGAGCGGCAGCGGCAGAAGGCAGTATAGTCTGCTGGGAACAGAACAGTATGACGGTGCCGCGCTGGCTCTTCTTTTATCTGTGGATCGCACCCCACGCCTTACAGGCGGTGCTGGCTATCGTGATGATCCATCGCAGGCTGCTCCGGCAATTTCCCGCGTTCTTCGCGTACACCGTATATGAGGTTGTACAGTTCGTGGTCCTCCTTACAATGGACCAGTTCGATTCAGTGTCGCACATGCAATGGGGCACCACCGAGATAATCGGGAGAACAGGTAGCATGATACTGCGCTTCGTCGTGGTTCATGAGATCTTCGACAATGTTTTCCAGAGTTACCCTGCGCTGAAGGCCTTTGGAGGTGTAGTGTTCCGGTGGGCAACCGTTGTATTGATGATCATCGCGGTGATGGTGGTCGGGTATAGCTCAGGAACTGACTTGAACCGGTTCACGGTGGTGTATACCATCCTGGATCGCGCCGTCAGCATTGTGCAGTGCGGTCTGTTGGTGCTTCTCGTATTGCTGGCACGTTTTCTGAGTTTTCCGTGGACGAGCTACGCTTTCGGAATTGCATTAGGCCTTGGGTTCTTCGCCAGTGTGGATCTCGGGATTGCTGCCTTGAGGGCCCAGTACGGTCTGGCGCTCGCCGCTGAAATCACAGACCCGATTTCGATGGCTACCTATCATTGTTGTGTTCTGTTCTGGGTGGTTACCCTCCTCCGGCCGGAGCGAGTCATAGGCCGAGTAGGTTCTCCCCCAAGTCAGGAACTGGAACACTGGAACTCAGCACTGCAGAGGTTATTGCAGCAATGACGATTACCCTGCTTCTGATTTTGTTTGCATTGGCCGCCCTGGTCTTCTTTGTACTCAGGGGCTTCGGACCCATCCGGCCTGTGGACCAGAATGAGCTAAGCAAGCATATTCGTGAGGTAGATCTGGAGGCATTTCGCAACTTGGTCGATCCGGACGAAGAAGAATTTCTGCGCGTCAATCTGCCGCCGGATGAGTTCCGAGCGATTCAGCGACAACGCCTGCGCGCGGCCCTTGACTACGTGGCAGCGGTATCGCACAACGCGGCTTTGCTCCTACATCTAGGACAATCCGCCCGGCGGAGTGCGGATGCCAGGATTGCGGACGCGGGGCAGCACTTGGTGGACAATGCGCTTCGTTTGCGCCTGTACTCTGCATTGGCTATTTCTAAGCTCTGCTTGCGAATCGCGTTCCCAGTCGCGGTGCTGCAACCTGCCGGCATCGCCGAACGATATCAGCAGATGACGGAAGGGGCTGCGCGACTCGGCCGTCTGCAATACCCCAGCAACGGGGCTCTCATTTCGCGAACGTTATAGGAGTACTCCCACTCGGGGAACTCCCAATCCTCTCATTCCTGCCCTCCGGTAGCAGTCAGAAGTGCTTGTTCGTTTTTCGGAACAAGCGGAGCTCAGAGAAAAAGGCTCCTGGAAACAGGGCTAGGCTTGGTCACGCAGTATAGGTCCGCTGGAGCCCGTGTTGGGCCCTTACCCTCAAGGACACCGCCACGGGCTCTCAGTGTGTCACGGATCTTCCCGGTCGCCG
>QIAH01000343.1 GCA_003225465.1 Acidobacteriota bacterium | reverse complement strand
AAGTCCGCCGACGCCTGGGTCCCGATGCCACGGTCTGCTTTGTGGGAGACACCCCGGATGACGTCCGCGCCGCCCAGGACGTTGGCGGCCGGATCATCGCCGTGGGCACAGGCATTTTCAAGGTAGAAGATCTGGCAGCTCACGGTCCAGATGCGACCGTGACTTGCTGCTCCGAGCTGTTGGCACTCTAACCTTGAACGGCAGATTGCGGTAACCGATGTGGGTTCGTATCAGGACGCGCCGCGATGCGCACGTAGGCCCAGACGCCGGGGTCCCCATCAAGCCCGTTTTTGGCTTGATGGGGTGGAGAGGCCCTCGTCTGGGCGGCCGGGCGCCAGCCCGGCGGCAGGTGGCTTCGAAACGCCTCCCAAGTTGGCAACGTCATAATTCCTGTTTGCGTTCCGTCCAATACGACACCGTTGCCGGACGATAACTCCCTGAGCCGAGCTGCGCTCGGCTGGGCAGAGGGGGCGTCTGCCCCTACGCGAAAGCCGTTCCCCCCGTGAAACCAAAGGTACTAAGCCTGCAAGAATCCGGGCCGGAATCGTTCTTATCCCGGATACAATCGGGTGACAATGCGAAATTGGCAAGGGTTGGGGACGCTGTTGCTAGCGGTGTCTGCGGTGTGGGCTGCGGATCAACCGCCGACTGCTCCTGCCACCACCTGCGCCAGCGGAGTTCCCGGCGCTCCCGCCTGCCTGGTGAGTCCCCAGACTCAGCAGGAAGCCCGCAAGGCTTTCGAGCATGGCATGAAGCTTCAGAAGGAGAAGCGGCTCGATGACGCCTACCAGGAATTCGAGAAAGCCGCCAACCTGATTCCCCAGGACCTCCAGTATGCGACCCTGCGGGAACTGACTCGCCAGCAACTGGTCTATGACCACCTGCAGCGCGGCAACGCGGCCCTGGCAAATAATCAGCCGATCGAGGCCCTAGGCGAGTTCCGCAACGTGCTCCATATTGACCCCAACAACGACTTCGCCCGGCAGCGCGTGAACGAAGCCATCGACCACGGCGGAGCGGGCAATCGCCAGTCTCCCCAGCTCATTGAGCAGTCCGATGAGATCCGCGTCATACCTCGTGACAATCTGCAGAGCTTTCATTTCCGTGGCGACTCAAGGCAGCTGCTCACCCAGGTCGCGAGCGCGTACGGCATCGCCGCCACCATCGAAGATTCCGTCGTCAGCCGGCGCGTGCGTTTCGACGTCGACGATCTGGGCTTCTATCTGGCCATGCGGCTCGCGGGCGCAGTCACCAAGACGTTCTGGGCCCCGCTGCAGGAAAAACAAATTCTGGTGGCCGCCGATTCCACCGAGAACCATCGCTTCTATGACCGCATGGGCCTGCGCACCTTCTATGTGCCTGACGCGGGCACCCAGCAGGAGTTGCAGGATTTGGTCAATGTGCTGCGCACCGTATTCGAGATCAAGTTCGTCTCCTCCAATGCGGCCAAGAGCACCATTACTGTGCGTGCTCCGCAAAACGTCCTGAACGCGGCAACCCAATTTCTGGAGGGACTCGGATCGTCTCATCCCGAGGTCATGCTGGATGTTCGAATTTATGAAGTGAGCCACACGCTGACTCACAACATCGGCTTGCAGATACCGAATCAGTTCAATCTCTTCAACATCCCGATTGGCGCCTTGGGCTTGACGCTGGCAGGCGGCCAAAGCATCCAGGACCTTATCAATCAGCTGATCGCTGGCGGCGGCATCAACCAGGCCAACACCACCGGCATCGCCGCTCTGTTAGCGCAGTTAACCGGCGGCAACACAAACTCCATCTTCAGCCAGCCTCTGGCGACTTTCGGAGGAGGCAAAACCCTGATGGGAGTCTCCCTGGGAACGTTGGGCGCAACCCTTTCCAGAAGCGAATCCCAGTTGCGCTCACTCCAGCACGTGACAGTGCGCGCCGCCCAGGGAAAAGATGCAACCATGAACCTCGGTTCGCGTTACCCGATCATCAACGCCAGCTTCGCGCCCATCTTCAACACCGCCGCGATCTCGCAGGTCATCGCCAACAATTCCTTCATTGCGCCCGTGCCCTCGTTCACCTACGAGGACATCGGAATTACGCTGAAAGTGAAGCCGGTCGTGCATGGCGATACGGACGTGAGCATGAACATCGAGCTCAAGGTTCGCTCCTTGACCGGCGCGAGCGCCAACGGCGTTCCGGTAATCGGCAATCGGGAATACACCGGCAGCATCAACGTGAAGAATGATCAAGGGGCGGTGGTTGCGGGTCAGATTACGAGCACAGAACAGCGCAGCCTCAGCGGCATTCCCGGCCTCGGCCAAATTCCGATACTCAAGACCGTGACAGCGTCCAACACCAAAGAGAACGACGAGGACGAAATGCTGGTTGTGATCACACCCCACATCATCAGCATGGCAGAAACGCAGGACTCAGAAATCTGGATGACCGGCGTGAAATAGGTCATCTCCCGTAGGGGCAGACGCCCTCGTCTGCCCAGGCGAGCGAAGCTCGCCTTTTTCTCGGCAGCTCCGATCACTGCTTGGCCGCGAACTCCACCAACCCCTTCAATACTTCCGGAGGCAATCCCACCACGTTCCCAATGCGGCGGCCATTGACGAACACCGTCGGCGTACCCGTCACACCCACGGACTGCCCGAGCGCGACCGACTGTTCCACCCGCGTCTTGGTATCGGCCTTGGCAGCGCAGGTGGCCATGTCGGCGCCTTTCACGCCAGCGGTATCGGCAATCGCAGTGAACTTTTCATCCGCATTCGCTTCAGTGATGCTCGACTGAGCGTCAAACGTGCCCTGAACGAATTTCCAGAACGCATCCTTCGAACTACGCCCGATGCAGTCGGCATAGTTGGCCGCCTTGGCAGCCCAGTTATGCGACGGCAAAGGAAAATTCTGGAACACGAAGCGCGCATTCGGCTCT
>QIAH01000342.1 GCA_003225465.1 Acidobacteriota bacterium | reverse complement strand
GCTGAAGCAGGATCTGTTCACGCTGCGGCAAGTCATCTCGCAATACACGCTCGACAAGCAGAAGGCGCCGCAAACGCTCGATGACGTGGTGCAGGCCGGCTACCTGAAAGTGATTCCCAAGGACCCTTTCACGAACGAAGCCAACTGGACTCCCGATCAAGAGGACTCAGTGATGGCTGTCGACCAGCAAGAGCCCGGGATCGTGGATGTGCACAGCGCGTCGAATGAGACGGCTACGGATGGGACGGCTTATTCGAGTTGGTAAGGCAGTCGCTAGTCGCCAGTCGCCGGTCGTCAGCCCAAACCGTCGATGATCGCGGGTCGTTGGCTAACCAAACCCACGGCGCCGACTTCTTCTGGAGGCGGCTTTTTGGGGACTTTCTTCCTTCCTTACAGCCGGTGGCACTTCCGAATTCATGCGTCAACAGCGGTATCAAAAGAGGACCTGTTTACTCTGCGCCAGGTCATTTCTCAAAACACGCGAACACCAGCTGAAACCGCTTTCATTCGATGATCTGATAAACGCTGGATATCTGAGTCGATACCAACCTGTTTGTCTACGGGCACCGTCCAGCGATGGTTGAGGCGAAACCGGAAATCCGGGATTCTCCTGCCCCTTCCAGAGCTTGGCTTGCTCCGTATCGCGACGCGTCTTCTTGAACCGCTCGGCTCCGAAACCCAATGAATTGCGTGCTTCTTCCCGAAGCACTACCATTGAGGCATGCCGGTAGAGACTGAGATTTCTCCGAAGACTTACACGCCTATTCGTGCGCCCCGTGGCACCACGATTTCCTGCAAGAGCTGGCAGCAGGAAGCCGCGATGCGCATGCTCATGAACAATCTGGATGAGGAAGTCGCGGAGCGGCCGCAGGACCTTGTGGTGTACGGCGGAACGGGGCGGGCTGCGCGCAGTTGGGAGGCATATCGGGCGATTGTCGAGAGCCTCAAGACTCTCGAGAACGACGAAACTTTGCTGGTGCAGTCGGGCAAGCCGGTGGGTGTGTTCAAGACGCACGAGTACGCACCGCGCGTGTTGATCGCGAATTCGAATCTGGTGGGGCATTGGTCCAACTGGGAGAAGTTCAACGAACTGGAGCGCGCCGGGCTGATGATGTATGGGCAGATGACCGCGGGATCGTGGATCTATATCGGCTCGCAAGGAATTGTGGAAGGGACCTTTGAGACGTTTTCCGCGGCGAGCGAGAAGCATTTCGGCGGAGATCTGGCAGGGAGGCTGATCGTTTCAGGCGGCATGGGCGGCATGGGTGGAGCGCAGCCACTGGCCGCGACCATGGCGGGCGCGGCTTTTCTCGGGATTGATGTGGATCCGGAGCGCATCAAGAAGCGTATCAAGACCGGATATTGCGATTTCATGGTGAACACGCTGGACGAGGCGTTGCGCATCCTGAAGAATGCCGTGCGCAAGAAAGAAAACGTCTCGGTCGGGCTGGTGGGGAATTGCGCGGACATCATTCCCGAACTCGCCGAGCGCGGCGTGGTGCCCGACATTCTCACGGATCAGACTTCGGCGCACGATCCGCTGAACGGCTATGTGCCGAACGGGATGATGCTCAAGGAAGCGCTCGAATTACGCAAGCGCGATCCGAAGGCTTACGAAGAAAAGTCGCTGGATGCCATGGCGTGGCACGTTGAGGGCATGCTGCGGCTGCAGAAGATGGGTTCAGTGACGTTCGATTACGGCAACAATATTCGGACGTACGCGTTCCAGCGCGGCGTGAAGAATGCGTACGATTTTCCGGGATTCGTTCCCGCTTACATACGCCCGCTGTTTTGCGAGGGCAGAGGTCCGTTCCGCTGGGTGGCGTTGTCGGGCGAGGCGTCCGATATTGCCGTGACTGATGATCTCGTGCTGGAGTTGTTTCCGCAGAACCGAATCTTGCGGCGCTGGATTGAACTGGCGCGCAAGCGCATCAAGTTCCAGGGACTGCCGGCGCGCATCTGCTGGCTGGGATATGGCGAACGCGCGCAGTTCGGGCTGGCGATGAACGATCTCGTGAAGAAGGGCAAGATCAAGGCGCCGATCGTGATCGGGCGCGATCATCTAGATTGCGGCTCGGTGGCGTCGCCGTTTCGCGAGACCGAGAGCATGAAAGATGGATCCGATGCGGTCGCGGATTGGCCGATCCTGAACGCGCTGCTCAATACGGCAGCAGGCGCGTCATGGGTGTCGGTGCACAACGGCGGTGGAGTAGGCATTGGATATTCGCTGCACGCGGGACAAGTCACGGTGGCCGATGGTACGGAGATGATGGCGAAGCGCATTGAACGGGTGCTGACGACGGATCCGGGTATGGGGATCATTCGGCATGCGGATGCGAGGTATGGGGAGGCGCGGGAGTTTGCGGAGAAAAAGGGCGTGAAGATCCCGATCAGCGGGCAAGTGTGACATTGAAAGAAGAAATACTTCTGTTTATGACTCCGGACAACTCTCTCGTCGCGGTCGAAAGATACACCTCTGAACGAAAGGCGGAGTTCCTTCTTTCGAACGCCGTCAAGGATTTGGATTACCGTGAAGCGCGAAACACAGTCCTAGCAATAGGTCTTGATCCGGACTTCATTGCTCACAGGCGTCCGGGCATGAATTCGATCCATGCGGGAGACGCCCGGCGATTGACGCACCAGGCATGAGTTCATCCAGAAGTCGCCAATCCCCAACTCCGCGGCCACTCTTGCTGGTCAATATCGGCCAGTTGCTAACCTTGCGCCAGTCCTCCGAAACTCTTGGCCCGCGCCGCGGGAAGATCCTGTCGGAACTCGGCATGCTCGAAGACGCGGCCGTGCTTTGCCTGGGGGGCAAGGTCGTTTCCGTCGGCAAGTCGAAGGACGCCCTCTGTGATTCCTGGCTTAAGAAACATCGCAAAAAAGTGATCGAGATCGACTGTGCTGGGCAGGTCGTCGTGCCGGGATTTGTGGATTCACACACGCATCCCGCGTTCATAACTCCGCGGCTGGTTGATTTTGAAAAGCGCACGGCCGGTGCGTCCTACGAAGAAATTGCGGAAGCTGGCGGCGGAATTCGTTCGAGCCTGGAGCCGGTGCGTAAGGCAGCGAAGAGTGCGCTGGCGGAAAAGGTGCTTGGTGCGCTGCACGAGATGGCTGAGCAGGGAACGA
>QIAH01000139.1 GCA_003225465.1 Acidobacteriota bacterium | reverse complement strand
TTTCATAAATGCAGTCGTCGGTCGTCAGTCGTCAGTCGTCAGCAAAGTGGCTTGTGGTCGATAGCTGATTGGTGGTGGCGAAGCATCTTTGCTGGCATGGACCGCCCTGCTGTTGGTTGCCTCGTCTATTCGATGACCGTACAGCTATCAGCCATCAGCCAACGACCATCAGCCAACAGCTAATGACCATCAGCCAACCGCTAGTTGTACGGTCTGCGATTGCGGAACGGTTCCTCCCGTTCGTAGGTTCTTTCCGGTTTCTTGATCTGCTTTTCACCGGCGGTGAAAACCCGCTCTTCGGTGCGGCCGATTCTCTTGTGGGCGTAGAGGCCCTCCAGCACGAACTCGGCGGCGGATACCTGGGACTCCATGGTGTCTTTTGCGGAAACGTCCAGCGCACTGATTTTTTCCATCAGACCCTGAATGCCTTTCACAGAGTCGAGCACCTCTTTTGCGCCTGCGCTCTCGGTGACTTTGATTTCTCCGCCCAGATCGAACCACTGCACGATCTGACGCATGTCCACGCCGCTGAAGTAATCGTCGAAGGTTTTTGCGATCGCAGCCCGAATCAATTCGCGGCTCACATGATCGGCGCCCTTCATTTCGCCTTCGTACTCGAGTTCCAGCTTGCCCGTAATCGCCGGCAGGGCGGCGTAGATATCGCTGATGCGGGGGACCACGGTCTTCTCAGCATGCCGGATCGCGCGCCGCTCCGCATTCGAGATCACGTTCTCGGTGGCTGAGATTGGGAGGCGCTGGCTCACTCCCGAGCGCTTATCGATCTTCTTGTCTTCCCGCGCCACGAACGCGACCCGCTCGATTACTTCCTGCACATACTTGGGGAGGTGCAATTTGTAGCCATCGCGCTGCGTCCAAGCTTCCTGGGCGGTGATGGCGATTCCTTCTTCCACGGTCGCGGGATAATGCGTGCGAACTTCTGATCCGATGCGGTCTTTCAAGGGCGTGATGATTTTTCCTCGAGCGGTGTAGTCTTCCGGGTTGGCGCTGAACACCATGGCGACATCGAGGGGCAGCCGCACCGGGTACCCCTTAATCTGAACGTCCCCTTCTTGCATGATGTTGAAGAGCCCGACCTGAATTTTGCCCGCCAGGTCCGGTAGTTCGTTGATCGCAAAGATGCCGCGGTTGGCGCGCGGCAGGAGGCCATAGTGCACCGTGAGTTCACTGCTCAGTTCGTGGCCGCCACGAGCGGCCTTGATGGGATCGATGTCGCCGATCAGGTCGGCGATCGTCACATCCGGCGTGGCTAGTTTTTCCACGTAGCGGTCGTCGGGCTGCAGATACGCAATCTGGGTTTGATCGCCGTGCTTGGCGATCTCGTCGCGGCAGCGGCGGCAGATGGGAACGTACGGGTTATCGTGAATTTCGCAACCGGCGATGTAGGGTATCTGGGGATCGAGTAAGCCGGTCAGGGCACGGAGGATGCGACTCTTGGCTTGCCCCCGCAGCCCGAGCAGGATGAAGTTGTGCCGCGAGAGGATGGCGTTCACGATTTGGGGCACGACCGTGTCGTCGTAACCGACGATGCCTGGAAATACTGACCCGGTCTCGCGAAGCTTCGTGATCAGATTGTCGCGCAATTCATCCTTTACGCGACGGCTCCGCAGACGTTGTTCGGAAAATGGACTCTGCCGCAACTCGCCCAGAGTGCGAGGAAGACTCATGACGGGGACCCCCCACTACTACTCTGAAGCCGATTATACGCTTTGGCGTTGCTTGCCCCTGTAAGAGGACTCTTGAGCTAGCCTGCGCCAGGAATTTTCACCCCAGAGTTCAGCATGAGAGGGTTCGCTCGCGGTCGGGGATGAAAAATGCAAGCGCAAAGAACCTGCGGAGAGCGCCAACCAATGTGAGGATCCCCAGGTTAGCGTCCAAAGAACGGACGCGAACCTGGGGCACCAACGCACCTGCAAGATAATTTTCGAGAGAGGCACAGAGAAACTATGCGAACTTCTTGGTTTTGAGATTTTCTCTGTCTCTGGTGAGATCAGGACGGCAAGAATTTAGTTCAGTGAGAGTGTCCGTTGCCGCCGGCCTTCTGGCGAATCTGTACCGCGCGGTGCAGGGTGGGGAGAATTCCTTCGAAGTACTCGATCACGGTCTGAATCCGCCGGGATTCCGAGCGCAGGCCTAGAAGTTTCTGCTTGAAGTCGAGATCCAGCGGTAAGGAGCCGGCGAGGTGATAGGAAAGCGGAGGATCGTCGCCTTCCGGCAAATCCTGCTGAGCATTGGCAAGCGCGAGAATCTGGCGGTGCAACTCGATGGCGCGGGCACGCTCCTCCTCGGTCGGCTTTTCCGGTTCGTCTGCAACGTAGAGAATTTCGCCTCGTAAGAAGGGTCGCTCCTGGTTGACCTCGAGCAGTTCGAAACGTTCGCGTCCTTGGGCGACGATGTCCATGCGTCCATCGTCGTAGGTTTTGGTGACGGCCAGGATCTCGGCCGTGCAGCCGACATCGGCCAGCGTGCTCTCCTGCGCGCGGATCACGCCGAAAAGCGATTTCTGATCCAGGCACTCTCCAATCATTTCCTTGTAGCGCGGCTCGAAAATGTGCAGCGGCAGCGGTATGCCCGGAAACAGAACGACATCGAGCGGAAAGAGCGCGAGCAGGGGACCCAAGAGACCTCCGAAGGCATTCGGCGAGCACTTTTGAAGATTGTACAACTGCAGCTTGACTTCTCGAGGGAGAGCGGACTAAAAGCCACAACATGGAAATTGCCGGCAAAGTGGCGGTTGTGACGGGCGCATCGATGGGCATTGGGGAAGCGGTCGCCAAGATTTTTGTCGAGCAGGGAGCCAGCGTCGTGCTGTTGTCGCGCGATGCAGGTCGCGCGGAGTCGGCGCGCTCACGCGTAGGTCATGCCGAGCGCACGCTCGCGCTTTCCTGTGACGTTCGCCATCGCGAGGAAATTGACCGTGTGATCAGCCTCACGCTGCACCATTTTGGACGCATCGACATCTGGGTGAACAATGCAGGGCACGGCTTGATCGACTCCGTTGCCCGGATGGACCTGTCGGCGTGCCGCGATATGTTTGAGACGAATCTGTTCGGCGCCATCGCAGGCATGCAGGCGATTATTCCGGTGATGAAGCAGCAGAACGCAGGCACGATTATCAATATTTCAAGCGTGGCCGGCCATATCCCGTTGCCCTACAGCGCGGGTTATTCCGGAACTAAGTTCGCCCTGAACGCAATGGGCAAGGCCGCGGGCGTGGAGTTGAAGAACAGAAATATCAACGTGCTAACCGTCTGCCCCGGCTACGTGCGTACCGATTTCAGCGCGAATGCGGTTCGTGGGGGCGAAGTGAAGAAAGTGAGGCCATCTACTGTGCGCGGGATTACGGCTGAGCGTGTGGCGCGCGCGACGCTGGCGGGATATCGCAGGCAGAAGAGGGAAGTGATCGTTCCCTGGACCATGCACCCGGTCATCAAGCTGTATCAGCTTTTTCCTGGCCTGGTGGAGAAGGCGATGGTGCGCCTGGCGAAGCCTGCAGAGTGAGCAAAGTAGAGAGTAGCGCCGCCGTCCCGGCGGCTGTCAGGCAGGTGTTCCGCCCCTTTGCCGGCAAGATGCCGGCGCTACAGATCAGCCAGCATGCCTTCCATTTCTGACTGGGCGTGAGCATTGCCGGTGCGCTTCGCGGAGACGATCCCATCGCCGAGCATCTTCTTGGCTTCCTCGTTCCGGTTTGCGCGCGCGAGCGTCTGCGCGGCCATGAAGTAGCCCGCAGTATAGTCGGGATGGGACGCAAGCAGCTTCCCAAATTCGTCGAGAGCGCGATTGACATCCCCTTGGTTGGAATATTCCATCGCCAAGCCATAGCGAGCGAAGGCATCATTCGGATTCTGGTTAAGAATGTCGGTCAGCACGGCAACGCGATCCATGTTCTCGTGTCCTCTTCGTTTTTTGGAATGAGATTACTACAGCGAAGCCTTCCGCGGGCGACCGGCACGAGAATGCGCCGCGGAACGCGTGCTGGCGAGGCTATCAACCGCTGAGTACAATGGCTGGTCATACCAGGCCTGCCGCGTAATTTGGAAGGAGTCTGACTTGGCTTGTCCTTTCTTCATGCCGACCCACAAAGCAGAGAATGGAATGTGGCTACACGCCATGCGGTTGCCCTTAGGTTGTGGTTGGCAAGGCTACTGCACGGCTCCGGGGTATGACGGCGTAATTCCGGAAGCACAGCGACTCCAGGAAGAATGCAGTCTCGGATATTCTTCCACCTGTCCTCGCCTTCCCGCAGACCGTGCCTGGGACGCGATTCGGTTCGCCGTGTCGCGCGAAAACGAATCCCTGATCCAGTTGGTCTACGTGTGCGAGAAGAGTCATCTTCCGGCCGAACACGGAAATCTGGAGTACCGAGTCCAGGATGCCCAGTGGGTTGTCGCACACGCGGATCCGCGTATTCAGAAAAAAGCAGAATGCTTCCTCGACTCATGGCTGCAGAAAAAACGTCCATCGTTTTCCAGTGAGAATGAGAGTGAAAATATCCATGAACAATCTTGATCCGCTCGCGCCACGTCCGGTGCGGGAATCGCAATCCGAAATGGCGGAGATTGTTTTACCCAACGACGCCAACCCGCTGGGGGCGCTGCTGGGCGGACGGTTGATGCACTGGATCGATCTGGCGGGAGCGATGGCTGCGCATCGTCATGCGCGGACCTACGTCGTGACAGCATCCGTGGACCACATCGACTTCCTGGTTCCGGTGCACGTAGGGTCGCTCGTCATCCTGCGGTCCTCGGTTAATCGGGTGTTCCGCACATCCATGGAAGTTGGGGTGAAGGTGTGGGTGGAAAACTACATTCAGGACAAGCGTCAGCACGTAGCCTCCGCTCACCTTACGTTCGTGGCGGTGGATGGCAAAGGCGGGCGTGTGCCGGTATGCCAGGTGATTCCTGAAAACGAAGAACAGCAGCGCCGCTTCGAAGATGCAGGGCGACGGCGCGAGATTCGGCATACGGAGTTGGAGCGCCGTCAGAAAACAACCCGCTAAGTCCATTTTCGTGTGATCCGCATCACATCTGGCAGGTCTCTATCCCGGCATAATTTCAACTTCAACCCGCTTGAGATAGCCATTATGGATAGCGCACTCCTGGTTCACCGTTTGCACTTCGCCTTTACGGTTACTTTTCACTATCTCTTCCCGCAGTTGACGATGGGCTTGGCGCCGTTGATTGTTGTGCTGAAGACGCTGGCGTTGCGCCGCAATGACGAACTCTATAACCAGGCGGCGCGCTTCTGGGCGCGCATTTTCGGGATCAACTTCATCATGGGCGTGGTGACCGGCATCCCCATGGAATTTCAGTTCGGCACCAACTGGTCTCATTTTTCGCGCTTTGCCGGTGGGGTGATCGGGCAGACTCTCGCCATGGCAGGGATGTTCGCATTCTTCCTGGAGTCGGCCTTCCTAGGTTTATTCCTCTACGGAGAGAAGCGGCTTAGCCCGAAAGCACACTGGTGGTCCGCCGTAGCCGTCTGTGCCGGGTCGTGGCTTTCCGGATTCTTCATCGTGGCCACAGATGCGTGGATGCAAAATCCTGTGGGCTACGCCAAATCCGCGGATGGCTCCGTGCAGTTGAGCAGCTTTTGGGAATTGGTGCTGAACCCCTGGGCGTGGTGGCAATACGCGCACAACATGAGCGGCGCCGTCATCACGGGCGCGTTTGCTATGGCTTCCGTGGGAGCGTTCTACCTGCTGTGGGGACAGTACAAGGAGCATGGGCGGATTTTCGTGCGAGTGGGGGTAGTGGCGGGGCTGATTTTCGCGGTGCTGCAGTTGTTCCCGACGGGCGATGGCCAAGGCAGGATGGTCGCGCACAATCAGCCGACCACTCTCGCCGCCATGGAAGCTTTGTTTGAGAGCGCTCCCGGCGCACCCTTGGTTCTGATTGGCCAGCCCGACGTGCCGCAGCGCAAGATTGATAATCCGGTGATCCTACCGAAGATGTTGAGCTTTCTGACTTATCGCCGGTGGGAGGCGGAGGTGAAGGGCCTCAATGCATTTCCGCCCGATACCTGGCCCGACAACATTCCGCTGCTTTACTACACCTACCACATGATGGTGGGCCTGGGGACGATCTTCATCGCGACTATGGTGATTGCGGCGCTGCTCCTGTGGCGCGGCACGCTCTTTAATGCGCGCTGGATGCTCTGGATCCTCCTGCTGAGCCTGCCGTTCCCCTACATCGCGAATACCGCGGGATGGATTACCGCGGAGATCGGCCGTCAGCCGTGGCTCGTGTACGGCTTGATGCGCACTTCGGATGGTTATTCGAAGTTAGTTTCCGCGGGGAACGGCCTGTTTACCCTGCTCGGGTTCATGGGGATGTACACCGTGCTCGGCATTCTGTTCCTGTTCCTGGTCCGCCGGGAGATCGAGAGTGGGCCGACTACGCAGCCCGGGACTGCGCACTAAGAGGATTCCATGCCAACAGTCTGGTTCATGATCGTTTCGGTGATGATTGCGGCATATGTGGTGCTCGATGGCTTTGATCTGGGCGCCGGCATTATTTATCTGGGCGCGGCTCGCACGACGGATGAGCGTCGCAAGATCCTGCGCTCCATCGGGCCGGTGTGGGATGGAAACGAAGTATGGCTGCTCGCTGCGGGTGGGACACTGTATTTTGCGTACCCGCAGCTGTACGCGTCGGCGTTCAGCGGCTTTTATCTTCCGCTGATGATGGTGCTCTGGCTTCTGATGCTGCGCGGCATTGGCATCGAGCTGCGCTCGCAAATGGAAAATCCGGTATGGCAGGGATTCTTCGATGTGGTCTTTTGCCTGTCGAGCGCACTGTTGGCAATTTTCTTTGGAGCGGCACTCGGCAACGTGATCCGCGGGGTACCGCTGAGACCGGACGGCTACTTTTTCGAGCCACTCTGGACCAATTTCCGCCTGGGCCCGCACCCGGGCATTCTCGACTGGTACACCATCCTCGCGGGAGTCGTCGCTCTGGTGACCCTCACCGCGCACGGCGCCCTGTATGTGACTCTGAAGACGGATGGCGAACTGGGCGGCCGGGCACGGAAACTGGCGCTCACAGTGTGGCCCTTGCAACTGGTACTTACCCTGGTGAGTCTGGTGGCCACGTGGTTTGTGCGCCCGTCGATCAAAGAAAATTATCTCGCTTATCCAATTGGATTTCTGATCCCGCTCGTGGTTTTCGCAAGTCTGGGTTTGATGTTCGTCGCCATACGAAGGGGGAAGGAACTGCAGGCATTCCTGGCTTCCTGCGTGTACATCACGGGAATGTTGGTCGGGGCGGTGTTTGCACTCTATCCGGTGGTCTTGCCCGCCAGCACCGATCCGGCTTACAACCTGACGATTTACAACTCGGCAGCCGGCCATCATGGCTTGAGTGTCGGGCTGGTCTGGTGGACGCTGGGAATGATTCTCTCGCTGGGATACTTCGTTTTCGTATATCGGATGTTCCGCGGCAAGGTGCGGCTTGAGACCGAGAGCGCTGCGGCGGATGTTGGGCCGGGCGATGGGCCGCCGCATCATGTCCAGGGGCGCGCCCAGTCCCCGATTCGATAGAGGCGCATCACTGTAGAATCTGGAAACTGCTCTTCGCGCGCCCCTGATACATTAATCGACGTGTCTCTCCTCGAAAACAAGGTTGCTCTCATCACCGGCGCCGGGACAGGCATTGGACGTGCCATTGCGCTGGCCTATGCGCGGGAAGGAGCCAGGCTGGCGCTCGTGGGTCGGCGCAAGCAGGTGTTGGAGGCGGTCGCCAAGGAGGCGGGAGGCTCTCCACTTATCCTGAGCGGCGATGTCTCCAGTCAGGGCGATATCGATCGCGTTCTGTCTGCAACCGTCTCTCAACTCGGAACTCTCAACGTGCTCGTGAACAATGCGGGCATTCTGCATATCGGTACCGCCGAAGAGATCACGGAAACGCAATGGGACGAGACTTTCAACATCAATGTGCGCGGACTCTGGCTCCTGTCGCGCTCCGTTCTGCCGTACATGCGGAAGGCCGGCGGCGGCTCGATCGTCAACGTCGCATCCGTGCTTGGAATCAATGCAGCACGCAACCGCGCGGCGTACGCGGCCTCCAAGGGCGCTGTGATCCTGCTGACCAAGAGCATGGCTATCGATTACGGCGCAGAGAATATTCGCGTCAATGCTATCTGTCCGTCGTTTGTGGAGACGGATTTGACTGCTGAAGTCCTGCGCAAGGCTGCCGATCCCGCAGCAGTTCGGCGGGAGCGCGTCGCAGTGCATCCCATCGGGCGCCTGGGGAAGCCTGAGGACATTGCCGGGCTTGCGGTTTACCTGGCCAGTGACCAGTCGGCATGGGTCACGGGCGCGGCTCTGCCGGTGGATGGCGGATACCTCGCCGTTTAGCACTGTGTTCTACGGCGAACTTACCGCATAGGGAGCGTCCTCGGTCGCCAAGGCCGTGCTCATCCGCCTTGTCACACGTCACTGTGATGCCCTGTATAATCGAGATTGGACCGCTTTTCGGCGGTCGTAGAGGAGAGAGGGTCATCCTTGAGCCACATGCACCAGCATGGTCAGCAACCGCCGAGCCCGCAGGCTCTGCCGGGAGTTAGAAACATCATCGCCGTTGGTTCCGGCAAGGGCGGAGTCGGGAAGACCACGCTTTCGGTGAACCTCGCGCTGGCTTTGGCGAAGCTTGGGCATAAGGTCGGTCTGCTGGACGCAGATATATACGGGCCCAACGTTCCCCTGATGATCGGGACCAGTGCCCAGCCCCGCGCGGTCAGTAATGAACGGATCGAGCCGATTCTGGCGCATGGATTGAAAGTTATCTCGGTAGGATTTCTGAATCCCGGAGATAAGCCCATTATCTGGCGTGGACCGATGCTCCATCAGATCATCCGCCAGTTTCTCGGTTCGGTGGAGTGGGGGCAGTTGGATTATCTCGTGATCGATCTGCCACCAGGCACGGGCGATGTGGCCCTATCGCTGATTCAGACCGTTCCTCTGACCGGTGCAGTCGTGGTCTCGACGCCTTCCGACGTTTCGCTGCAAGATGGGCGCAAGGCGATTGAGATGTTCCGCCAGATGAAGGTCGACCTGATCGGCATGGTCGAGAATATGAGCTACTTCGTGTGCCCTCATTGCAATCACGAAATCGATATCTTCTCTCGGGGCGGCGCGGAAAGAACTGCCCAGCAGTTTGGCGTGGCTTTTTTGGGCGCCATTCAGCTGGATCCAGAACTCCGCAGGGCGGGGGATACCGGCAAACCGGCCGTGCTCGAAGGCGAGAACACGCCGCATACCAAGGCTCTGTATGATTTCGCACGCAAAGTGGTCGCGCGGGTCGATGAGATTCGGTCGCACGCGCCGGAAGGCGTGATCCAGATTCAGTAGTTCAGGTGCGACTGGCCCAGTCTCGCGGCACGGCTGAGGCGTGCCCTTTCAAAGCCACAGATCTTCAGAGTTGTTTTCGAGTTTTGGTGTTGGGAAAAGCCCCACCCTCACCTCGCAAAGAACGCGAGGTGAGGATGGGGCACCATCCGAGTGCTATCAAACCGCCGCTTTTCCGCTGGCTTCCGAGAACCGCTTGAGGCTCCAGCAATCGTTAGGTTCCCCATCTTCGACAACGAGCTTGGACACGAGTTCGCCCAAGGCGGGCCCATGCTTGAAGCCGTGTCCTGACCCGCCTCCGAGCAGCCAGACGTTTCCGGTCAACGGATGCCGGTCGACAATAAAGTCGCTATCGGGCGTTTGCTCGTATTGGCAGACGCGGCTCTCGGTTAAGGGTGCATCCCTCATGCCCGGAAAGCGGAACGCCAAATATTCGCGGGTTCGCTGCAATGCCTCTCCGCTGATCTTGCGTTCGCCCGTGGTCGGATCGAACTCGGGGCCGCGCGTATCGTCCGCGAGCTTGAACCCTCGCCCTTGATTTCCGGGGATGCCGTACATGAAGCGTCCGCGATGATCGGCCCACACGGGGATGTTGCGCTCATCAAATCGAGAATCGCCCGCGGGTGTGCCGAAGAAGAATACTTCCTGCCTGGTGGGCTGGATATT
>QIAH01000138.1 GCA_003225465.1 Acidobacteriota bacterium | reverse complement strand
GATGATCTTATGGTCCTGCTTGCCGGAATCAAGCATGGTCATTAACCCGATGGTGCGCGCGTGGATGATGGTTAGCGGGACGACGGCTTCCTGGCACAGTACGAGCACGTCGAGAGGGTCGTCGTCTTCGGCGAGAGTCTGCGGAATGAACCCATAGTTCGCGGGGTAATAGACGGCGGAATACAGCACGCGATCGAGTTTGATCAGCCCGCTGGCTTTGTCCAGTTCGTACTTCACGCTCGAACCAAACGGGATTTCAATCACGCTGCTGAACTCGGCGGGAAGCTTGTCGCCGGGAGTTACGTCGTGCCAAGGATGAATCATGCGGAGCGACCTCGAAAAATCTGAACTCGAAAAATGTGAACTCGAAAAATGTGAACTCGAAAAATGTGACCTCGAAAAATGTGAACTTGTCATTCCGAGCGCAGCGAGGAATCTCGTGCTTTGACGCTC
>QIAH01000137.1 GCA_003225465.1 Acidobacteriota bacterium | reverse complement strand
ATTCTGTAGTTTGCGCGGAATGGGCAACCGGGATCTTGCCCGATTGTGTCTTGACCCGGACACGGGCTGCGCGTAAAGTTGGGTACAAGCCTCGGGGAAAACCTTTATGTCGAGCGAAAGCAGCAAATACCTGAAATTCGGCGGCGCTACCGTTCTGATCCTGATGATGCTGGGCTATCTTGCCTACACCGGGGTGCAAGAGAGCAAGAGCTATTACGTCACGATCAAAGAGCTGCGGGGGCTTGGTGACAGTGCATACACCAAGCGGCTTCGCGTGGCGGGTAATGTGCAACCGGGCTCGATTAAGCGCAGCGGCACGCATGTGGATTTCATTCTGGTGGAGCAGGACTTGAGTCTGCCGGTGAGCTATGCAGGTACAGAGCCACCACCAGACACGTTCAAGGACAACTCGCAGGCGCTCGCGGAAGGCAGCTTTGGCAAAGACGGGGTTTTCCATGCCAAGGGGCTGCAGGCGAAGTGTGCTTCGAAGTATGCGCCGGCCAAGCCGGGTGATCCTGCGACAGGTACTCCCAATTCGGCGCCCCCTAAGACCATGACCGAGACGCAGGATTCGAAGGGCGTCACCCTGTAGCACGCGGTTGGCTTCTCCCACATCCGACTGTGAACGAGCCCAACACGGCGCAGACTAATCCCATCATTGCAGTTACCAATCTAGTTAAACAGTTCGGACGCTTCGCCGCCTTGCGGGGCGTGAGTACCTCATTTGAAGCCAGCCGACTCTATGGCATCCTGGGCGACAACGGCGCAGGGAAGACGACGTTGCTCCGCATCCTTGCGGGTCTGGTCCCGCCCACACGCGGCGAAATCTCCATCCTGGGCAAGAAAAATCCGCGGGAAGTCTGCCGGGAGTTCGGTTACATGGCGCATCCTTCGCTGCTCTATGACGAAATGAGCGGCGTGGAAAACCTGCGTTACTTCGCGCGGCTTTACGGGCTTGAGGATGAGGCGCGTTGTGCGCAGGTCATTGCGGCGGTGGGACTGGATCCGGCATTGGAGCGCCCAGTTGGACAGTACTCGCAGGGAATGCGGCAGAGGATGTCGCTGGCGCGGGCGCTGCTGAACGATCCTAAGATTCTTCTGCTGGATGAGCCGTTTTCGAACGTAGACATTCGCTCGGCGCGGGAGATGGTGAAACTGCTGGGCGGCATGCGCGATCAAGGGAAGACGATTTTCGTGGTGACCCACCAGGCGTCGCTGCTCGATGGCGCGGCGGATGAGTTCATCTGGATGGATGCGGGACAGATTGTCAATCGCACCCGGGATTTGACGTACATGGAGACGGCATGAGTGCGCCGACTGGAATCACCTGGGCGACGCTTACGAAGGATGTGCGGCTGGAGTGGCGATCGAAGGACGCCATCAACTCCATGCTTTTTTTTGCGCTGTTGGTGGTAGTGGTTTTCAGCTTCTCGTTTGACCCTGAGGCGGAGGAATCGCGCCAGATTGCGGGCGGACTGGTGTGGGTGGCGTTCCTGTTTGCGGCGGTGGTCGCACTCAACCAGACGTGGGCGCGGGAGTTGCGGAACCAGGTGCTGGACGCGTATCGCGTTTCACCCGCGCCCGCCAACTCATTATTTGTAGCCAAAGCGCTGGGGAACTTCATCTTTGTAAGTGTGCTGGAAGCGCTGATGACCCCGCTGTTCATAGTTTTTTACAAGCTGCGGGTGCTTGGTCCGGCGTGGCAGTTGATTCCGGTGGCAATTTTGGGAACGTGGGCAATCGTGGTGAATGGGACTTTCTTTGCGGCGATGTCGCTGCGGACGAGGAGTCGCGAAATCATGCTGCCCCTTTTACTTTTCCCGATCACGATCCCGGCGTTACTATCGATGGTGGAAGCGACCACGACGATCCTGGTGGGCGATCCGTCTACTTCGGCTAAGTTCTGGATCGTATTGCTCGCGACCTACGATGTGGTGTTTACTACTGGCTGTCTGGCCTTGTTTGGAACGGTCTTACACGCAGAATGAAGAAAGCCTTTCCCATCCTCGGATTGCTGACAGCGGCACTGCTGAGTTATGCGCTGTACCAGGCGCTGGTCGTGGCCCCGACCGAACAGACCATGGGGGATGTGCAGCGGATTTTTTATTATCACGTGCCCTCGGCGTGGACGGCGTTTCTGCTGTTCTTCATTAACTTCCTGGCATCAATCCAGTATCTGGTCCGGCGAGATCAAAAGACGGACACGATTGCGAACTGGGTAGTGATCGCGCTGGGCGTGTTGGTGTGCATCGCACCGTATGCGTTCCGGACCCTCTTGCCTGCGGGAGTTTACCCATCGTCGGTAGTGACTACGGGAATTGCGTTCGTCGGATTGTATTTTTTAATCAAAAGACTGTTTTCAGAGCAGCAGACCGACATGCTGGCCTTGACCACCGCGGAAGTGGGTGTGGTTTTTTGCACGGTGGTTCTGGTGACCGGGCCATTGTGGGCGAGGCCGGTGTGGGGTATCTGGTGGACGTGGGACGTGCGCCTTACTTCGACCCTGGTGCTGTGGCTGATCTATGTGAGTTATCTGGTTTTGCGGCGTTTTTCGTCAAGCGGACAGACACCCGTGCTGGCAGCGGCGCTGGCGGTGTTCGGCGCGCTGGACGTACCCCTGGTGTACTTTTCGATCTGGTTCTTCCGCACACAGCATCCGCAGCCAGTGGTTGGGGGCGGAGGGTCGATTGATCCTCGCATGCTGCGCGTGCTGCTGATCAACTGGGTGGCGTTCTTGTGTTTCGCGTTTCTGGTGTGCTGGTCCCGCTATCGACTGGAGCGGACGAAGCGCGAGGTGGAAGAAACGCAAGCTCTGGAAGCCTTGCTGGAGCCGAGGAGCGCCCTCCGATGAGTTTCCTCTATGCGGCGTACGCAGCGACCTGGACGATCCACATTGTCTACCTCATCACCGTAGTCCGCCGGTATTCCCACCTGAAAAAAGAAGTGGACGAACTCAACAAGAAGATCTGAGGAAAGTCTGATCAACTGTGCTTTGAAAGGGACGGCCTTTACAGGCTGCGGAAAAACTCGGTTTTCGATCGTAGTTTTGAAACGCGGTTCGAAATCTGGCGTTTACTTTTGTCCGTATCAGGGCAGGCCTTCAGGCGTGCCGTAGAGCCATTTATTAAGAGACCGCTTTAGCGGCGGTCTTTGCGATTAGACGGACCGTGCACCGCGCGAAAAAGGCCGTCCGCTCACAGGCCCGAGAATTGCGGGGCTTCAGAACGCAACCCCAGGTCATTGTGTGGGGTCAGGATTCATTTTCCATTCCTGGGGCATGGAAGCAAAATCTGACGCCGGAGTAGTGCGCAGGAACTCGTACTCCTCGATGACGGCTGCGATCCCGATACGCGCAGAGGGCAGCGGCGTTTCCACGCGGATGACGCGGGCGGCGAAACGCACCCGGACGGGATCGGTCAGCGTGACGTGTGGCGGAAACGTGAGAGTGACTTCGATGCGGGAGCCGGAAGCGACCGCGCGATCGAGGTAAAAGAAGACGCCGCGCGCGCTGACGTTCTGGGTTTCGGTGAGGAATTCGTTCGCGCCATCGCCGTTGAGACGAATGGCGGCGGGCAATCGCATATCGAAACGTCGCATCGAGCGGCGGTCTGGGGATGTTGGCAGCATTGGAGCGCTTTCTCCGTGGCAATCGTTTGTCGGAAACACAGCCTGATCCCTAGGGGGGCCCGCGCAAATATGACGGACGGCCAAGCCTCTATAAAAAACAGCCCAAAAATCTGTAATCGGTGAAGCCAATTTACTTAGTTATCAGCAATTTGCAACAGCAAAAAGCACTGGGAACTGACTCGGTAAACGCTTAGGCGACGTCCGAAAAAATGGACATCGTGAGGGAGTGGACGCACCCGATCACGTGCGTAGAGTTCTTGCGGAGCAATCCCAGTGCCAACCGCTTCCCGCATCAGTTGAGCCAGAGGCGCGCGGAAAACAAACACCTTGGATCAAGGTCGAGTTCGAAGCAATGGAGCAGCGGACGTCGCTGTTGTGCAATTCGTTTCTTCTCCCCGAGAAAGGGTTTCTATGTGCCTGCGGCCGCCCACGATTCACTTTTGTGAGCCGGCGGCATCTCGCGTGGCGGCATTGTGCATCTCACAACGCTTGAACGGGCGGGCGGTGCTGCGTTCGCTTGACACTGCTATCCGCCGGATGTTTAAGTAGTTACTTATTTTTTTCACTCGGATTTGGAGACAGAAACCTGCTGCTCCGCATGCCCGGAGCCGTAGGGAAATTTTTGTGCCGTTCTTCATTCCTCTCCACCTGAATTGAATACTTCGGAGGAACTCGTGAGATTGAATCGTCGTGGGTTGGGTACAGGACTGTTATGGACCCGAATTCTCCCGGCAGCCTTGCTGCTGGTGGCAGCCGGAGCGACGGTTCTGTCGCTTGGTTCCCATCCGAAGGGGAACGGCACCGCTCCTGACGCCCAGTGGGCTGCCTTTGATGCGCGAGCGCAGCAGCAACCCGCGACCTTCAGCAGCTTCGGAAAGCTTCCTCTGATGTTTGAGCCTAACGTGGGGCAAACCGATGGGCGCGTGCGTTTCATTGCGCGAGGCAGCAATTACGGCTTGTTTCTGACCGACGAGGATGCCGTGCTTACGTTGCGGCACTCGCGTGGCGACGACAGATCAAAAGATTCGAACACATCCGTGCTGCGGATGAAACTGGCGGGTGCGCGCGCGAACGCTCAACTGGTGGGTACGGATGCGCTCCCCGGAAAAAGCAATTATCTGATCGGAAACGATCCCGCTAAGTGGCGGCGCAATGTGCCCCAGTTCAGCCGCGTGCGCTACTCGCAGATTTATCCGGGTGTCGATCTCGTGTACTACGGGAATCAGGGACAACTGGAGTACGACTTCCGGGTCGCGCCCGGTGCTGATCCGAAAAATATTCAATTGAGTTTCCAGGGCGCACGCGAACTGAGGGTGGATTCGGGCGACCTCATTGTGGGTACTGGGGATGGCGACGTCCGCTTAAAGGCTCCGCGGGTATATCAGGAACAAGCAGGGTCGTCTCGCAAGACGGTGAGAGGACGATTTGCTCTGCTTGCTCGGGATCGAGTTGGTTTTGAAATCGACGACTATGACCGCAGCAGGATGCTGGTCATTGACCCGGTGCTGACGTACTCGACGTACCTGGGCGGCACGAACACGGAGATGCTTCCCTCGATAGCGGTGGACTCGGGCGCAAGCATCTATGTTACGGGAGCAACCAACTCGACCGATTTCCCGATCGTTCCACCTGGAAGCTCGACATACCAACCTGGTGCGACTTCCAATGTGTTTGTCGCCAAGTTTGACCCCACCGGAGCAACGCTCGTCTTTGCGACATACATCGGAGGTACAGGGGCGGACACCAGCGTGGGGATCGCGGTAGATGCGGCCACGAATGTGTACATCGCCGGCACCACCACCTCAACCAACTTTCCAACGATGAATGCATTTCAGGCGGCGCCAGTATCGCCGGGGAATCCGCACACCTTCGTCACCGAATTGAGTTCAAGCGGCGCGAGCCTGATCTACTCCAGTTACTTTTCGGGCAACCAGACCGACACGGCCAAGGGCATGACGCTCGACGACAAGGACTTCGTGTACGTGATCGGCATTACGAACTCGACAAATTTCCCGCTGGCGCCGACGGCAGGGACCTTCCAATCGACGTTGCAAGGCTCCAACGCGTTCTTCATCAGCAAGGTTGCTCCCACCAGTACCGGGGCGAACAGCCTGGTGTTCTCGACCTACTTTGGCGGCGGCAACCCTTCCAATGGAAGTGTGTCCGGAGGCGCCATCGCAGTAGATAACAATGCCGCGGGATCAAACATCTACTTCACCGGCGGTACGAATTTCCTTTTTACGGGCAACAACCCAATTACCGACTTTCCAATCAAAAACGCAATCAATCCAGGCGGAGCCTGCCTGGATGTTCCGACCCAATCGACAACGACAGCTTGCACCACCTCGGGTCTGGCTCCGATGGATGCTTTCGTGGCGAAGTTGAACCCAGGGACTAACACGGGAGCCCAACTGTTGTACTGCACTTATCTCGGAGGAACGGGCACCGACATCGGGCTTGGGGTTGCAGTGGATGCCTCTGGAAACGCATACGTGACCGGTTCGACCGATTCGTCCGCTTTCCCGACAATCAGCGGGGGGATCCAGGGCAAGCAGGCGACTTCGGGCGGCGGCATTGACGCCTTCGTGGGCAAAATCAACAACCCGGCAACAAACACCGGGTCGACTAACGTACAGCTGACCTATTTCAGCTTTCTCGGCGGCACGGGAACTGATGTCGGTAACGCGATCACGGTCGACAGCGTGCAAGGCGCCAGAGTGGTGGGGACTACCGCTTCTTCAAACTTTCCGACCTCAAATCCGATTCCCGGAGGCGGCACTCTCAAAGGCTCACAAGACGCTTTCGTGGCGCGCCTCGACACACTCGGTACGACTGCTAGCACCAGTGAATTTGTAACGCTGTTGGGCGGATCAGGAACCGAGACCGGCACGGGCATTACGCTCGATACGGACACAAACACATATGTGACCGGTGAAACCACGTCGACCGACTTTCCGACCGCGGCTCCATTCCAGGCAGCATTGAAGGGGCCACCGGACGTGTTCGTTTCCAAATTGGGTCCGACTCTCAGTTTCAATCTTACGGTTGCTTCGCCAACCGCGAATTCAGCTAACGCGGGCAACCAGCTTAGCTTCACGTACACGGTGACGAACACGGGCGACACGACCTCAAATGTCGCTTTCTCCGATAACCTTGCGGCGGGCAGTGGTAGCGCTCCGGTTACGTTTGTGTCAGCGTCCGCTTCAGGAGGAACGTGCCCCACAACTCCTACCGACAATAAGGTGTTGTGCAATTTAGGCGTGATCAATGGCGGGCAGAGTTCGACCATAACCGTGAACCTCACGCCGACGGGGCCGGGGACAATTGCGAATAGCGGCACGGTTACGGTGGGAGGGTTCTCGAAGACAGCCATAGCAAGCCCGGTCCCGGTGAACTCGTTCAGACTGACGGCGCTCCGGTCGAACAACACGGTGGTCGCCGGCAATCCGGCGAGCTATCCAATCCAGATCACGCCATCATCGGTGTTCACCGCCTCGATCTCAATCGCGTGTTCGTCGGGACTTCCCGGAGGAGGCACAACGTGCACGCCTTCGACGAACCCTGTCACTCTCGAGGGTCAGAGTCCTTCGACTGTCACCCTGGTGATCAGTACGTTTCCCAGAGTTACAACTACGGCGGGTCTAACCCGGGATGGAGGAAGATTCCTGGCGAGCCTGCTGCCCGTCGCGGGTCTCGCGTTCCTGGGACTGGGAATCGGAAGCCGTCTGAACAGGCGTCGCAGGATCATGGGTGGCCTGTTCTTCCTGGCGCTGATGACTCTTGTCCTGTTCCAGCCCGCTTGCGGCGGACACAGTTCCACTACAACCACCACGGGAACGCCAGCGGGCACCTACACGATCAACGTGTCGGCGACCTCGGGATCGTTCTCGCAAACCACGCCAATCACTCTGGTGGTGCAATAGCGCTGTAGTCGTCAGTCGTCCGTCTTCAGCTTGTTCCGAGGAGATTGTGGGTTCCGAATTTTGGCGCTCCTCCTGGGAATGGATCGTCCCTCCATCCGTCACAGGATCTACTGCACGGGATGCATGGAGTTGTCGATGCTGGCTTTCGGAATCTTAAAGTGCTCCAAACGATGCGCTCCAATTTGAAGTTACACTTCTCGTCCACGCAGTCTGGTAGATTGAACGCCACTTGCAGCCATTGCCATTCGCGGAGGGGTTCGCTCGATGCTCGAAATCAAGAAGGAACAGGTGGAGCCCGATATCGTAGTGCTGCACCTTTCTGGGCGCATTGGCATGGGTCGCACTGCTGAAGACTTGGAATCGGCGATTCAGGACTTGATCCAGCAGAACGTGTCGAAGGTCATTGTGGACCTGGCGGACGTGCAACGCGTCGACAGCACAGGATTTGGGACCCTGGTGACGTCCTCGCAAAAATTGAAACGTCTGAGTGGAGAAATGAGGGTCGTGGGCGCGCATGGAGTCGTCGAGGAGATCGCGCACAGTTCACAGATCCAAAGAATTGTCCCGTTTCACGCGACGCTGGCCGACGCGGTGGCCGCGTTCCATGCTGCTTGAAAGCAGACGTTGCCACAGCAGAGCAGATCTGCGTGCGGTAGCGTTCATAAAAAATAAGAAAAATTTCCGACGTGATTAGTGGCCTAATCGGCAAATCCTACGGCTTTTGCCGTATTGCCGGGGCGCACGGCAAGAAATAATTTAGCTACAGACGAAGTGGCGCAGACCCCACGTCAGGGGAAGTTTGAACGGGAATTCTCCTGACGCGGGGTCTATTTTTTTCTAATAATTCTTACGCGGTAATCAGTGATTCCAAGGCCATCCGGTTTGAA
>QIAH01000341.1 GCA_003225465.1 Acidobacteriota bacterium | reverse complement strand
CGGCGAAGATTACAAACTCGGCTTGATACTCGGTTTCGCCAGCAAAAATGCTAAAACGATTTCCTTTCCGGGTGATGCGCTGCACCATCTTTCCAGATCGTACGAATGTGCCCGCGCGTTCCAGCAGACGTTTCACAATCCATCCATTGCCCTCGGGCCAGGTTAAGGGGCCTTTCTCCTCGAGTTCGCGCGACGCGAAGTAGTGTATGCCTGCCCAGGCTGAAGTCTCGGAAGCAAGTGAGCCGTAATCATCGCGGCAGCAGTAATTCATGTACCAGTCCAGAATTCGCGAATCCATGCGCTGGCTGCGCAGCCAATCGCTGAACGGAATCTGGTCGAGATCGGCATGCTCCGGAGAGAGACCGAGTTCCATGGGAATTGTGAAACCACCTCTTGCACGAAACTCGTGAATTTGCTCCTCGAGCCGACGAAACTGGTCGCGATCACTCTCATTGAGGCCGATCGCCGGCTCGATTCCCTCCTGCCAGCGGCCATACAAAAATAGACGCTCCTGCGGGGTGAAGCAGAGGAAGCGCTCGTCCCAGACACCGTCTTTCAGAACACCAACATCTTCGAATAGCTCCCGGACGTAAGTCGCTTTCCGCCCGGGTACGGGGACGTAGTGTGCAGCCCAAGGGTAAGCAGTGATTTCGTTTTCGCCCCAGCGCGAGTTGCCACCCGGCTGTTCATTCATTTCGAGCAGCACAAAATCTGTGAAGCTTCTCTTTTGCAGCCTCCAAGCTGCGCTCAGGCCGGCAATGCCGCCGCCAACAATCACGACTGTTCGTTTCTCGAATTTCTTGGCGATCGGAAATGCTGCGCGGACGCGCAGCTTGTGGCCCATCGCAAACGAGTCATTCACGAAGCCGCCCGTAATCGGGCGATCGCCTTTCACAGAGAGCCCGATCAGCGCGGCGCTGCCGGATTGCAAAAACTTCCGGCGCGAGATTCTCAATGACTGATGTCCTTCCAATCCTGGTCATAGGCTCGCACCAGGACCTGATCGTTTAATCGATTGGGCGGCATCGGCATGGGCGACATATCGGGTGGGAATTGAAACATGGAGGATAGGCCGTCGACGGAAACAAACCGAAGTCCGGCCGGCAGAAGCGTTGGCGGCGTGTATTCATGGGTGGAAGCGATCACGAAGCCCCACTCGCCAAACGATGGCACGTAGACGTGGTAGGGATAGGTCTTCAATCCAGCCTGCTTGAGCGTCTCGACGATGCACCAATACGAATCGCGCGCGAACATCGGAGAGGTGCTTTGCACGACCATCAGACCTTGGGTGCTCAGGTGACGGGAGGCAGCTTTGTAGAAGGCGGTGGTGTAGAGCTTGCCGAGCGAGTAGTTGGTGGGGTCCGGGAAATCGATCACGATGAAATCGAAGCTGTCGGTGTTGGAGTCAACCCAGGGGAATGCGTCTGCATTGATGATGTGCACCTTGGGGGAGAGAAACGATTTCTGATTCAGGCCGGTTAGCATGGGATGGGTCGAAAACAGGCGAGTCATCTCTGGGTCAAGATCCACGAGTGTAACGCTCTCTAGTTGCGGATACTTCAGAATCTCGCGCACGGCGAGACCATCGCCGCCTCCGAGTACCAGCACACGTCGTGGGGTCGGCACCGCCGAGAGTCCGGGATGGATCAGGGCTTCGTGATAGCGATACTCGTCCCGTGAACTGAATTGCAGATGGCTGTTCAGAAAGAGCCGGATGTCATCTTTGAATCGGGTGAGGACAATATGCTGGTAACGGGTGTCGCGCGCGAAGATGATTTCGTCGGCATAGATGTTGTCTTCGGCAGCGGCGGTGATGCGCTTCGCCTGGAGCATCCCGACCCCAAGGAAGCAGATAATGACAATGCAAAGCAAGCGCAAGGCGCGAGTGGATGGCAATTGCTTGCCGAAGAGAAAGGTGCTCCACAGGGCGACTGCAACGTTCACGAGTCCGAATAACAGAGCGGAACGCACCAATCCGAGGCGCGGGACCAGCAGAATGGGAAACAGCAACGAGGCGCCGAGTGCTCCCAGATAGTCGAAGGTCAGCACGTGGGCGACAACGTCGCGGAACTGGTAGCGCTCTTTGACAATGCGCATCAGGATAGGAATTTCAAGGCCGACCAATACGCCGATCACCACCACCAGCGCGTACATCAGCAACTGAAATCCCTGCGTGTAGGCAAAAGCAAGGAAGAGCAGCGCCGAAGAGAAGCCGCCGACCACGCCCAGCATGAGTTCGATCCAGACGAAACGATAAGCCAGTCCGCGGTGAATGTAGCGGGAAAGCGCGCTTCCGATGCCCATGGCAAACAGGTAGCAACCGATGATGGTGGAGAACTGCAGAACGCTATCGCCCAGCAAGTAGCTGGCCAGCGTGCCGGCAATCAACTCGTAGATCAGCCCGCAGGCGGCGATGAGCAGGACCGTGATGAAAAGGAGAATGCCCACAACTTTAGTGAACCGCCGCGGCGATGATGATGCAGATGCCGATGGACATCGCGCCCACCAGAATGGCGAGCGCAGTGTTGTGCTCCTGCACGATTTCTTTCCAGAGATGATAAGGCGTAAGTTTGTCCATCACCAGAAACGCCACGGTGAAGACGACGATCCCAAGAAATGCAAACACGACGGCATTCACGACACTGTTTACCAGCGTAGGGCTCATTTCATTTGCCTCCCGTGTAATGGTGATAGGAGCTGTAGACGGATCGATACGAACCGGGATTGTCGCGCACGGACCTGGGGACATTTTTCACTTCATTTACTGTGGCCAGACTCCAGCCTTGATATTGCGCTACACCTAACCCGAGCAGGACAGCAGCCCCGTAAGCGATATAGAGGGTACGGATCACTCGTTGCCTCCTAAGTTGATTGGCGGATGATCGCTTTCGGCCCAGCGAAGGTGCTCGAAGCTCAGGGATCGCCAGGTCAAG
>QIAH01000356.1 GCA_003225465.1 Acidobacteriota bacterium | reverse complement strand
GAGCGCGCGCCGCATCCAGGATCTGGTTCACCACGGCGGTGACATCGATGCCGGATCCAGAAGTCGCCGTGCTCTGGTTCATACCCAGGCTGTTGAGATTCAAACCTGTGCTCGACATGCTTCTCCTTCCTGACTAACCCGGGCTAGCTGCGAACGTCAAGTTCGGGACTCGCCTGTTCGGCGAGCAACGATTCCTGAATACTGCTAGCGATCTGCAGAAGCTGTTCGGGCGGAACTTGCAGGATCAAGTCTCCCGTCTGCTTGTCGAGAATGCGATAAATAATCAGATTGGCCTGCCCGAAGGAAGCGTCCACCTGAAGCTGCCGAGCCTGCGGCAAGTTTTTCAGTACATCGTTGGAAGTTTTCAGCACATCGTTGGAAGAAGGTAGAGCGACTTCAGCGCTGGTGGATGCGGAGCGAACGGGTGCGAAATCGGTGAGCGCTTGCGCTGTGGCGATTACGGCTTGAACCGCATCGATGCTCATGACGCATTCCCAGTGGAGAAATGGTGAGGAGGAGAGCGGTCCCCCTCCTCACCCGAGTATTGCTATTGCAGCAGTTTCAAGACGCTCTGCTGCATCTGGTTGGCTTGCGCTAACGACGAGATGCCGGTCTGATTCAGGATGGAGAACTTGGTCATGTTCGCCACTTCCTGAGCGATGTCAGCGGCGCGAATGCCGTCTTCGGCAGCCGACAGGTTCTGGGACTGGTTCTGAATGACGTTGACCGCGCTCTGCAGCCGGTTGATGGCAGCGCCGATCTGGCCGCGCGTGCCGGCAACCGATGAAATGGCGCCGTTGATCGCAGTCAAGGCACTCTGGGCAGCTGCGGCCGTGGTCAAGCCCGCGGATCCGGCCCCGCCGGTCATGGTTGCGCCATTGCTGAAACCCATGCCTGCATCGTTGGTGGTGGTAGCCAGGAGGTTCCCGCCAGTTCCGGCCACTTTGGCGGTGAAGGTTACGGTGGAGGCCGCAGCCAGGGCGGAGACATCGGCATTCGCCACTGTGCCCGTGCCATAGGCTGAGCCGGCCCCCGCACTTCCGTTCACTGCGGCTGCCAGGTTTGCCAACGTCGCGGTAGCATTGGCGCCGACCTTCACTTCGTTCGCGGCCCCTGTGAGAGCGGCCACGAAAGTGTAAGTCTGGGTGCCGATGGTGGCGGTCTTGGTCGCGGTCGGGTTGGCGATTGCACTCAGGACATTGCTGGCATTGGCGCCCAAGCCGATTCCCAATGCGGAAAGAGCGCCGGTAACCACTGAAATGGTGCTGGCACCGCCACCCGTGGAATCGCTGAGGTACACGTCTGTCGATGTGCCCGTGAACACAGCCGTTCCGTTAAAGGTGGTGTTGCTGCCAATCCGGTTAATTTCCGCCTTGATGGCCGTGAACTCGGAGTCCAACGCAGTGCGCTGCGTGTCGGAAACCGTGCCCGTTGCCGACTCGGTGGCCAGCGTGACGGCACGATTAAGCAGAGTGGTGACCTGGGCGAGCGAGCCATCCGCCACCTGCAAGCTGCCTACGCCATCATTCGCGTTTCGGGCAGATTGGGTGAGAGCGGTGATATTGGCTCGTAAGCCGTCGGCGATCGCCAGACCGGCCGCATCATCCGCACCACTGTTAATACGTGATCCGGACGAAAGCCGGAAGAGGGTTCGCTGCAGATTCGATCCCGTGATCGCCAGTTGATTCTGGGCGGCCAGAGACGGAATGTTATTCAGAATGCTAAGCGCCATTTTGAATTTCTCCTTTTCTGGGCCCGTCTTGCTGGAACCGCCCCGCTACGTGCCTTGCGAAGGTCTGTCCCTTCTTCGTTACGGTACCCAATTGTGTTCAGGCGGAATATCGGCCCACGGTGAAAGTGCTTTAGGACCTTTTGTTCCAGGGACGCAGTACCTCGGTAACCGGCTGCGTTCTGTCGGCACGCACGGCCCCTCCTCCCCGTGCCGATAGAGAGAGCAGAAGCTTGGTGTGTCCGGTGGCACGGTGGAGAGGACGTTCGGGATGATTCAGCTGACGCGGCTCAACAATCAGCCTCTGGTGGTCAATTCGGACTTGATCAAATTCGTCGAGCAAGCTCCCGATACCGTGATCACGCTGGTGACGGGCGAGAAGATTGTGGTTCGGGAAAACGTACCGCAGATCCTGGACCGCATTGTGCAGTTCCGCCGGGCCGTGCTCAACGGCATCTTTCCCGGCTGGGATAATCGGGTTGCCCTTGCTCCGCCCCCAGAGTCCGGCAAGCCCGAGAGTGGACCCACGAGGTAATTCGGGTGGATAAGGCCACATTCGGCGGTGTGCTGATCGCGGTCGGAGGCATTCTGGCCGGCTTGTTACTGGAGGGGGGAAATCTCGGCCAGGTGCTGCAGCCAACGGCCGCCATGATCGTGTTTGGGGGAACCTTGGGAGCAGTCCTGATTCAGTTCCCCTTGGCAGTGGTGCTGTCAGCGTTCCGGCGTTTGGGACATATTTTCGCGGCACCCCGGGTTGATCCGTTGGCCACCGTGCGCGAATTAGTGAAGTTTGCGAACCAAGCGCGCCGGGAAGGCATCGTTTCGCTCGATCGGATTTTGCCCACCATCAAAGAGCCGTTTCTCAGGAAATCTCTCATGCTCGCCATTGACGGGACTGAACCCCAGGAACTGCGGAAGATGATGGAGCTTGAACTCGACAACCAGGCTGAGCAGGAGGAGAACCTGGCGCACGTGTTCGAATCGGCCGGCGGATTCTCGCCCACGATTGGCATCATTGGCGCGGTTCTGGGACTGATTCAAACCATGCAGCACCTGGACAAGATCGACGAAGTCGGCCGCGGTATTGCAGTGGCTTTCGTCGCGACCATCTATGGCGTCGGCTCCGCCAACCTCTTTCTGCTGCCCGCGGCGGGCAAATTGAAGATCCGCATTCGGGAGGAACAGATCGTGCACGAGATGGCGTTGGAGGGGGTCGTCTCGATTCTGGAAGGCATGAATCCCAGAATGCTGGAAACCAAGCTCCTCGGCTTTCTGGCGGAAGCGAAAAAGACACCAGAAGAGACTGTTCCTTCGGAGTCGAATCCGTGAGCCGCCGTCGACGCCATTCCCATGCCAATCATGAACGCTGGCTGGTCTCCTATGCTGACTTCATCACTTTGTTGTTCGCTTTTTTTGTAGTTTTGTATTCCTCATCCCAAGTAGATCGCCGAAAGGTAGGCAAACTCGCCGTCGCCATTCAGGTCGCCTTCCAGGAACTCGGCGTGTTCCCCGCTTCCAGCACCGCGATTTCAGTCGATGCGAAGGAACCTGTTCCCTTCAACACCGTGCAGGCGATTGAGAACGCGGAACGCACAGCCGCACTCGGACGGATCGTACCCAGTCCAAAAGGCGTCCTGGGAGCGTCGGAGGCCGGCGACCTTGGCAGTCTTCGCCAGGAACTAGAGGATGCGCTGGCGCCGGAAATCAAGAGAAATGAAGTTGCCGTCACCATTGGTCCCGACGGACTAATCGTCAGCTTGCGCGAGGTCGGATTTTTCGAGAGCGGCTCGGCCAAGATGCGCGCCACCTCAGTCGGTACCTTCAGCCGGATTGCCTGGCTGCTCGCCGAACGCAATTACCGCGTGCGCATCGAAGGGCATACCGATAACAAACCGATCCACAATGCGCAATTCAGCGACAATTGGGAGCTCTCGACTGCCCGCGCCACCGAACTGGTGCGATTGCTGATTACAAAGTTCGGATTCGCCCCCGAGCGGCTCTCGGCAGCCGGATACGCGGAATATCATCCGGTCGCCAATAACAACAGCAATGAGAGTCGCGCGCAAAATCGCAGAGTTGATCTTGTGATTGTGGGGAGGGTATCGGCAAAGAAGCTTGTTGCCGAACCGCCTTCGAATGCAGCTGGCTCTGAAGCAACCAGCGCTGCACCGGGATCCGCGATCACCAACGAGGGGTCCGGAACCGACAAATCCAAGCCGTCCCCGGCGATCCCGGTCCGAGAGCCGAACGTCCAATGAGTGGAGAGGGCCGCCGCAGACGGGCGAGACGCCCGTCCCTCCATTCCATTACGCTACGTTGCGTCTTCTATTTAGAAGTGAGCATCGTCTGATACGCGTCCAGCACAATTTTTCTCGTTCCCACCGGAACCGCGAAATGGAATGGTGTTTCGGGTCCATCGGCGAGAACTGTTCCGAGCAAGAGGGGCTTACCCGCAGTTACCGCATAAACCGGGACTGCCGACACCAGGTCCTGCGGTGCGTCCTTCTGTGCAATTACGCCCACTACTTCCGTGCCGTTCGCTTTTTTCACGAATCGCACATTCTGTGTCCGGAAATGCGGAAGAGCAGCTCCCTCCACCCACCCCTGCACAAACCAATCGAGCGACTTGTGGCCTTCGTACCACAGCGATCGCGGCAAATCTTCTTCGAAGACCGCGAATAGTTCGCGGGTCGTGATCGCCTTCCCCGCGTAGCGCTCGCGCACCTTCCGCAAGGCGCGCACAAAGGGCTCTTCGCTCTCCGAGCGGACGTTTTCCGCATGCCCGGCTTGCTTCGCCTCAGCATCGAGCAACATATGACGCAACATGTGGAACAGCCAGGTTCCGCGTCCGTAGCTGACGGCCTCGTAGCCGTTCGGGAAATGCGACGAGTTCAGCCTGAGTCCCAGGCTCACCGGTCCGGCATCGCGAAGGGTTTCGCCATTCTTGTTGGGCTCAAGCAGTTCCTCGCGATAGCGTTCGAGAATCAGTCGGACTTCTCCAGGTTTTTCCGTTTCCATCATCATCAGCGCGGAATAATTCGCGAGAGCCTCAGAGATCCATTGATCACGGTACGTGCGCCATCCCACCAGGTCACCCCACCACTGATGGGCGATTTCATGCGGCAGGGTAAGGCGGTTCATCGCGCCATCCAGCGGATTCTTGCTCAATTCCGTGGCTTCTTCCGGCGTGAGGAAAGCGAAGCTCGACAGAAAGACCAGACCTGGCCAGCCTTGGCTGATACGACCAGGCATCTGGGTCAGCTCGAGTGAACTGTAAGGATATGGGCCAAACAGGCGCGAGAAGAACTCGACCGCCCGCGCGCCATTATCGGCAACTTCTTGAGCATTCCGAGCGGGCGAGGGGACCACAGGCTGCTGAAGGGCAGGGCGGGGCGTACCAGCGGGGCGGCCAATATCCGGAGGACTGATGAGCACCTCCGTGCTGTGAGGAAAGCTTTTTTCCATCTTGCGTGAGGCGTAGGCCTCGACCTTCACTTCTCCCGTGCGAGCCGTTGCGCGCTCGTAGCGACCGAGATTGAATCCCGCCAAAGTACTCAGGCGCTCTGTAGCCCAGTGCGTGCCTTGCTCTGTTCGCCCTGAGTTCGCGCTGTCGCTGGCGGCGTCCTCGCCCGTGACTCTCTTTCCCGTCGCGACCAACGTCCAGCCAGGCGGATAATGAAATTCCAGATCGAAATTCGACATGAGCAGGCCGCGACTGGGATACCAGGTTCCACGCGCGCCCACGTACAAGAGCCCGCCTCCGGCTTCGGAGAGAACCTCCCCGCCATACAAAAACCGCAGCTCCAGCTTCTCGCCCTGCCGCAGAGGCTCGGGAAAGACGACGGCCACCAGGTCATTCCCTCTTCTAGCGAGTTGGGTGCCATCCATCGCCGGATTGTTGATGAACTCCACGGGATGGCCGCCAACGTCCACTTCTTTGACTTGGAGGAAGCGCGAAAGCTCAAAGTAGAGGGTTCGCTCACCGCCTTGTCGGACTTCCATCTGAAGAAATGCTTCGGCCGTGATGGTGGTCGGAGGTTTGACTTCCACTTGAATCTTGTAGCGTGAGGTGGCAACGTCCTCGCCCTCTGTCTTCTGGGTAGCTCCAGTTTGCGACTGGATCGGTGTAAAAGATGTCCACAAGTCGTAAAAGGTCGCCCCATCGACGTTCTTGGTCTGCCCAGCCCATATTTCTTCGACGCCCTGCGTATCGAAGTACACATCAAACGTCCCTAGCTTTTGCCCTTGTAATCGCAAATGCAACATGCGATCGGAGGAAGTGGCAATTTGTATCTGCTTTTTCGCCGCATCGCTAAGTCCGCCCGCGACGGGCAGAGCGCGGCTAAACGTCGCGAGCAAGCGAAGGGCATCCAGCTGGGCCAAGCTGCGCGCGGTCTCGTTCCAACGCGAGCTGAACTCCTTTGCACCGTCCGTGGCTCGCAGATAGGGCTGCAACTCGGCGAAGGTTTCGTCGTTGAAACGAAGATATCCGGTGGAGAAGCGTTCCTCCAGAATCGCCATGCCGGTGAAGAGCGCCATCGACGCGCGCTCCACCTGATTCGGCGGAGTCAGCAGCAGTTCTCCATCGCCCTCAAAAAACGCGCCAGTCACTCGTCCCGCGATGTCGGACGTAAAAGAGATTTCTCCATCTTCCAGGGAGACGTGCAGATCTGGGCGGTCGAGTGACGCTCCGCGAATGTGAAAGGTTCGCGCCGGATCTAAGCCGACACTTTGTAAGTTCAGATAGAGGCCCTGCGCAGGCGTCCCGGGCGAGCCCGAATTGAGCGTCTGCGGAGGAGTTCCAGCAACGGAGTCAGGCGCGGACTGGCCGGATGCGCCTCGGCTCGCGACCGTGAGTATCACCGCGGCGAGTGTCCATTTTGCTGCTTTCCGGGTTACTTGGGTCACCTACTGAGGCTCCGTCTCCGTTGTTAGAATGCGCCAGAGTGCGGACGCGTGTCATCTTCTTCGTTGCGGGCCTGCTCTCCTTCGGAGCTTTCGCCAGGCTGCGCTCATCCGCCGACGTCATTCACCTGAAAAACGGACGGACGATCTGGGCCGATCACGTTCGCGAAAATGGCAAACACGTCGAGTACGACGTGGGCGATGACTCGTACAAGATATCGAAATCGTCGGTGCAAAGTATTGAGGCAGGCGGCCTGCCCCCCGCCTATGCCTTGTCCGCAAACGGGCAGGGTCCCGCGAAAGACTTACCGGTATTCGTTCCCGAGGACAGCCTTGCCGGACACAACGATCTGGACACGAAAGTTGTTCACGATGGCAATGTGGATGTCGATGCTCTGACGTCGCTGGAGAAAGAAGGGAAGCCGGAGTTGTCGGCCACCGCGTACTTTCTCGCCGGCAAACACGAATTTGAGCACGGCAATCTTCCCCAGGCGAAACGCTACTTTGAAACGGCGCTCCGCTTTCAGCCCGAGAACTCCACCATTCTGAATTACTACGCGATGGTGTTGGTGCGGTCGGGGAATGCGGCAGCGGCTTTGTCCTATGCGGAGCGGTCGGCGCGCGCCAATCCCAATTCGGCCGACGCCTACACCGTGCTGGGCTACGTGCAGTTCGCCGCCGACCGGACTAAGGATGCCATCCGCTCCTGGAAACGCTCCCTTGAACTGCGCCCTGACCCCGTTGTCGAGCAATATCTGGCAAAAGCGAACCGCGAGTCTACGACCGAAGCCGATTTCGCCCAGCGGGAAAGCAGCCATTTCACTTTGCGCTACGAAGGCAAGCAGACTTCTGAGCAGCTGCGCCGCGAGTTACTTGCCACGCTCGAGGCCGAATACGATGAACTCGTTCGCCAGCTCGGAGTCGCGCCCCGCGCCAGCATTCCCGTCATTCTTTATACCGAGCAGGCATTCTTCGACGTGACGCACGCACCCTCCTGGTCGGGCGCCGTGAATGATGGCAAGCTGCGCATTCCGATCAGCGGGATCACGTCCATGACCCCCGAACTGGCTCGCGTGCTGAAACACGAGTTGGCGCATTCTTTCGTCAGCCAGGCTACCGGCGGACGCTGTCCCACCTGGCTGAATGAAGGCGTCGCGCAGGCGGTCGAGGGAAAGTCGCTGTCGGCGGAAGGACGCCGTTTGGGTCAAATGTTCCGAGCCCAGCAAGCCATCCCCTACAATGTGCTCGAAGGCAGCTTTATGCGCTTCTCGACCATGGAAGCCGTGGTAGCCTACGCGGAATCGCTCGCTGCTGTTCAGTACATCGTCGAGACATACGGCATGAGCGATGTAGAACGCATTCTTGACAGGATCGGGCAGGGCAGTTCAGCGGAAGCCGCCCTGCGTGCCACCATTCATTCCGATTACGGCCAGATGGAATCGGATGTGGGCAAATTCCTCGCGAGCAAGTACGGGGAGTAGAGGGCCCCAGCGCTCCCCCGACGCGGCGGCCAACTTCCCGAAACGGCTTGCCGAACAACCTCCACGTTGCTGACAATTCGCGAGTGATTTCTGCGTTTTCGGAACACTGGTGCGTTTGACGGCTTTTGTCTGTTCTGGGGCGCGTTACGCCAATCTGCCGAATTCCCCGGTCATGAAGCGGAATACAGAGTCGGGCAGGATCAGCACGTCCACGTAGGGGCGGACGCCCTCGTCCGCCCGGCGGAGGAGCCTCCGCACCCGGCACCGGCAATTCGCCCCTGAAGTCGAGCTGCGCTCGACCGGACGGGCAGGGGCGCCCGTCCCCACGTGGTCTTTGCTTGCGGCAGCCACGATCCTGCGAGGCCTATCTGGCAGACAGGGCCTTCCGTCGCCGAGCTTTGGCCTAGCGAGCATCGCCCCCCACTTTCGTCCCTAGGCAACCGCATTGCTCTGTGCTAACTTCAGCCTGCTCGGGCCGTGATTTCACTCCTTACATTTCGCAAAAAGAAACCAGCTCTCGCGATCGAGCCGGTTCCGTCGGCATTTCCAGTATTGCGCGAAGCGGAGATCGCCGCGGCCTTCGCAGGCCAGCGCACCGCCGGCGATTTCTACGACTCGTTCCGGGTCAGCCCCTCGCGCGTGCTCTTTGGGTTGCTCGATGTCGCGGGCCGCCGTGCGCAAAACCAGGGAATTCTCGCGAAAGCGCAGAAGGTGTTTCGTGAAGTCGGCTCCCAGCTGCTCGCCCCCGAAGAAGCCAACGAGACCGACGCCATGACCGAGCTTTGCCTGCGGATGAACCGCGCCATCATGGAAGCTGCTGGAGGCGTGCATTCCAGTCCGGCCTTCGCCGGCTGCTACAATGAAGATTTGGGGATTGTCTGCTATTTCAACTCGGGACATACTCCGGCGCTTGTCCGCGACGGGGAGGGCGTTTCCGAGCTGGGCGCGACCGGGCTTCCGCTGGGATTGTTCGCGCTGGCTCCGGTCGAAGCCCGCCTCATCGTCATGGAACCGGGTGCCGTGCTTGCGCTAGTTTCGCGGGGCGTAGTCGAAGCTGAGTACAAGCGCGAGGAATTCGGCCTGGCCCGGGTGGAAGCGACTCTAAAAAACTCGCAACGCACACCGGCCCGCGAAATCTGCCGCTCCATCCTTGACGATGTGCAGCGCTTCGCGTGCGCTCAGCCGCTGCAGGACGACATCACGGCCCTGGCGCTGGTAAGGGCTGGCGCATCATAAGCTACAGAAAATTAAGATACTTCTGAGGCGAGGAATCAGCCTTCTCAGCTGGCTCATGGCCGGCCTTCGGGGTTACAATCTGTGCTAAGCATGCACTCCTGTGAAGTTGGAACGGGTCCAGCTCGGATCTCCCTGGTGACTCCCTCATGAAGAAGACGCATTTCGTGTTTTTGCTCGCTTCGCTGTTCGTACTCCCCGCGTTCTTGAGCGCAGATACGGTGGTTGAGGAGATTATTGTTCGCGTTAATAACTCCATCATTACCAGCTCCGACTATGCACGCAGCAAGGAGCAGCTCAAGGACGAGATCAAGCAACAAGACGCCGCCAACGCGGACAAGGCTTATGCCGAGCGGGAGCGCGATGTCCTGCGTGATCTGATCGACCAGCAGCTTCTCCTTGAAAAGGGCAAAGATTTGGGCATCTCTGCTGACACCGAGTTGATCAAGAAGCTCGATGAAATGCGCAAGCAGATGAACCTGGACTCGATGGAGGAACTGGAAAAGGCTGCGCAGTCGCAAGGCATCTCCTACGAAGACTTCAAGCAGAACCTCCGCAACCAGATCATCACGCAACAGGTAATCGCCCGAGAAGTCGGGTCACACCTGAACATCACGAAGGAAGATGAGCAGAAGTTCTATGAAGAGCACAAAAGCGAGATGGAGCAGCCGGAACAGATCCGTCTGAGCGAGATTCTGGTTTCCACGCAGAAAGCCGCACCCTCGAAGGTGCCCGAACCCAAAGCTTCTCCGGACTCGCCCCCTGCAGCCGCCGACGCCAAGCCTGCCGACACACCTCCTCCAGCGCCTGCAGCTCCAGACGCTGAACAATTGGCCGCGGCAGAAGCCAAGGCCAACGGCATACTTGACCAGATTCACAAAGGCGCAGCCTTCGATGAAGTCGCGAAGAAAAACTCCGATGGACCCAGCGCCGCCCAGGGTGGCGATCTCGGCCTGTTCAAACGCGGCACGCTGTCGAAGGAACTCGAAGACCGGACCTTCGCAATGAAGGCCGGCGAGGTCACCGACGTCATTCGCACCAAGCAAGGATTCGTAATCCTTAAGGTGACCGAGCATCAGATGGCGGGCATACCCACGCTGAAGCAAATGGAGCCCCGGATCCAGGACGCGCTGTACTACCAGAAGCTCCAGCCTGCACTGCGCGTCTATCTGAAGAAATTGCGTGAAGAAGCGTTCATTGATGTCCACGCCGGCTACGTCGACTCCGGAGCCAGTCCGAACCAGACCAAGCCGGTCGAAACCGCCAGCAAGGACTCGAGCGCGAAAAATCTCAAGAAGAAGAAAAAGCTTGGTATCTTTCGATAGCGTCCCGTTCGCGCGAGCGCACTTCTCAGAAGGACGAGTGCGCTCCGGGGGCATCGACTGAAACGCATGAAAGAATTCTTCATCACCGACTGCGTCCAGCAGGAAAACAGAGTCATCACTTCCACGTTCGTGGTCGTGTCGAAACAGGTCAAGCCCAAGAAGAGCGGCGAACCCTACCTCGCCTTGACCCTCGGCGATCGCAGCGGCCAGCTTGAAGCCAAGATGTGGGACAACGTCGAGGAAGTGCTGGGTGCTTTTGAACAGGACGACTTCCTCAAGGTCAAGGGTCTGCTGAACAAATACAAGAACCGTTTTCAGCTGACTATCCACAAGCTGCGGAAGCTAGGCGATACTGAAATTGACTACTGCGACTATCTCCCGAAGACCACGAAGAACATTGACGAGCTCTGGCAAACCCTCACCGAATATGTTGCCAGCTTTCAGAATCCGCACCTGAAGGCGCTCATTGAGGCCTTCATGGCCGACCCGGATATCGCGCCGGCGTATCGCAACGCTCCCGCCGCAAAGACGCTGCATCATGCCTACATCGGCGGCCTGCTCGATCATGTCGTTTCCCTGATGCGTTCTTGCGATCTAATCTGCCGGAATTATCCCCAGGTCAACCGTGACCTGGTGCTGGCGGGCGCGTTCCTGCACGACATCGGCAAGATCTACGAACTCACTTACAACCGCTCCTTCTCTTACACCACCCGCGGGCAGTTGCTCGGGCACATGATCATCGAGCTGGAAATGCTGCAAGCGAAGCTCATGTTCCTGCCGGACTTTCCGCCCGAACTCAAAACGCTGCTCGAGCATCTCATCATCAGCCACCACGGCGAGTATGAGTTCGGCTCACCCAAGTTGCCCATGTTTCCTGAAGCGCTCCTGCTTCACTACATGGACGATCTCGATTCGAAAATGGAAAGCATGCGGGCCCTGTTCGAGCGGGAGGGTGACCAAGACAATCCCTGGACAGGCTACAGCCCCTCTCTGGGACGTCCTCTTCTGAATACGGCGAAGTTCCTGGCCCCGAAAGCTGCTCCGGTCCCCGAACCGGCAGCCTCCGTGACCGCTGAAACTCTGCCGCTGGCCGGATTGAATTTGTCGGATAGCGATGATTCCACGCCAGTGGCGGTTCAGCCCCCGGTCAAAGCGTAACCGGAAGATCAACAGTCCAATGTACTAGTCGTACTTTGCGCGACACCGTGCTTTCGATACATTTCTGATTGGAGGTTCTCATGCGATTCCGCCTCGCACTACTCACCCTGACCTGCTATGTCGCATTTGCGACGATCGCTTGTACCAGCAAACCGCCAGCGAACGATGCCAGTAATCCGGCGACCAGCAACGACGCCAATAACCCCACTGCCAGCGACAATGCCAGCGACAAATCCGGCGGGGCGATGAGCTCCGGGAAGACCAGAGGAACGAGACCCTACGAAGCGGCTCCTCGGCTGGTCGTTCCCACCGGCACGGTGATCACCGTTCGTCTGGGCGAGACGTTGAGCTCCAAGGAAAGCCAGCCGGGACAGAGCTTCTCCGCTTCCCTGGCGAATCCTGTCGAAGTCGAGGGCAGGACTGTGATCCAGTCCGGCGCGACCGCGACCGGCACGGTGGTGGCGGCTCATGCGGCCGGCAAATTCAAAGGGGCTTCGCTGTTGCAGATCAAGCTTGACTCCATCACCGTCGGCGGCCGGCAGCACAGCATCGAAACCTCCTCCGTGGAGCGATCTCAGAAAGGCAAGGGCAAGCGCACGGCCGCGATGATCGGCGGTGGTGCGGGCGCGGGCGCCCTGATCGGCGCACTGGCAGGCGGTGGCAAGGGCGCAGCGATCGGAGCCCTGGTCGGCGGCGGCGCCGGAACTGCCGGCTCGGCTTATACCGGAAACCGCGACGTCACGCTCCCGGCGGAGTCCGCCGTGAGCTTCAAGCTGGAATCGCCTCTTGAAGTAGCCCAATAAAGCTTCTTAATCTCGGTTGGAGAGTCGGGCGCCTCCGCTCGGCTAGACGCGCGAGACGCCCGTCGCTCCACGGCCCTCGGAGACCTTTGTAGCGCCGGACTCTTGCCGGCTGTCGGCGCGGGCGTACCTCCCGCACTCGATGGGCCGCCGAGACGCCGGCGCTACAGTGGCTCTTCGAGGTTTTCTTTTCTTGTGCGCAGGCAGCACAGTAAAGAGTCGCAGTAAAGACGCTCCATGCTGAATCCCTCCGACTTCAACCTGCTGACCTTCGATTGTTACGGCACTCTCATCGATTGGGAGACTGGGATCTTCTCCGCCCTGAAGCCGTTGCTCGCTGCCCATGGCAAGCCTCTGCCCGATGCGGAACTTCTGGAGCTTTACGGCGAGTTTGAACTAGAGGCCGAGTCCGGCGCTTACCGGACGTACCGGGAAGTCTTGCAATCCGTTGTCCAGGCCTTTGGAAAGCGGCTGTCTTTCACGCCCAGCATGGAAGAAATGAACGCGCTGACTGATTCCTTCTCGAATTGGCGCCCGTGGCCCGACACAGTGGCGGCCCTAAAAAAGCTTGCCAAGCGCTATCGCCTTGCCATCATCTCGAATACCGATGACGACCTGTTCGAGCAAACTCGTCGATACCTGCCGGTGGAATTCGACACTGTCACCACCGCCCAGGAGGCGCACTGTTATAAACCTGCGCTCGAAATCTTCCGGTTGGCTCTTGGGAAGGCTAAGGTCGCCCAGAACCGCATCCTGCACGTCGGACAAAGCGTTTACCACGACGTACTCCCGGCACAATCTTTGGGACTCGCCACGGTTTGGGTAAACCGGCCGTCCGCTCGAGCGGGAATCGGCGCCGTCAAACAGGCGAAAGGACAACCAGACCTGCAGGTATCGGACCTTGAAACGCTGGCGAACTTTGCGGGCTGCTGACCGAAGAATCGGCCGCTAGAATCCCACTGGCACCTTGAGGAGCTTCTTCCGGATCGCGCAATGCACGAGTTCGGCTTTGTTGTGAATGTCGAGCTTGCGCATGAGATTAAACTTGTGCGCCTCGATAGTCTTGAGGCTGAGCCCCAGCATGCCGGCGATCTTCCGAACCGTGTGCCCTTCGGCGAGAAGCTTCATGATTTCCGTTTCTCGCGGTGTCAGAGCGTTTCGCGAAGGACGCGGCCTTTCCTGCTGAATGCCGAGCTTTCCATTCTCCAGAAGGCCACCCAGTACTTCTGGACTGACGAACTTCCCGCCCTGGTGGACATCGCGCAAAACGCTGGTCAGCTTCGAGGCGGGTGTGTCCTTCAATAAATAGCCGGCAGCGCCTGCCTGCAGCCCCTGCATCACGTAGTCCTGATCCTCATGCATGGTAAGAAAAATTACGCGGGTGCGCGGAAAATCACTCTGTATGACGCGCGCGGCCTCGAACGACGAAAATCCAGGCATACCGATATCCATCAGCACGATATCGGGGCGCAACTCCATTACGCCTTTCAACGCTTCGGCGGCATCTCCCGCCTCTCCGACAATTTCCAGGTCGTGCTCATCCTGTAATAACCGCCGGATTCCTTGTCGCACCAGCACGTGATCGTCTGCGATCAAACAGCGAATCTTGCTTTCATTTTTTACAGCCGGAATCGATTCATCGAAGTACACCATTCCTCCTGGGCCAGAGAACGTCGGGGCGCACACATCGTGGCGGGAGCCCGGAATTGGGCTGGAGACGAGGTGACCAAGTGATTCTACCGATTTGGGAGTTCACTGTCACGGCAGAAAACCCATTAGTTTTCCGGTTCGCCGGTTCGGCCCTTCGGCATTCATCGGTTAGAATCAACTGCTTATGCTGCGCTACTTCACTTCCGGGGAATCCCACGGCGAAGCCTTGGTTGCATTCCTCTCCGGCCTGCCTGCAGGCTTGGCCGTAGACCAGGATTTTCTGGACCGCGATCTCTGGCGCAGACAGCAAGGTTACGGACGCGGCGGCCGCATGAAGATCGAGACCGATAAGGCCCACATCCTTTCCGGTGTTCACCACGGCATCACGATTGGGTCGCCCATTGCCGTGCTGCTGGAGAACAAGGATTGGAAGAACTGGCAGGAATCACTTCCGGTCGCGGAAGGCGATCCCACGAAACACAAGGCCGTGAAGTCACCGCGTCCGGGCCATGCCGATCTTGCAGGGGCGTTGAAATACAACTTTTCTGAAGCGCGTTACGTGTTAGAGCGCGCTTCCGCCCGAGAATCTGCGGCCCGCGTTGCTGTGGGCGCCCTCGCCAAGCTCTTTCTTCGCGAATTCGGAATCGAAGTGCTCAGCCACGTCATCTCGGTGGGCAGCGCGTCGCTGGAAAATGAAGTTTCCTGGGAGCAGATCAAGACGGTCGCCAACCAGACCGAAATCCTGCTGAGTTGCGCCGATCCTGATACCGAGCAACGCATGAAAGAGGAAGTCGACAAGGTTCTGAGGACCGGTGATTCGGTCGGAGGAGTCTTCGAAGTCGTTGCTCACAACGTTCCGCCCGGCCTTGGCACGTACGCGCAGTGGGATGAGCGCCTCGACGCCATGCTCGCGGCCGCGGTCATGTCCTTGCAAGCGGTAAAGGCGGTGGAGATCGGCTCCGGAATCAGCGCTGCCGCGTCGCCAGGCTCGCAGGTTCACGACGAGATCGGATACGAGGCCAAGTCGAGATACACAAAATTCAGCCGCGCTCACAACAATGCCGGGGGAATCGAAGGCGGCGTCTCCAACGGCGAAGAAATCCGCGTGCGCGGCTACCTGAAGCCAATTTCCACTTTGCGCCGCCCGTTGCAGTCCGTAGACTTTACAACTCGTGAGCCCGTGAAAGCCGCCTATGAGCGCTCCGATGTGTGCGTGGTGCCGGCGGCGGGCGTCGCCGCCGAAGCCATGGTTGCATTGACCCTGGCCCGCGCGGCCCTCGAAAAGTTTGGTGGAGATTCGGTTCTAGAAACCAGGCGCAACTTTGAAGGCTACATTGAGCAATTGAAAAACTATTGATGAACGGGCCCACCATAGAGAGCTAGGACCTGAGACCTGACACCTGAAATGATCTATCCGATCGTGAAATATGGAAATCCGGTGCTTGAGAAGCAGGCCGCACCGGTCACAGTCTTCGATGAGGAACTGCAAAAGCTGGTCGACGACATGTTTGAGTCGATGTATGCCGCGCACGGAGTTGGCCTGGCCGCGCCGCAGATCGGCATCTCGAAGCGCCTTGCGGTCATCGATACGACTTTCAAAGAAGACCCGAACGCCAAGCTTGTGCTTGCGAACCCCGAGATCATTCACAGCGAGGGCCGCCACACACAAAACGAAGGCTGCCTGAGCATCCCGGAGTTCCGCGAGTCGGTCACGCGCCCGTGCAAAGTTACAGTTCGCGCCCAGGACGTGAAAGGGAACTTCTTCGAGAAGACCGGCGAAGAACTTCTGGCCCGGGCCTTCCTGCACGAAACCGATCATCTGAATGGCAAACTCTACATCAGCCACATCAGCGCCCTGAAGCGCGATCTGATGAAACGCAAGATCCGCAAGCTGATGAAAGCCGGGGAGTGGTGAGATTTTCCGGCGCAACTTTGCGATGATCGCAGGTCGCGCTTGACGCCGCTTCACCACAAGCCAACGACCATCAGCCACTCGCTAACAGCCATGAGCCTCGTCTTCGCCGGAACCCCGCGCTTTGCTGTCCCGACCCTCGAGAAACTGGTGGAGTCTGGATTTCATGTACGGCTGGTGGTCACGCAGCCGGACCGTCCACGCGGACGTGGCATGGAATTGGTGCCGTCTCCGGTGAAAGAGAGCGCCCACAAACTCGGCATCCCCGTCGCACAGCCCGAGAAGATCAAAACCAACGCCGAGTTTCAGGCTGAACTCACCGCCCTCAAGCCTGAGGCCATCATCGTGGTCGGCTACGGCCGCATCATTCCGTTATGGATGATCGATCTGCCCAAACTCGGCAACCTGAATGTGCACGCATCGCTTCTGCCGAAATATCGCGGGGCGGCACCGATTCAATGGGCCATTGCGAGTGGCGAAACGGTCACGGGCGTGACCACCATGCGCATCGACGCCGGCCTCGACACCGGTCCCATCCTCTTGCAGCGGGAACATCCCATCGGCCCGCATGACACGTCCGAAACGATGGTCCCCGTGCTGGCCATCATGGGAGCGGAACTCATGATCGAAACTCTCCGTGGATTGCAGGCTGGAACCGTGCATCCGATTCCACAAAACGAAGATCGTGCGACCCTTGCTCCGATTCTTAATAAGGAGGACGGTCGGATCGATTTCCGGCGGTCGGCGACTGAGATCTGGAACCGGCTACGCGGCTTTCAACCCTGGCCGGGCGCGTTTACGAGCTTTCGCGGCAAGAACCTTCACGTGTGGTCCGCGCGCCCGGTTGAGGCCGAAATCCCACCGGGAACGATCCAAATGGAAGGACATCTACCCCTAGTTGGTTGCGGCGAGCACTCCGCACTCGAACTGATCGAAGTGCAGGTCGAGGGCAAGAAAAGAATGTCGGCATCGGATTTCGTGAATGGGTATCGGCCGTACGATGGGGAAGTGTTGGGGGAAGGAGTCGTTGGTCGCTAGTCGTTGGTCGTTGGCTATTTGTCAGCGGTCCTCGATGAATGATCCATCGATTCCCAATCCGTCGCCACACGCGTGCGAACTGATCAGTTGCTGACGACCGAAGAGTTTCTATGCCCATCTCTCCAGCACGCACGGCGGCGTTCGATATTCTGCTCCGGGTCGAGCAGGAGGACTCCTATGCTTCTGAGCTGCTGCACTCCACACGTTGCGCGGAACTTGCGGCACCAGATCAAGGCCTGACCACGGAACTCGTGATGGGAGTGCTGCGCTGGCGTTCGTTGCTTGACGCGACGATCGCTAAAGTAGCCTCGCAGCCTCTCGCACGGTTGGATCGGGAGGTGCTCACCGCGTTGCGTCTCGGCGCCTACCAGTTGGGGTGGCTTGATCGCGTTCCCGCGCGAGCCGCAATTCATGAGAGCGTCGAACTCGTGAAGCGCGCGCGCAAGCGCTCAGCAGCGCCGTTTGCCAACGCCGTGCTCCGGAAACTCACAGACACTTCCATTTCATCCGAAGCGCGCCGGGAACTTCTCGCATCCGCCACCAATCCTGAAGCGCTGGCAACATCGTCGGCGCACCCGTCCTGGCTCGTGCAACGATGGGCCTCGCAATACGGCCTCGAGATGGCCCGCCACATCTGTATGTACAACCAATCCGTTCCCATAACGTCGATTCGATTGCGGGCACCGTCGGCAGAAGAGGAACTCCGCCGGGACGGCATCGAAATCTCGGCTGGGAGTTTTCTCCGCGATGCGCGCCGCATCGTTGCCGGAGACGTGACGAAGACCAAGGCATTCACGGAAGGCCGCGTTGTCATTCAGGACGAGGCCTCGCAGCTGGTCGCCGCGATTGTGGGCCAGGGAAAGCGTGTGCTGGATTGCTGCGCTGCGCCCGGAGGCAAGACTTGGGCTATCTGCGACCGCAACCCCGAAGGGGAGGTCGTTGCGGTCGAGTTGCATCGTCATCGTGCCGAAATCTTGCGCAAACGCGTCCTCGCCAAAAATGTTCGGGTCACGAATGCCGATATTCGTGATCTGCGTGCCGGCCAACCCTTCGACCGCGTACTGGTCGATGCGCCGTGCTCCGGCACGGGCACGATTGCGCGCAATCCTGAAATCAAGTGGCGCCTGAAGGCGGAGGATCTTGGAGATCTGCACGGGCGGCAGCTGGCGATTCTTCAGTCTGCCATGAAACAGGTGGCCTCGTCTGGAAGGTTGATTTATTCCACCTGCTCACTCGAGCGCGAGGAAGGCGAAGGCGTGGTCGAACAGGCAATGCAGGATAATCAGTCGTTTCAGGTATTGGATCTTCCGTCCCAGCTGGAAGGGTTGCGGGCCGACGGAGAATTCGTCGCACAGGATGTCAAGTCCTCCTACGGGCCGTATCTGCGGACCATTCCGGGCGTTCACTTATGCGATGGCTTTTTCGTAGCGATGTTGCAGCGGATCGAGTGAGTGTCAAGAAGATCAGAAGCTTTTAACCGCAAAGCTCGCGAAGAACGGCCGCGAAGAACGCAAAGAAAATCCCATCTTCGAAGAAATCCGGGGAAAGCCTTTGCGAATTTCGCGCTGCCTTTGCGATCTTCGCGGTTACAGGTTTGTTCTGCATTACCGTAGAAGAGCGCGTTTCCGACTCCACTTGAAATCGGCTCTAGCGCACTTCGAAATTCATCGTTGCCCCCGCACTCACTCTCTGACCCGGTGCTGGTGTCTGCGACACGATAATGCTGGCGGGCGAAGGTTGCCGGGGCGCCAGCGTTTGCGCCGAGATGTTGATTGCGCCCTGAGTCGTGTCCTGTACGGAGGGCGCTGCGGTTACGCTGCCTACGTGAAATCCCGCATCGAGCAGGACGAGATTCACGCTTCCCAGAGGCTGCCCCAGGAAACTTGGCATGACAAAGGATTGCGGTGGAGGCGGGGCCGTAATGAGCAGATCGATCCGTGGAACAGAAACGCCGCTCGCATTGGGCGGGGGACTCTGCGCGAGCACCTGATCGGCGGGCACTCCCGGCATCTGCAGGTACGCCACGGCTCCGATGTCGAGCCCGCGCCGCCGAATATTCAGGTCGGCAGCGCGCTCACTTTGGCCGAACACGTCCGGAATCGCGACCCGCTGGGGTCCCAGACTTTGCGCAGCGCGCACTTGCCAACCCCGACGCACTTTCATGCCGGCCGTGGGAACTTGCGATATCAACTTGCCTTCGGCAACATCGGCGCTATAGTACTGACGCTCGACAATAAGGGTCAGGCCGAGTCCGGCCATCGCACGCTCGGCCTCCGCCGGAGTCAGACCAACGACCTTGGGCACGGTGACTTCGCTTCCGTGAATGGCAAAGCGCATCGCCAGCAACGCCGACGCCATCGCCACCAGGAGCAGCACCAGTGCAAGGAGTACAAACCGGAAAAACGCTTTCATGGATTAGCGCGATTATAGCCTTGCCGGAGGAGACAAAGCCTAATCCTTCACCTTCACGCGCTCGCTGTGGCCTCCGTGCCACAACTCGATTTCGTGTTCTGATGGAGTGGGTGCGGGGACATACTTCACCTTAATCTGTTTCCGTGTCGGCAACGGGCCCTCCAGGCTGTTCACAGGGCTTCGTTTTTCCGCGCTGCCGTCGAAAGGATTTCGGATGACGAGCTGAATCCGTCCTTCTTGCCCTGCGAAACTCAGCCGTTCCGCATCTTCCGGAGTGAGCAGCAACGTCACGACGTGGGCCTGCCGCACGTCTTTCGCGGGCTCGCCTTCCATCTGCGTGCCCATCGCGAGCACGCGAACACGCTGCAATACGGTCGCGCTTTGCAGCCGATGAGTTTCCGGCGCCTGACCCGTCACGAGCACATCCACGAGACTTCCCGGACGCACGAAACCCGCAACTGAGGTCACATCGTCCACGCTCACCGCGGCAGCGCGCATGCCCGCGGGAATCAGGTGCTCCAGAGACTGCTTTTCTCCGTCGATACCCAGGGTGTCGGCTGTGACAAATTGTCCCTTCGCGACTGGAAGGAGAACACTTCGCTTCACCGCGTTCGAGGCCGAATGCAGAACACGATCCGGTAGAGATCCGCCAGGATATGTAACCAGCTTCAGATCACGCTCAGAAAGCGAGTCTCCTGGCACAAGGTCACGGGCAGCTACGACTACGGCTACACCCGGCACGGGACGCGCGTTGCGCGCCTGCAAAGACCGGTAAACAAACGAACTGGAGAAGCTTCCTACCAGCAGCGCCGCAACTCCGATGAGCAGAAGACGTTTGCGATCCATGGGAACCTGCCTCGATATCGGGCTAGCTTGCGCCGAGCTTGCCATCGTGTCAATAGCTTCGGCTGTTAGCTCTTGGCAGAAGCTGGCCGCGACCCGTAAAAACCCGTTTGGAAGGTCGCCCTTTCGGGCAAGTTGCTTTTGTCGCCGTGGTTACCAAAGTCCGTGACCGCGTGGGCCTTTCGGCGGCCGCGGACAGCACTCCCGAGACGAAGGCATCCCGGGCAGTTAGCGGTAACGTAATCCGAGCAGGAAGCGCCGCTCGCGAGCGATGCGTCCTCACAATTCTTCGCACCAAGGCCAAGTAACTATGCAGAATGCGAATTCCCCAGCCGCTCTCCGGCGCAGTTCCAGGGTGCCGATCAACGTTCCAATTCTGGTGACCAGCCTCGAGCCCGGCACGCGCTTCTCGGAAGTCTGCGAAACGCTCGTTGTCAACGCGCACGGCTGCGCCATGCGGTCGCCGGTGAAGCTAGACGCCGGGGTGCTCCTGCATTTTCACAGCAAGGAAGGGCGCGAGACCACCGCGAAAGTTATCAATTGCCAGCCGCTGACATCAGATCGGTCGGCGTGGCAACTGGCGGCGCGGCTCGATCGCCCTGAGAATTTCTGGGGCTTGAGCTCATGCCCACCGGATTGGGCGCAACTGCCAGCACCTGCCGCGCCGACTAATGGCAAGGTTCCGTCGAGGCTTGCGGCGAAGACGGTCCAGCCACTCGATCAGGGCGCAACTGCCGTCTCGCCATCGCTCAAGGCGATGTTCGACAAGATTCAAAAACAGGTCTCGGATGAGCACCTGCGCTCGATGATCTCCGAACTCATGCATCCCTTGCTGGGCGACATGGCAGACCTCAAGGAAAAGCTCGGCCGGATGGGGCGCAGCAAATTCGAAGTGTCGCTGTCGCAGATTCCGCCGGAACTTGAAGATCAGATGGAGCAGCGCCTGCAGAATAACCTGGGGCCGCGCGTGCTGGAGCAAACGCGCGCGCAGGCAAACCAATTATTGGATTCCGCCAAGGCTGCCATCGCGCAAAAGACCTCTGAAACGCACGACGATTTCCTGAAGCGCGTCAGTCGCGAACTGCAGATGGTCGAGGAGCGGGCACGCGCCCTCTCGGCCAACATCGCCGAGAACCAGCGTGAGCACCTGAATCGAGGCATGGGCGAATTCCACCAGCACGTGGTCGATGCGGGAAATCGCCTCAAGCAGCTGAGTGAAGACCTCTTCAAGGTCATGCAGCACGATCTGGGCGAAGAGCACGATGGATATCGCCAGGAATTCGAAGGGGCGCAGGCGTCGATGGCGGCCGATAAAGCGCGTCTCGATCGCGAAGTCGCTCAACTCGACGACCGCATCGCAAAGCTTGACGAATCCACAAGCAGTCTCGAGGCCGGCCTCGACAAGCGGCTTAGCCAGATGGCGAGTAACACCATGGGCGACGTCCGCAAGCAAATGGAGAGCGCGATCGACGAAACCATGATTGCGCTCGAAACGCGCAGTTCCCGCGAACTGGGAGCTCAGGTCGAAGCGGCCTGCGCCCAGCTAAAAATCATTCAGACGGAAATTTCGACTTCCACAATGCAATCGCTGAACACGCGCGTCACCGAAACACTACGCGTGTTTGCGGAATCCATGCAGGAACTGGAGCAGGAGTCGATCGAACGGCTCAGAACTACACTGGCAAGCGGGTTGAACTCGGTGATCCGGAATCTGGGGGAGCAGTTAGTTGGCCAACATCGCACTCCGGAAAAGCGCTGGCCGGCCGCCGACTAGTCGTTGAGAGTCGCAGTGAAAGAAAGGCAAGAGCTACGATGCCGCGTCTACAGACCGGCTTGTTTTGGTGACACCGAATCTGCCTGACCCCTCGGCGTGATCACTCGCCCCGTCCGGCGCATGCTGACCAAGTCATATTCGTAGGCCGTTCCGCAAATCAGACAAACTTGGTAATCCTGCCCGCCTGCACCGCTGTGGGGCCACGAGAAACGATGAGGGCATAGATTTTCGATGAGTCGCTTAATGAATTCGGCCGCCATGCCTGTCTTACTCCTTCAGGATGCAAATTACGCGCGGCAAGCCACGCGGATCGCGCCTGAAACCCGCAATGGACACAGGTTTCGGGCTGGTGTGAACCCAACTTAGCACAACATTCTGTGACTCGCCCGCACCTCAGTCCAAGGTGCGCGAGCGAATGGGCAGGGCCTAGTCTGATTACCTTGGCCGCTGCGGAGGCAGACTCCAGCGTCGCCGGACCCGCAGACGATACAGTTTCAGTGAACCTCGTCTCCCGCCGGAGCCGTATCAGGCGTGTCGATCTTCAACGCCGAGGAATTCGGAGGCGGAATTGCAGGTGATTGGAACGCGCCGGGGTCTTTCCCGGCCAGGGCAACTTTCATGAAATTCATCCAGATGGGCAGCGCTGCGCGGGCGCCGCTCTCTTTGGCTCCCAACGTTTTCTTCTCGTCATACCCGAGCCAGACTCCGGATGTGATCGAGGGCGAGAACCCGATGAACCAGGCGTCGGTGAAATCGTTAGTGGTGCCGGTTTTGCCGGCCAGGGGCAGCTTCATACTCGCCGCCGCTACTGCGGTTCCGTGCTGCACGACTTCCTGCAGCATCGAGGTCATGATCCGGGCCGTGCGCGAGGAGATCGCGTCCTTCACATCCGGGAAATCCTCTTCGAGTACGCGGCCCTCGTAATCAGTTACCTTGGTGATATAGCGAGGCATAAGACGAACGCCATCGTTCGGGAACACACTATAGGCATTCGTCTGCTCAAGCAGCGTGATTTCTGCCGAGCCCAGCGCCACCGGCAGATAGGCGGGCATGTTCGCCGTAATCCCGAAACGATGCGCGTAGTCGATCACTGTTTTGATGCCAATGCGATCAGCGAGCCGCAGGGTAGGAATATTACGCGATTGCGCCAGCGCTCGGCGGAGAGTGATCGTGCCTTCGAACTTCTCGTCGTAGTTGTGTGGCGTGTAGGAAGTCGTGCCCGTTTCAAACGTGATGGGCGCATCGAGAATCGTGTCGTCGGGACTTCCGCCCTGATCAATGACCGCGGTATACACATACGGCTTGAAGGACGAGCCCACCTGGCGCAAGGCCTGGGTCGCGCGATTAAATTTCGATTCGTTGAAGTCCCGGCCGCCGACCATGGCTTTGATCTCGCCGGTCGCGTTATCCATCGCCACCAACGCCCCTTGTGCCCCCGAATCTTGTTCCAGGCTGACGCGCACCGTCCCATCCGCGGCCATGCTCAGAACCTTTACGTAGCAAACATCGCCCTTCTTCAGAATGTCCTGAATCTTCTTCTTTGGCCAGGCAGCATCCTGCTGGCTGATCGTGGCGTGATAGCGGCCAAATTTGATGCTCGCCGAACCGGGACCTACCACCGTGACGAGAGCATGCATGTAGCCGTTCACCTCCGGCTCATCTTCCCAATCGGGATGTTCGTAATGGTCCAGGGCGATGTGGTTGGCAAGAACGTTTTCGAGATGCCCCTTCCATCCATGGCGGCGCTCATATGCGGCAACGCCGTCAAGCACGGCCTGGTTGGCGGCCCTCTGCAGATTCATATCGAGCGAGGTGTAGACCCGTAGACCGCCTTCATGGACCTGGTCGCTGCCATATTTGTTCTCGAGGTATCGCCGAATCTCTTCCACGTAGTAGGGCGCGAGCGAGTTCGGATCATGCTGCACATTGAGCACGATCGCCTTCGCTTTCGCCTCGGTAGCTTGCTGGGCGGTGATCTTGCCATCTTCCAGCATCGCGTTGATCACGAGGTTGCGGCGCTTCAGAGCTCGATCCGGATGCACGATCGGCGAGTAATACTGCGGAGCCTTGGGCAGGCCGGCGAGCAGAGCGGCTTCGTCCAGCGTCAGCTTCTTCGCCGGCGTGCTGAAGTAGTATTCCGACGCGGACTCGAACCCGTACGCGCCATGACCCAGGAAAATCTGATTGGCGTAAAGCGTGAAGATCTGCGGCTTCGTAAACCTGCGCTCAATCTGAATCGCGAGCAACACTTCCTGAATTTTTCGATGGAACGAGCGGTCTGGAGAAAGGAACAGGTTGCGCGCCAGTTGCATCGTGAGAGTCGATGCGCCCTGCACTCTGCCTCCCGATTCAATATCGCGATAGGCCGCGCCCACAATGCGCCAGACGTTGATGCCGGAATGCTCGAAAAACTCCTTGTCCTCGGTGGAAATCAGGGCGTCCCGAAGAACTTGCGGATAGTCTTCGTAGGAAGCAACCACGCGCCTTTGCAGGGCAAAGGAGCCGATAATGTGCCCCTGGTTATCGTAGAGTTCGGTAATCGAACTCGGGCGATAGTGCTCGAGCTCGTTGACTTGAGGCAAATCGGTCGAATAAACCAGCAGGAGTCCCGCAGTGGCGCCGACCAGGGCCGAAACCAGCACGAGAAAAGCCAGCAGCACACGGCCGACAACCTTGCGCCCGGCAACTTCAACCGGCGGAAGCTCCTGATAAATAGGACTCATTGGAGGATGGGTTCAGGATACCAGTTCGGCTAATAGCTGATGGTCGTTGGCTGATGGCTGATGGCCGTTGCCTGGTAGCTGATGGCCAGTAGCTGGTTGTCCAATCGATGCTACCCACAGGCCACCATGGTCGCGCATTTCCAAACAGCCCTTTCCTTACTCATCTTGCCCCAAAAGCAAACAGCGCGCTCATCGCGCGCTGTAGCTAACGACCCGTTCTCAGCCTGCCCTGAGCGAAGCGAAAGGGACTATCGACCAACGACTGCCTGTTACCCACGTTTCTTCAAAACATCCATCGCTTTGCGAAGCTGTTCGTCCGTCTGCGGAGTCTTCGTCTTGTTCTCGTCTATCGGCGTAACGGACTCCCCGTCCTCGTCCGGCAACGGAGCATCTTCGTCCGTGTCCGCTACCAACACGTTCGGGGTAATAGCGGTGTCCTGAATCGCTTTGCCGCTGGGCGAGTAGTACTTCGCCACAGAGAGAATCAACGCCGAACCATCCGGGAGATCGATCAGCTTCTGCACCGAACCGTCCCCGAAGGTCTTGTCGCCGACCACATCTCCCCGAGCATTTTCGAGGATCGCAGCCGCCACGACTTCCGCCGCCCCCGCAGTTCCACGGTTCACCAGCACAACCACCGGCAGGTTCGTAATGGCCTTCGCAGGATCCGCAGCGAATGCTTCCCGCGGATACTTCTGCCCCTGCAGATACGTGATCGTCCCATGGTTCAGGAAAAGGTTGGCGGTGGCGATGCCTTCAGACTCGTCGCCTTCGCCATTGTTGCGCAAATCAAGAACGAACTTTTTCGCGCCTTGCTTCTGCAGCGACTTGATGTGCGCTGCGATCTCCTGCGACTTCCCCTTCGAGAACGTGTCGGCCTTGATATAGCCCACACCGTCATCCATCATCTTCTCTGAGACGGTAGGAATCGCGACGATGTCGCGCGTAATCGTCAACTTTTGAGGTTCGGCGCGGCGCGCGCGCACGACCGATACGTTGACGTTCGACCCAGGCTGTCCGCTGAGCAGTGCGCGAACCTCAGCCAGCGACATCTCGCGGGTGCTGTGTCCCTCGATCGCCTCGAAAATGTCCGATCCCTGAATACCGGCCTTATCCGCCGGGCCCCCGGGAACCACCGAAATCACGGCCGCATACCCAAACCGCTTGGAGATGGCAGCGCCGATATCAGCCTTAGCATCGGTTTTCTTGGACTTGTAATCCTGATATTCCTTGGGGCTGAGATAGCTGGAGTTCGGATCGAGCGCCTCCAACAGCCCATGCAACGCACCGTCGGTCACCTTGGGGATGTTTGGATCTTCTACGTACTCACTGTTCACGCGCGACAGCACCTCGCTATAAACCTGGAGCTGGCGGTAGGCGCCATCGTTCGAAGAGGCTCGCACGCCACCCAGCCCACCCACCACCATGAACAGCAGTACAGTGAACGACGATACGAGAATTGCAGCTTTGGCTTTCATTGACATCGGTTTGTAATCACCAGCGAAGGAAGGAACGTCACTTCCAGAGGGATACCCGCATTATATCCTTATTGATGTTGAATCCGCCCCCAGGGCTGCTCGAAATCGCACGCCGGTAACTCAGGCGACACGATCCTGCCGCCCCGGCAAGTCGGGCGGCATTGGCCAAATCCAGCTCGCCGCATCCTGATGCAAACCGCTAATAATGAGAGGCTTAACAGATCATCACGCCGTCATCCGGCGGAGTCTGCTATTTCGCGGACCTGAAGTTGATCGTTATGGTGGTTTGAAATTCCATCGTCTTGCCATTCTGCGTGTACGGCTTAAACCGCCACTGCTTGACGGCGTCAATCGCGGCGCGGCCGAGAACGAAATATCCCTTCACCATCTTCAGGTCGCGCACGCTGCCGTCTTTCGCAATCCACGCCTGCAGCACTACTGGACCGTCGATCCGCTGCTGCAGCGCCTGGGCGGGATATTCCGGCTCTACCCTGTGGATCACCCAACCGAGTGCCGTTTCCTCAGGCACCATGAGCGGCTCCAGAGAACTGGCGGGAGAAGATGCGGGCGCGTTCTTGAGGCTGTCCGGAATGATCACGCCGGCTCGGCCCTCGGGTGCAGGGAGAACGTCTTCCTGCATATGGTCGACAGATTTTGGCGCGGCTGGCACCGGAGTTGGTGGTTCCGGTGCCGCTGGTTGAGGATTCGGCTGCGACGGTGGGACGAGTGCGGCGTCGGCAGCCACCTGCGGGCTCGTAGTCTGTTGCAAGCGCGCTTTCGCCTGGTCGGAATCTGGTGGCGGCTGGGTGATCGGTGGCAGTTGAGCACCCGGCTTGGGAATCACCCTGGTTTCGATGATCTGGATCTTGCCAGGGTCGACGTCGGTCGACTCGATCGGGCCTGCGTCGGGAAGCGTATCCTCAGCCGCTTTCACAGGCGTTGCCGCAACTGGCTTCTCCGTGGCGGACGTTGGGCTTGAGTTAGCCTTGGCCTCTGGCTGGGCAATCCTCTGCTTCGACTTCGCCAAGAGCGCGTGGAAGGCAGAGTTTACCCGTCCCAGGTAGGAATCCCCGGGCGCCCAGACATACAGCACGCCTGCCACCAGGACGCATGCGACCATCGCGAACACCAGATATCGAGGCGGCGACGAAGTGTTGGTCTCCAGTGTGGCCTCAGGCTCGTCCAGTAACGTTGAAAAGATTCCGGTCGCATCCCGGGTGGGCGGCGCTGCAATCGGCGCCGCAGCTTCTGTCTGCTCACTTTCCTGAGAAGGCTCTCGAAAGATGCTCTTGACGTTGTCCCAACTTTGCTTGCCTACGGGCTGAATGTCTTTCGCTTCCGGCGGGTGGTCTTCTTGCAGCGACGCCGGTCCACGCGCCGCTTGCCATCGCAGTTCGCCCGAAGTGTCCGCCTTATTCAGCTTCTCTTCGGCTTCGAATGCGCTGCGCGTCATGCTCTGCGACAGAAAGCCTGTCTTCGCGACTGAAGGCTCCTCGGCAATTGCAGATTCCATTTCGGCCTGTACGGCAGCGTGACGCGCTTCCTTGTCGCGCAGTTCCGTGCGTCGCGAAAGGATCAGGCCGCGCGCAGTCGAGAGGGTCTCGCGCGCCAACGCAGTATCGATCGGTTTCTTGATCACGGAGTTCGCGCCGTGTTGCAAGGCGCGAGCGATGGAGGCGTCATTCGGAACCAAAGCCAGATTCAAACCAATCGCTTTCTGCTCGCGCGCGGTCTTCAGCAGAAGCGTAGCGTCACTCTCCAGGTCCCAGTCGACGATGATGGCATCGTAGTTCTCCCGCGCGACCCGTTGCGCCGCGACGAGCACCTCGGAACAGATGTCCGCCTCGATCTCCAAGTCGGTCAAAACTTGGCATAGGGTTGCGGTGCTGGCCCCATCGGAGCTGAACAGTAAGGCGCGCAGGTCCATCGCCTTAAGGTTAGTAGTCGGTAATGATTGCAGCAAGTTACGGAGGTGGAGGGGGCAACACGACGGTCCTGAGCCGGTGCGAGGAAGGACATGTACGCCCGGTCAGGGGGAGTACTTGGAACCAAGGTCTAGAAAAGGTTCGCGACGAAACGTGAAGTTGTAAAAGGACAGGTCGGACAATCTGCTCCCGCTCTGACGTGCTCCTCGATGGGCTACAATCAAGGGACTTTCCGTCCCATGCGCAGCTTTCTCCTGTTGGGTTCTCTATTGGCCGTGCTTGCGTCTGCGCAAAATCATCCCGGCGCCAGCGGCCCCCCTTCACATGTCGCGCAAACACCCTCTCCGTCGCAGACTTTGCCGCGCTTTGAGGACATCGGCCCGCAAGCCGGCCTCACTGTCTCCCACATCTCTTCCCCGGATAAGCGCTACATCATCGAGTCGGTGAGCGGAGGAATCGGTCTGATCGATTGCGACAACGACGGCAAACTCGACATCATCGCCGTCCACGGCTCGAACGTGGATCGCTACCGGAAACAGGGCGGCGACCCGATGATCACCCTCTATCATCAGGACGCAAATCTCAAGTTCACCGACATCACCCAGCAAGCCGGACTCACGCGTAAGGGCTGGGGAATGGGAATTGCCGTTGCCGACTACGACAACGATGGTCTTCCTGACATTTACGTAACTGGTTATGGCGGCAACGTCCTCTACCACAATCTGGGCAACTGCAAATTCGAAGATGTCACGGAAAAGGCCGGAGTCGCGGGCGGTGGACTGAGCCTGGGAGCAGCCTGGGGCGACTACGATCGCGATGGGCACGTCGATCTGTTTGTCTCGCGCTATGTTCATGTCGACATGAACAAGCTGCCCGAACTCGGCAGCGATGAAAAATTCTGCCAGTTTCGCGGCGTGCTCGTGCAATGCGGACCCTGGGGCATGCAAGGCGAAAGCGACTTTCTCTTTCACAATCGCGGTGACGGTACCTTTGAAGATGTCTCCAAGAAAGCCGGGGTGGATGATCCACGCCATTATTACGGGATGGGTGTGGTGTGGGGCGACCTCGACAACGATGGTTGGCCCGATCTATACGTCGCCAACGACGCCGGCCCCAATTACATGTATCGAAACAAGCATGATGGAACCTTCGAAGAGGTCGGGCTTCTGCTCGGTGCGGATCTTAGCGGTGATGGTCAGGAACTCGGTTCGATGGGGGTGGATCTCGGCGATTACAACCACTCCGGGCGGCTCGGCGTGTTCGTCACCGAATTCGTGGACCAGTCCGACACGCTTTACCGCAACAACGGCGACGATGGCTTCGCGGACGTCAGCTCGACCGCGGGAATCGCGCAACCCAGCCATCCTTACGTGGGCTGGGGAACCAGCTTCTTCGACATGGACAACGACGGCTGGCTCGATATCTTCGCGGCGAACGGCCACGTGTACCCGCAGGTCGACACCATTCCTAATGCCGCCCACTTCCGCCAGCCGATGCTGCTGTTTCGCAACAGGCGGAATGGCACGTTTGAGGAGATCGCCTCGGCCACCGGCCTAAGGGACGTCCCTCTTCGTTCCCGTCGAGGCGCAGCCTTTGGTGACATCAACAATGACGGCTGTATCGACATCGTGACGCTCAACGTGGGCGAACTTCCCTCCTTGCTTTTGAATCATTGCCAGAACGGCAACCATCGCGTGCTCTT
>QIAH01000136.1 GCA_003225465.1 Acidobacteriota bacterium | reverse complement strand
GCTAACCTTCTTCATTGCCGGTCTCCTTTTTATCTGTGCCTTGAGCACGTCGATAACTTGGGAGCGTACACCGCATCCCGTCCGGAGACCGGCCTTCTCACCCCATCTGATTACAACAGGTACTCCCAGATCAGTTCGACGTTTGCTGGTTGCGGTCACACTCGCAGCACTAGTCGGAGCGCAGTGCCCGGGAGATCTTGCTGAAGAGGCTTGTGTCCTCCGGCGTATGGCTCGCGCATGAACCTGCTGGTCTACGCCAGTCCGGACGAGCTGCGGCGTAGCATAGTCACACGCCGGGGGGGGATTGTTCGGCGAGCCTAACGATGCTCGGGCACTTTTCCGTGTTCCCGCCAGCCCTCAACGATCAAATAGAGCACGGGAATGAAGAACAGATTCAGCACGGTTGCCATAATCATGCCACCGAACACCGTCGTTCCCACTGAATGGCGCCCATTCTCACCCGCTCCAGTGGCGATTACCAGCGGGACAACGCCAAGGATGAAAGCGAGCGAGGTCATCAGGATTGGCCGCAAGCGAATCGTCGCCGCTTGCAGCGTCGACTCCATCAGCGGCAAACCGCCCTCCCGCAGTTGTTCCGAGAACTCGACGATCAGAATCGCATTCTTGCTCGCCAGTCCAACCAACATCACCAGCCCGACCTGGCAGTAAACATCGTCCTGCAGCCCGCGCAACCACTGCGCGCCCAAGGCCCCGAGCACTGCCATCGGCACCGCCAGCAACACGATAAACGGCAGCACGAAGCTCTCATATTGCGCCGACAACGTCAGGTACACGACCAGCGTTCCGAGTCCGAACAAAATCAGCGAGGTTCCTCCGGCCTCCAATTCCTCCATGGACAGCCCCGTCCAACTGTACGAAAATCCGCGCGGCATTTTCGAAGCCAGTTGCTCCATGGCGGCAATCGCTTGACCCGAACTGTATCCCCGAGCCGGCGATCCGTCGACTTCCGCCGACCGAAACAGGTTGTAGTGGCTGATCACCTGCGGCGTTGCAGTCTGGGAAATGCTGATCAGGCTATCGAGCGGCACCATGGCACCACTATCCGATCTCGCGTAAAACTGCCGCATGTCTTATGCCGTCGAGCGGAACTCTTTGTCCGCCTGCACATAAACGCGATAAGAACGATTGTTGAAATCGAAGTCATTTACATACGATGAGCCCACGTATACACCCAGTGTATCGGTGATCTGGGAGAGCGCTACGTGCAGGCTCTTGGCTTTCTCGCGGTCGATCGTCACAACGTACTGCGGATCGTTGGCGGTAAACTGCGTGAACAGCTGGCTCAAATCTTTGCGCTGACTGGCCTGCTGCATAAGCCCTTGCACTGCGCTCGCTAACTCTTCCAGCCGGTGCGCGCCCTGGTCCTGCACCACAAACTGAAATCCGCCAAATTGCCCGAGGCCCTGCACCGCGGGCGGAAGGGTCGCGAAAACAACAGCGCCGGAAACTCCAAACAGCTTCATGCGCACGCGATTCACCACCGCCGTGGCACTATGCTGGTCGCCCCGGCGTTGCGAATACGGCCGCAGCGTCACGAAAATAATCCCCTGGTTCGCCGCCGCACCCGCAAAGCTGAATCCTGACACCGAGAAAACTCCCTCGACCTCGGGTTCCCCCTGCAGGATTTGAGAAGCCTGTTTTCCGACGGCTTTGGTGTATTCCAGCGAGGCGCCGGGTGGCGCTTGAATGATAACCATGAAATACCCTTGATCGTCGTCGGGAACGAATCCCCTCGGTACGTGAGTAAAGGCAAAATAGGTCAGCCCCAGCCCCGCGAAAAACAGAACCGCCATCACCGCTTTGTAGTCCAGCACATGATGCAGCACACGGCGGTACCCGCGGGTGAGCAGTGCGATGCCGTCTTCGAACTTTCGCAGCCACCACCACTTTTGCCCATGGGGATGCGCCAGAAAGATGGCCGCCAGCGCCGGCGCCAGGGTAAGCGCGTTGAAAGCGGAAATCGTGATGGAAAATGCGATGGTGAGCGCAAATTGTCGAAACAGGATGCCCGTGGTTCCGGGAAAGAATGCTACCGGCACAAACACCGCAACCAGCACCAGCGAGGTGGCAATCACGGCGCCAGTAATCTCGGCGGTGGCAGCCGCCGACGCTTTGTGGGAGTCGTGCTCGCCTCCGGCAATATGGCGTTCGATGTTTTCAATCACCACAATCGCGTCGTCCACCACCAGCCCAGTGGCAAGCGTGATACCGAATAGCGTCAGAGTGTTGATCGAGAAGCCGAGCAACTTCACGAAAGCGAAGGTGCCGATGAGCGAAACTGGAGTGGCGATGAAGTGAATCATCGTGGTCCGCCAGTCGCCGAGAAAGATGAAGATCACCGCGATGACCAGCAGGATTGCCAGGCCCACCGTGAAAATCACGTCGTGGATCGACGCGCTCACCGCCTCCGTGGTGTCGAATGCCACCTTGTAGTGCATTCCCGGAGGGAAATTCTTCGAAAGCCGCTCCAGTTCCGCAAATGCTTGCTGGTGAACTTGCAGCGCATTCGCCGTCGAGAGCTGCGCAACTCCAAATCCGGTCGCCTCTTGCCCGTTGTAGAGCAAGTCCGAGGCGTAACTTTCCGCCCCCAATTCCGCGCGCCCCACATCGCGCAAGCGCACCAGAGTTCCGTCGGCGTTTGTCTTCAAAATGATGTTGTCGAACTGCGTCGCCTCGCTCAAACGTCCGACGGCCCGCACGCTGATTTGATAATCTTGCCCGGGAATGGCCGGCTGCTGTCCAATTTCTCCCGCTCCGATCTCCACGTTCTGCTCTGAAAGAGCATTCACCACGTCGGAAGCCGTGAGTCCGCGGCCTGCCATGCGCGTCGGATCCAGCCACAGCCGCATGGAATACTTTCCTTCCCCGAAGATCTGCACGTCAGCGACTCCCGGAATACGTTTGAGCGCGTCTCGCACATACACGTCGAGATAGTTGCTCATGAACAGCGGCGAATACTGGTTGTTGTCGGAGGTGACGGCGGCTCCGAAAACAAAATTCTCTGAAGTCTTCTGCGTGGTGATGCCGATGGCTTTCACCGCTGCCGGGAGCCTTCCCTGCGCCGTGTTCACACGGTTCTGGATGTCGACCGCAGCCAGGTCGGGATCGCGCGTGATGTCAAACGTAACCAGGATCTGACTGGTCCCGTCATTCCCGCTGCTCGAAGTCATGTACTTCATGCCCTCCGCGCCGTTGATCTGCTGCTCCAGCGGAATCGTGACCGCACTCTCGACCGTCTGCGCGCTCGCACCGATGTAGCTACTGGTCACCGAAACCTGCGGCGGCGCAAGGTTAGGAAACTGGGCGATTGGCAACGTAGGCAGCACGGCCACTCCCGCCAGGATGATCAGCAACGCGCAAACGCTGGCAAAAACGGGGCGCCGTATGAAGAAGTTAGAGAACATGAACTCGAGACCTTAGATTCTGACAACCAGGACCGCAGGCGAAGGAGACGAGGCACAGGCTACTTTTTTTCGTCGATAGATTTGAGACCAGTGAAGTAAGACTGCAAAAATCACCGGCGAACGATGAATCCATGGTTTGTTCTGCGTCTTCCGAATCCTCCGCGGTTTTCATTTCATAAGGAAGCCACTAACCCATCGGCATCACCGGCATTCCATCTACCAAAAGCTGCGTGCCTGACACAATCACCTTATCGCCCGGCTTGACCCCTTCCAGCACTTCCAGGTTGTTGCCCACGGTTTGTCCGACTTTGATGGGCTTTTGCCGCGCAACATATCCGCCCTTCTCCGGCTCAGCGATGAACGCAAAATACTGTCCGGCGAGGCGCGACACCGATAGGATCGGCACCTCAGGATTCTGGTGTGTTCCAAAAATCACCTGTGCCCGCACAAACTGCGCCTGCCGCAATGCATCGTTGCCATTGGCGATCCGGGCCTTCACCAGCACGGTCTGCGTGGAGTTATCGACCTGCGGCGAAATGAAGCTCACCCGCGACTCGGCCAACACCTTGCCGTCGCGGTTGACCACATCGACCGGCATGCCCATCCGGAGCTGTGCTGAATGTTCCACCGGAACATACACGTAAACTTCCAGACTTCCCGGCTGGTCGACCGTGGTCAGTTGCGTGGTGGTCGTCACGCGGTCGCCCACTCTTACCGGAATATCTCCCACAATTCCACTTCGTGGAGCGACGACTTTGTAGTAATGAAGCTGCACTTCCTGCTCCCGCACTTGTGCGTCGAGCGAGTTCATCTGCGCTTGTGCGGTATCGAGAGTGCTTTTTGCCTGGTCCAGGTCCTGCTTGCTCACCACGCCCGCGCTATACAATCCTCGCGTGCGCTCATATTGCTGTTTGGCCCAGACGAGATTGGCTTGTTGCGCCGCCCGCGAACTCTCCTGACTTTTGACGGTAGCCTGCTGCTTCCGCGGATCAATCTCCATTAACGGCCTATCCGAGCTCACATGATCGCCGGAGTGCACAAAAATTTGTGTGATCTGACCCTCTACCTGCGGCATCACTACCGCTGAGTCCCGCGATTTCAGCATCGCTACGTATTCGCCGGCGTCATTGATCGCTACCGCGTGAGCCTCAAGCACTTTGACGGGCATGGACTGTGGACCGCCAGCCTGCGGGTTTTGTGAGGAATTCGTCGAGCATCCGAGGGCTATCGCCCCCGCCACTAAAGCCGCGGCGAATAAGAGTTTTAAGCCAAGGTCTCGGGCCTGATTCGGCTTCAATTTATTCTCCCTCTGCACTTTAAAGTAGGGAAGGTCATCCTCCTCATGGACGCCTGCCCAAGTCATAAGCCCGTTTTGTAAGGAAGCTCGCTGTAAAGAACCTGGTATCTCCGGTGCATCGGTCAATACAGAACAATACGTCCAGAGTTAAATTGTGACAACATCCCGGTGAAGTTTTGGGGTGGAGTAGATCGGAACAGAGTGTCTGAGTGGAAGTGCCGAACAGAAAGGGACGACTTCGTTTGCGGCGCGATTGGCTGTTGGCAAACAGCGCCCCTACGGTTGCAATATCGCCATTGCACTCATTGTCGCCCAAAAAAGGCGAACAAACAGCGCACACTTGTGCAATCGCCTTGTTTTCGTCAACCGTGCTCCTTAACTGGAGACTCTGCTTCGTTTCGGGAGTCTGCTTCCAATTCCCCGTAACACATCAGACCGTGATGCTGATCACGGCAATCCTCCGAACCCAAGAGGGAAAATAAAGCTGCAGCCCTGCTGACGCTCCTCGGGATAAGCGGTAGAAAGCCGTGATGAGGTCGGCAGCTTTCCTCAGTCTCGTCGGCAAGCCCTGCTTGTTCATCCTTACATCATAGGACGTTGCCTTTTGAGTATTCGGCACCCATGCGAAGGAGGCCGACCATGGCACGCGTGGCAAAGGCAAGGAAACGCAGGCAATTCGATCCCAAGACATTCCTTACGGTCATCAACGGCGGCAGGAAAATCTTAGCTTTTCCGAAAAAGCGGGCGATCTTTGTTCAGGGCGGCGTCTCCGATGCTGTTTTTTACATACAGAAAGGAAAGGTCAAGCTCACCGTTGTGTCGAAGACGGGGCAGGAAGCCACCATAGGCATTCTGAACGAGGGCGATTTCTTCGGAGAAGGTTGCCTTACCGGGCAACCTCTCCGCCTGTGCTCCGCAACCGCACTGACCGATTGCTCGGTGATGCGAGTTGAAAAGAAGACCATGATAGAAGTGCTTCACGAAGAACATGCAATGTCCGATGTGTTTGTCGCATACTTGCTGACAAGAAACCTCCGATACGAAGAGGATTTGGTTGATCAGCTCTTCAACTCCAGTGAAAAAAGACTGGCCCGGATGCTGTTAATGCTGGCTCACTTCGGCAAGGAAGGAGAGCAGCAGCCGGTAATCCCCAAGATCAGCCAGGAGACCCTCGCCCAGATGGTAGGCACCACTCGGTCGCGGATCAATTTCTTCATGAACAGGTTCAAGAAGTTAGGCTTCATCGACTATAGCAGCAGGCGTGGATTGCAAGTGCACAGTGCACTTATAAATGTCATTCTCCACGATTAATAGCAGGAGGAACTGCCCCCATGTCCCCTCCTCCGGCCCGAGTTTTGTTGTGCATTGACGACCGCCCGCACCTATTGTGGCTCCGCGAGACCCTTCTTGGAAAACACGGCTACGTCGTTGTTGCGGCGAACAGTGCAGCCGCAGCAATCGCGAAACTCGATCAAACAACGGTTCCCCAACAAACCAATACTCCTTCTGTCGGCTTACTCCGAGATGCCTGAGCGTGTTCTTTGGCTGGTAGACGAATACCTGATGAAGAGCGAACCGGTCGAGGGTCTGGTGCAAGCGATCGAAAGAGCAACACGCGCCAGAGAAGAAGACTACAAGATGTGCCGTGGTCGCGTTGTTGCATTCAAGAGGACTTCGAGCGGTGAGTCAAAAGGCGCGTGACCTAGTCACAGTGAGGTGGCTTGCGTCTGTGTTGAATTTCGCGCTTTTTTGAGAATTGAGAACGAGTCTTTGTCACCGCCTTGCGGTCTCCCGAGTTCCTCATTGAGCGCTGCTGCTCGAAATAGCTAGACATGGGGCTTTTGCGCGGCCAGTCCCGGACCAGTTCGATAGTCCATTTAATGCCCAACAGGAACAGACCAACCAGCACAGTCAGCATTGTTGCTGCGGAGATCATGGAGATCCCCTCTCGCTACCTTTACATTCTACGCCGTTGTCTTCGCAGCGAATTCCATTGCTTGATTAGAGTGGACGGGTTTGGCCGAGGAGGGCCTATGAACAATCCGCTTGCCGGGAGGAACCGGCTCGCTCTTCAACCCGTCACAATCTTCTGATGCCGGGGCGCGAAGTGCCACTCGCTCTCACGCCGGCCTCGCGCGCAACTGTTTACGACAGTCCGCAAAACGGCGTGACGCAGGAGAATCCGTGCTTCGCAATGGCATCGAAAGGCCGAGGCGTAGGGAATTGACGCGACGCCGGGAACCAGCTCACGGCTTGCGGTGGGATACGCTGAGCGGAAACAAAGCGATGAGATATTTGGCGTGCTTGCTGTTTCTCTTTTAGCCTACAACACTCCAGAGAAGTAACAGAGGTTCAGAGGACGCAGACGAAGTCCTTCACGTTGTACCTCTTTTTGTAGCGAATCTGATTCCGCAAACTGATACTGCATCGGAATCAGCGGTCTTGCCCATGGGAGCCAATCACGAAGACCTTAAAACCTTTGTGTTTGGATGGGTCGCTGGAGGCCTATGTACTAACGTGTCTTTCCTTTTTTGCATACGGAAATAAACTGCATTCGAAGGCATTACCCAGCCTTCGGACCAACATAATTAAACACTGGGGTGTGAGCGCCTACTGTCTCTTCGGTACCGCGCTGGCACCTTGGAGGAGGTCTCGTGCGCTTGTTCTTCGCTCCCACGAGAAGCGTTTTCCGGTGTGCCTGCGTCGGTGTCGCGCTTTTCACAATGTTGATGATTGAAGCCGGCTGTGGTGGAGTCTCTAACTTTTCCAAATCCAACCAACAGCCGAAAACGCCACAGTCAGTCGCAGACGTGGTGATGAGTACACGACCGGTAATTCTGTTTAACGGAACTGGGACGATAGCGAACGACGTCTCGGCGGTTGCAGCAATCCTTAGTGAGTCAGGGCTCGCTTACGCGACAGCGAACTCGGCCCAGTTGAATGCGATGACCCAGGCGCAGTTGAATAGCTACAAACTCTTGATTGTGCCGGGTGGCAATTCGATCACCATTGGGAAGTACCTCACAAAAACCGCGACGACGAACATCCACAATGCAGTGATCAATGGCGGCTTGCACTATCTTGGAATCTGCGCTGGCGGTTTTTTCGGTGGCTACTCAATTTATAACGGGCTGAATCTGACCTCCGGTCGCTGGTTCAGCTTCTACGAGGACTACTACCACGGAATCCACAAGGAATCTCTCAACATCTCCTATCCCTCGGGCGGCAAGCTGGACGTGTACTGGCAAGATGGCCCTCAGTTCACTGGATGGGGCAGCATCGTGGCCAGATTTCCTGATGGCGCGCCTGCAGTTGTCGAGGGAAAGTCCGGAGCGGGTTGGGTCATCCTCACCGGCGTGCATGCTGAAGCTCCAGCAAGTTGGAGATACGGAATGACATTCTCAAGCTCAGTAGCTTCCAACACCGCATACGCCAAAACCTTGGTGAGCGCCGCTCTTCACGGCACCTGGTTACCTCACTATTGATTTGTGAGTGATTTGCAGGACATCCTCGCGCAGGGCGGACAGTGATTTGATCGCACCGTCCGCCCCCGCGGGTTTCTTCGCCGTGAACAGACCGGATTAGCAAGGTCGGGCTGGCGCAGGTTCGATTAGCAACTAGCCGAACCGGGGCGCTTCCGTCCTGATACTGCAAGCATTTTCTATGTAGAAGTCCCCCGCGGCGGGTCTGCCTGCGTGAACGAAGAGAGTTGCACATCGTTGCTGCTCGTCCAATGGCCGGCCACGCGTTTCGATCGCGATGTCCACGCGGTAGAGGCCAGGCACTACCGGCAGGACGGGACATTGAAATTCCACCACCCCTACGCCAGGTTCAAGCAACAATGGAACTGCTGAAGACTCGCTCGTGAGTTGCGCGCAGAGATACCCGCTCGGCCAGTACAACGAGATTCGAAATACGGGGTCAAGGATGCGCTGGGTCGCGCGGTAGCCCAGCCGCGCGATCATCGGATATCCGGTGCGGATCGAATCAGAGGACTCAGGTGTCTGAAAAGAGATATTCACACACCGGGCTGGCTGCTGCGAATCCATTTCTGCTGTCATCGTCGCACTAGAGTCGGCGAAGGTGCGTTTCTGATATTGATCAATGACGGAGCGCGGCTCCCCGTCCAGGAGCACGCGGCCGCGATCGAGCAATATGGCGCGATCGCAGATGCGATACACGGAAGCGAGATCATGCGAGACAAAGACGATGGTGCGGCCGCTTTTCCTCAATTCGGCGATACGGTCGAGGCACTTTGCCTGAAACGCAACATCCCCAACAGCCAGGACCTCGTCGAGGAGCACGATGTCGGGATCCAGATGGGCTGCAACTGAGAAGCCCAGGCGGACGTACATTCCAGACGAATAGCGCTTCACCGGAACGTCGATATATTTCTCCACTCCTGAGAACTCCACGATGCTGTCCATTTTTCGCGTGATTTCAGACCGCCGCATGCCCAGCATTGCTCCATGCAGATAGACGTTCTCGCGTCCAGTGAGTTCGGGGTGGAATCCGGAGCTTACTTCGATGAGCGCGGCAAGACGGCCACGAATGGTCATCTCACCCCTGGTAGGAGTGGTGATGCTCGACAGAAGCTTGAGAATTGTGGTTTTGCCGGCGCCATTGTGCCCAACAATACCCAGCACTTCTCCCTGCTGAACTTCGAAACTAACGTCGTTCACTGCCCAAACTTCGGCGACGGACTGTGAAAACGCGCCTCGATACCACCGCCTGGGAGAGGGATCGCGCTGGCGGATGCGGTATTTCTTGGAAACCCGATCGAGTTTCAGATCGATCATGAAGAAACTCTCAGATGATATCGGCCATGATTGCTTCCGACGATTTGAAATAGGCGTATGCCGCCGCGAGACTAACCGTTGCGATTGCAGCCGCCCAGGCCATCTCGGTAATGTTCGGCGGTTTTCCGTAGATAACCGCGCGACGGAAGTTATCAATTGCGCCAGCCGCCGGGTCCAACAAATAGAAGAATCGGAACCGCTGGGGTACGGCTTCGAGGGAATAGACGACCGGTGTCGCGAACATCCACACCTGCAAAACGAAGGGCATCGCCAGACCGACATCTCGAAAGCGGACGTGAACGGCCGAGAACAGCAGCGCCATAGCTGCGGCGAAGGCCGCCAGGATCATCAAGATGGGAATGCCGTAGAGCACGTTCCATGTAAGGGAGATGCGGTAGTGAACCATGAGAAAAGCGAGGATGACGGACGCAATGAGGAAGTCGATAACGCCCGCGGCCAGATACGAGAAAGGAATGATTTCACGCGGGAAATACATCTTCGTGAGGAGATTGGGATACGCGATCAGCCCCTGGACCGAATTCGTAATGGCAGTCGCAAAGAAAATCCAGGGCAGCAGTGCCGAAAAAACGAAAATCGGATAAGGAATTCCGCCGGTCTTCACGGTCGTGACGTGCGCAAAAATGAAGGTGTAAATTCCCATTAAAGCGAGAGGTTGCAGGGCCGCCCATGCCCATCCAAGCGCAGATTGCTTGTAGCGGACATTCAACCGAAACATGCTTAGCGTATAAAGAAGGTCGGAATAATGCAGTAGGGTTCGCAACCCCAGCACGACCGTGCTGAGAGAAAAAGTAGCTGGTCGAATGACTCGCACGCTAGCGTCGACAGATCTAGGCCGAACTGCAAGCGCAGTGGCGCTCTCCGTGCTCAGATCCGAATGCACGCCAGTCATCATCGAGGCTGAGGAGCTATCCTGCATTCTTCCGCCTACCAGGCCGGCGCCTAACGCACGCCCCCTGTTCGCATCCCATCTCGAATCTCAAACAGCCAGTTGCGTCGCCTGCGCACCTTCATTGATTTCGCGAAGACGGGCCTGCAATCTTTCACCGATACGCTGGACGTAAGGCGGTCGTAGGAAATCGAAATGTCCGCAATCGACTTCGCAGACCTCGACCCCACCCTTCGAGCGCGTGCCCCATCCCAACTCCGGGTCGCGAACATAGAAGAAGGGCTGTCGTGGTCGCTTGAACAGAAGAACAGGCGCTCGAAATCGGGGCGGCTGGAAATCTTCACCGGGCCAGTAGGCTCGATTCCAAGCCGTTTGGG
>QIAH01000454.1 GCA_003225465.1 Acidobacteriota bacterium | reverse complement strand
CTATAAAGGTCTGCTTAACATCGCGAGTCCTTGTATGAATTCAAAAACCGCGCAACTCACCGAGAATAGGACAGAGATTGTCGGTCTGTTCGCACGGTTTGCGCTAGGAGCTTCCTTTCTATCCGCTGTGGCTGATCGTTTTGGCTTGTGGGGGCCACATGGAGCAAAGAACGTATCCTGGGGAGATTTCGCTCATTTCGTGGAATACACTGGCGCGGTGATGTCTCTCTTCCCCAGTTCATTGACGGTGTCGTTTGCGTGGGCAGCTACCATCGCGGAGATGCTCTTTGGGATATTGCTCATCGCAGGCTTCAAAATACGAATGGCCTCCGTCCTCTCCGGTCTTCTCCTTTTGTCATTTGCTATGGGCATGGTCACAGGTCTTGGCATCAAGACGCCATTGGACTATTCGGTCTTCTCGGCAGCCGCTGCAGCATTCTTACTGGCGTTCTGGGAGCCAGATCGATTCACGTTGGACAAGCTTCTGAATCGATTACGAAACTGAGCGGGAGATCCAATGAAAACGCAAAAGCGCCGACTGATGTGGCATGGCATGAGCAGCACTCGATGCGCCATCCTCGGGAGGTACTCCATTGGTACGACTTCTTATGCTCGTTCTGCTACATCGGAAAGAGTCGAAACGCGGTCCTTGCGCGGCATGGCTTTCATCCGGTCGAGCTGACATTCCAGCGATTCACCCCGAAATTCGACACGACGGGATTTCAAAGAAATTGAGCTTTTTATCCTCTTCGGGGATTCCTCGGAGTCGGTTGCTCGACAGGAGACGTGGGCTTGACAGTCCTTTTGACGCCCAAGGACGTTAGCGCCATTCGAAACAATGAGACGAATAAGTACTGCGCCGTGTTTCTTGCCGAACTCCCAAACGGTCTCGTGATTGCTGGCCTGAACAGCGGCACCCCGGTCGACCGAGCGGACGTCTGGCAATCAACAGGTGCAGTGCGAATAAGGAGGTTATATGTCAGTCCGGCGCAACACCCTCGAACCCGACGCAATGTCTGCGATTGTGAACTGCCTCTGTCCCGAATGCGGAGGCGTCATCGAGCTCGAAACCAATCGGCTCGAATGCTTGAGATGTGGCAAGCACTGGCGACAGGTCTGGGAACGGATACGTCTTCGCACAGCGAGCAAGGTAAAGCGATTCTCGCCGACGAGGTCATAGATAAGCGGGAATGGGATCTGATTTAACGCCTCGCCGAATGCTAAACAGTATTGCACTCTCGGTAGAGAAGACGTACTAGAAGGAGATGAAGTGGATATCGGCTCTGTATTTCCTTGTGGCGTGATGTGGTGCTGTCATCGACACGAAGAAGGCGACACACAACTCCTCAGGGCCACCCTTTCTCGCGATCCGGGGCCCCCGAGGTTCGTTTCTGAGGCTGGACCAAAATCATCCAAGGCAGAGATCGTTTTGAAGACATTGCGAGCCCAGCTCGCATCTATCACAAGGCGGCATTACAGCGCTACGCCACTATTTTCGTCTTCACCAAATTGAACGTCGTTGCTGATGGGGACCGGCCTTGATATTCCCAACTTCTTCATTTTTGCGATTAACGTAGTCCGCTTTAGTCCCAGCCTAGCCGCCGCGCCACCCGGGCCCGCGACGACCCAACCAGACGCCCGCAACGCCTGCAGGATTGAGGCCCGCGTCGAGTCAGTAAGTGTACCCTGCTTTGGGGACAGCGTCACCGGATTGTTTTCGACTGCTGGCAAAGGATTCGGAAGGACTCCGTCATTGGACCTGATGACCGCTCGCTCGATCAGGTTCTGCAGTTCCCGCACGTTGCCAGGCCACGAATACAAGATAAACGCCTCGAGCGTTTCCGGCGGTATCTGCCGAATCGGCTTGCCCATGCGCTGAGAAAAGGTCTTGGCGAAATGTGTAACCAACACCGGTATGTCTTGGCGGCGTTCTCGCAAAGGCGGCAGCAGGATCGGAAATACGTTGAGACGATAGTACAGGTCACTGCGGAATTCGTTGCGCGCGACCATCTCATTCAGATCTCGGTGCGTCGCCGCCACCAGGCGAACATCAATGCGATGTGTCCGGCCGCTTCCCAGCCGCTCGAACTCCTTTTCTTGCAGAACCCGGAGCAGCTTTGGCTGTAACGCCAGAGGAATATCTCCGATTTCATCAAGAAACAGTGTTCCCTTATCCGCCATTTCGAAGCGGCCAATTTTTTGCGTGACGGCCCCCGTGAAGGCACCCTTCTCATGCCCAAACAACTCACTCTCCAATAGATCGAAGGGGATGGCAGCGCAGTTAAGCTTGACGAAGGGGCGTCCGCAGCGCGCGCTCAGATTGTGAATGGCATGGGCGATCAATTCCTTTCCCGTTCCGGTTTCTCCCAGAACCAACACAGTGGAATCGGTCGGTGCTACTTGTTCCACTTCCAGCAGTGCCGACTTCAAAGCAGGGCTGTGGCCGATGATCTGTTCAAACTGGCACTGGAGGCGATTCTGTTCATTTTGAGGAACTCTGTTGTATTCCAAAACTCACCCCACATTCTATAACTCTCTCACCGGGATGCCCTGTAAACAGGAATTAAATCGAAATCACGGGATGTGCACATCTGTGGACTCCTTGGTTACTTGGTCATCGCAGTGCCGTCGTCCTGCGGCAAGGCTGCACGAATGATCTGGAGCAGGAGTTCGTCGCTGAACGGTTTACCTAGAAATGCGACCGCACCAGCTTGCAATGCTTGCTGACGCGATTCTTTGTTGTCGTGAGCAGTGATGAAAATAATCGGAATGTTGTAGCCTGCGGCGGCAAGATGGCTTTGGAGTTGTAGCCCATTCATGCCCGGCATCTGAACATCAATGATGAGGCAGGATGTCTCGTGCAGCTGGCCAGACTTCAGGAAACTCTGGGCAGATTCGAAAGCCGTTGCGCGGAAGCCAAAAGACTCGATTAGTAACGTTGTGGTCCTGCGGATGGACTCGTCGTCGTCAACTAGCGATATGAGATTCTTTTTTACTCCCAATTGTCCCCGTAGGGCTGAATGAATGGTTTCAAGTAGCATCTCGTC
>QIAH01000453.1 GCA_003225465.1 Acidobacteriota bacterium | reverse complement strand
CTGTGCTTGCGCTTCATCATGTAGCTCCTTTTATTTTTAATTTGCGAGCTCGCAGCTCCTCTGCGAATCGAAATCTTTCATGTCCAAAACGGCTGAAACTCTACACGAAACACCAGCCGTACGTATAGTAGGGAGCTGTCCAGGCGAGGCAGACCTCTCCGATCAGGAGAATCCGATTGATTCGCGCGCGACAAAATCCAGGAGATCGTTTCGAGCACGGTACTCGATAACAACACGAAAGATCTCTGGCTTTGAAAGGGCTTGGCTTCACAGTTTGCTAAAAAACTCTCGGAATCGCCCTGCTCTATCGTTCTTGTCATTCCGACGCCGAACGCGGCGGAGGAATCTGCGATACCGAAGAGCCCTGTGTAAAGGACGTGTTTGGACGACAGACGCAGCTGTGAACGAACAAGATTCCTCCGCCGTTCGGCGTCGGAATGACAAAACCGGGGTGTGCGGCTTTACAGCCGCTGAGGTCGTCGGCGTCGCCGAGCGCCGTTTTTTAGCAAACTCTTCGGCCGAACCGCAAGACAGGCAAAATCGGCTTCAGCCGCTGCGGCAAATTGCAAACCTCGGAAATGACAATTGGGTTTGCGACTTTGTACCCAAGCTCTGTGTCGGAGCCTGCCCTGAGCGAAGTCGAAGGGTGACTCTGTGGTGAATCCACGCGCCAGAAACAAGTCGGCGCCAACCGTCTGTGAACGGCTGGCGCCTTCCTGCTTACTTCACCTCGTGCGTTTGCGGGAAGCCTTACCTGTCGAAGCTGAACAGGTCCATCAAGTCGCCGATAGCGGGACTGTTGAGCGGAACATACGGATTATGTTCACTCGCTCGCGGGTTCGGGAAGTTGTCGCGGCTCCGCTTGGTCACCGGAGCCAGCCCCCAGTTGGCTTCGATGAACTTCAGGATAGAGACATGATCGGTGTAGGTGTGGGAGATGTGCCCCGCCCGGGTCCACGGTGAAACCACCAGCGTCGGGATGCGTGTGCCGTCGCCGAAGAAGTCCAGGGGCTGAATGTATCCCGAGTCATAGTAGCCGCCGCCTTCGTCGAAGATCACGATGATGGCAGTGCTCGCCCACAGTTTCGGGTTGGCCTGAACGCCGTCCACGATCTTCTTCACAAAACCTTCAAACAGGTTCAGCTTCGAAGATGCCGGATGCCCGTCGAGCCAGCCATCTGGCTTCACGAACGAAACCGCCGGAAGGGTCCCGTTCTTGATGTCGTCGTAGAGAACGGTGGTGTCCTGATTGTGCGCGCGCCCCGACGCGCTCGTCATGATGGAGGTCGAGTACTGGAACGGGTTGCAGATATTGCAGTACGTGTTATCCGCGGTCACGTAGTTGCCGTCCGGATTCGCCAGGTACGTGCTCCACTGGTCGCCGAAGTACGCCCAGGAAATGTTCCCCTTCGTGAGCGAGTCGCCAATCGTCCGCAGCGGCGAGGGCGGAATCGTGAAAACTGTCTCGTTGGGGTTTCCGATGTCGGCGTAGGCGTTCCGGCCATCGCCATAAAAGCCGGGATTGTAGTTGTTGAGCAGGTAGTAGTGTCCCTTCTCGCAACGCGGATCGATGGCACGAGGCAATGATTTGAGGTAGCTCACCACCGCGCTGACGCCTGCAGCGCTCGAATCCGAGCAGTTGCTGTAGGTGCCGCCGCCCGAAGAAGGCAATCCGTAGGAGCCGTTTCCGTAACCGTCCTGTGTGTACCAGTTGTTGGTGCCGGGCTGCGGATTGGGGTTCTCGATTTCATCCACCACGCCCGCGTTCGGGCTTCCTGCCGCCACCAGCTGGTTATGTGGGGGCGTCGCGGCATGGCCCTTGCTGTCGGTGAACCAGATCCCATCGCCCGATCCCAACATCACGTGATTCGCCCCGGTTCCCCCCATGACGGACTGGTGGAAGTTGTCGCTAATGGCGTAATGATCGGCCAGGTACTTGAAGTAGGGCGCGTCGCCCTGCAGCATGTTGTAGAAGCCCATCGAAGTCGAGCCTTCTTTCGTGCTCGTATCGGTGAAGCCAGCAGGTTGCGGGTTGCCGTTTGATCCCGCGCCGATGGTGTCTTCTACCCACGGCCACAGGTCGTTCTTACATCCGCTTGGGTTCTTGCGGGTGGCATTCGCGGCATTGCAGTCGAACTGTTGCCACATCTGGTAAAAGCGGTGAACCGGACTGTTGTCGTAGGAATCGTAGGGGTGGGTCGAGGAGGTCAACTGAAAAGGTCCGTTGGGCAGCTTGTCGGCATTCGGGATGCGTGTATCCAGAGCGCCGTGAGCCAATCCCGTCCCGCCGGTCGTTAAATAGACGTAGTAATCATCGGGCAAACCGTTCTCGACCGCTTTGGCAGCGGCGACACTAGGAAACGGCGCCGTGCTGTATCCGCCCGCCAGAGCCGGCGGCAGCACGGAATATGGAGTGTTGCTCGACGGGCTCATCTGATATCCGTCAGCGTTGGTGTCGATCGCCGACGACTGGCTGGCCAAGGAAAAATTCGGACCGGGCGTTCCGTCCTCGTTGACGATGCCCTTCGAGAGCAGGTTGTTGATGCTCTCTCCATTTTTCGGTTTGTAGGTCGCAAACACGTGATCGAACGTGCGGTTCTCGCCAATGATGACGATCACGTGCTGAATGGGCGTTCGGGTTTGGCGTGAGTGGTCTTCTGCCGCCGCAATTGCCGGCGAAATCAGTTGCAGGACCAAGGTGGCGATGCCGGCAACCGAGGCCGCACGCCACTTAAGGGAGACGAGTTGCGTTGACACCATTTTCGCTAACCCTCCTTTGAAGGTACGGGCAGCCTAATCGCCCTTTATTGCACGTCCGTAAAAACCAAGTTACGGCTGTGTGAATTG
>QIAH01000452.1 GCA_003225465.1 Acidobacteriota bacterium | reverse complement strand
CGCGCGCACGGCTCTCCGCGTCTTAGTGGAAGAAAGGCTGGTGGAGCGTTCCGCGGAACAGGGCGCGTACTTCCTCGGCCTGCTCAAGAGTCTGCACAGTTCCAAGATCAAAGAAGTCCGCGGCATCGGGCTCTGGATTGGTATCGAGCTCCACGTTTCCGCGCGGCCGTACTGCGAGGCGCTTAAACAAGAGGGAGTGCTCTGCAAGGAGACCCATGACAAGGTCATTCGCATCGCGCCGCCGCTCATTATTCGCAGAGAGGAAATTGACTGGGCCTTCGAGCGCATTCGCCGTGTCATCGAGAAGGGCTGAGATCCGAACAACTACTTAGGCTGAACCTCGACCGCTTGAGGCACTTTCACGGTATGCTCGGCATGCGCGGGCACCACGATGGTCTGGCCATTTTTGGCATAGTTCGAAATAACGCCCGGTTTGGACCAATCAAGATCCCAGCCATCCGCAATCGCGGTCACGATGTAGGTTCCGGGGACCACATTTTGCAGGGTGAAGCTGCCATCGAGATCGCTCTGATCCCTGCGAAACAGTTCGCGATTGGCTTCGGGGTGCTTGGGCACCAGCACGATCATGGCTCCAGCAACCGGCTTCCCCGCCCGCTTTGCAAATCCCTCCACGCTCGCGCTGCCGCCCACCAGGTAAAGATCGACAGAAAGGGGCGATCCCGGCGTCACCTTCAAAGTATGGCCGGAAGTATCGCGTCCCTCGGAGGAAATTCGCGCCACCGAAAACATTCCATCGGGCGAACCGACCTGCAAGTCGTACGTACCGGCTGGGATCTCACCAAAGTCCACCTTTCCTTCGCCGCTTACCTGGCGAGCCGCTACGGTCCGCCGTTGTGGGTCACGGAACATAAGGAACAGTTGCGGAGACTGAGTCTCGTCGCCGGGCAAATGAACCGAGGCGCTGACACTACTGAGAGCTTCGCCGCTGGAAGGAGTGAGTTCCTGGCGGTCCTGGTTGATGTCGACTTCCATCATTTTGCTTCCCGTGCCCGGCCCACTCAGGCTAACGTCGTACTTGCCGGGCGCGGTCGTAATCTGAAACACGCCAGGCGAGACCATTTGCGAATCGCCAGGATTCTGGATCTCGACGCCATCAAATATCCGCCTTTGCAAAAATGGCATCTGGTAGCCGTTCTCCGGTTTCTGATCGGTGTGAAAAAAAACGTGAACAGCCGGGACAGGTATCAGGCGGAAGTCGAGTTCAAGACGGTCGCCGCCACGGATGGGAATGGGACTCGCATCCTCCGCTTCAGTCGCGCCCTCGTAGAACGTAGGGGGATACACCACATCCAGGGAACGATCGACGGCCGCAGGCGGCATGCCCTCTTGCGCGATCGAAGGAGGATGCACGGCATACCACGGGCTAGTGGTCACGGATAAAAAGTACGAGCCGGAATCGAGTGGAGTGAACTCATACGCCCCGCGGTCGTCCGTGGTCTCTATGCGAAATCTCACGATCCGGCTCAACCCGGCGGAGTGGTCGTCGCGCCAAAGAGTCACCTGCGCCTGACGGACGGGATCTCCGGATTCATCCAGGACTTTTCCCACCAATGCGGCCGAAGGCGCCAGTTTCAGAATTAGCTCTTCCGTGTTCAGGCCCGCGCCGGTGACGATCGCAGTCGAAAATTGTTCGTGCTCGTTATAGTCAGCGGCGATGAACCCGCGCTTCGCGCCATGCAGGGCATACTTGCCGGCACCAACATGAAACTCGAAGCGCCCATCCTCGGCGGTTAGCACCGACTGCACGTCTTTCCGATTCTTCACGTTCATGATGCTGACGCGAGTTTGAGCCAGCGGAACGGCACCAGCAGTACTTACGACAGTTCCGGCGATTCGATAGGGGCCATTGGCTTGAGGCCAATTCTGTTGCGCAACCCCGCCGCTGTGCGCCGTGGTCAAGCCGAGCACGACCAGCACAAAGCTGAATTTCGACCGCAAAGTACTCACCTTCACTCGTTACCCGAAATAACCTGCAGTTTCAACTCTTCTTTCTGCCCGGCTGCAAGGCGGACAACTTGTCCCTTACCCTCGTAAGTGTGCATGCTCGCGGCATCCTGGTATTCGAGATCGTTTTGCGGCTGATTGAATGCCAGCACGCGATAAGCTCCAGGCGGCATACGTTGCAGAGAGAACCTGCCGTCGGGCGCCACCCAGGCCTCGCGAAACTGTCCGGTGCTCTCCGGCAGTGGCAGGCAATAAACGTGAGCTTGCGCTCCTTGCGCAAATCCGATGGACATGCGGGATCTCAGCATTCCATCGCCTGATCCTCCGGACGCTCCATCCAGACCTTCAACCGAACCGGCGATTTCCGCGCCATCGTCACGCATGGTTACATCGACCACTAGATTCGCTCCAGCACGCACCGTGAGCGGATGCCGCAGCAAGTCAACATCTCCCGCGCTGATTGCAGCGGCGAAACCACGCGCAGAGTCAACGCGAATCCAATAGCGGCCCGGCCTGACATGTTCAAGGATGACCGATTCGTCATTGGGTCCGTGAGGCGGGTGCGTTTCTGAACGGCTCCTTTCATTCACGTCTTCAACAGGTTCAAGTCGAACATTGAGATTCTGGCCTTGCGCCTGGCCATTGTGAAAGACCACCGTCGCAGATCCTTGTGGCTGCAGATCCGTGTTTGGATCATTTTTGAACTCCAGTTTCGCATTGACCCGCACCGTCCCATTGG
>QIAH01000451.1 GCA_003225465.1 Acidobacteriota bacterium | reverse complement strand
ACGGCAGCAAAACGCATCTAGGTTTACTCGCTCAGCAACTACATAAAAAGTATTCAAGGCGTAGTTGCAGATGAGTTCAGTGATGAGCCACTAGATGATGTGCTCGATCTGATGATCAATTGCGAACTCCTACCGGACAAAAGCAAATTTCGAGATAGTTACGCGCCTGAGGCCGATCAGGACGATTTGCAAATCGTTTATGACAATTTGAAGAAGCTGGTCATACCGATTCGGAAGGGGAGTGTTAGGTTTCAGGCCGTCTTTACTTGTTCACGGCGGAAGTGGACAAATATTGCCGTCCACGAGGGTAGCAGCCGCCATTCTTAATCTGCGTGGATGGGTCGAAAACGAACAAGATGAATGAGAATCGATATCTTTATTATGTGGTCGGACTCGCCGGGCTCTTCGCATGGCTTGTTTTTATCCTTGGCTGCACTGGATGGTCGGCTTGGAGTCCCGACCGCAGCAAAGTTTTGTTTCCCTATTTCAATCCTGATTCTCAGGAATCCGGCATAGCTGTATATGACCGTGGGAGCGGCACAGTCGCGCCCGTATTCAGGCAATCGGCAGACGGTAACGGTGAACCCTATCCCTTTGCTCAGTGGCTCCGAAACGGGAAACGAGCCGCAGTGACGTTAATGTCTGATGACAGCGACCCCGAAGTTTTTCTGTTGCCTCTGGGAAATAACGGATCGCCAATCCAACACTTTGTTTTGCCCAGCAGCAAGGAGTTGAGCCTTCCACCTTATCCTGAGGTCGCGGGCAGCCTGTTTGTGGGAGCAACTTACATCGCCCGCCTTAACCTAGCTACAGGGAAGGTCGAAGCAAAAACCCTACTTGACGGGGAGAGCGCACGACGATTGAGCACTGGAGACCGCATCTGGTACGTGTTGAAACGAGAAAACGAATCAGCAACACAGGTTGGCGAATTAAACCCTGAGACGCTCGACCCGCAGCTATTATTCGAGATTCATGATTCGGACACACAGAAACTGGGAATCGGTTCCCTCGATGACGTGAGTTATTGGTTCCGGACCGGGTAGGCTCTCGATTTGCGGGTTTTCAGGCAAGCCCACCACGCCGGGTTGGGACGCCGCTCGCATGGCGCGTGTCTAGTTCCACGACATCCTTTACAAAGTAAAGGACGTCATGGGACTGAACATGGCGCGGGCGTGGTTGGGCTGATGAAGCGCCTCGGTTACAGCCGATTCGTGGCGCAAGGCGGTGATTGGGGTGCGTTCGTCACGAATGCGATGGCTCGACAGGCACCTCCGGAGTTGATCGGTATCCATGTGAACTCCCCTGTATGGCGCCCTCTGACGTTGCCAAGGCGCTACAGTCCGGCGGGCCGCCGCCGGCGGGTCTCTCGGCTGAGGAGCAGCGGGCATACGAGCAGATGGCGTTCCTTTACCAGGTGATGAATTGGGGATGAGAGTTCAGTTGCGCCCTCGCACTCGCCAGGTTGTAATCGGTCGCCCAATACCGCACGAGCGCTTGAATGAAGGCGAGTTGCACGCCTTGAGATTGATCCGTGACCGTTTCCCTTTCCGGCCACCTGGTTGCGTGATGCGCCTGCGCAATTCGGTCAGTTCCGCTTCCGGAAAATTCACATGAAACGGACGAATCCCATTTTTGAGTTCCGGTTGGCCGACCACCTGTCCACAATTGCCCGCTACGACGCGTTTTTTTCCGGACTATACTGACGCGAAACGCATGGGGCTCACGTCTGGGACCAAACTCGGTCCGTACGAAATTCAAACGCCGCTCGGTGCAGGTGGCATGGGAGAGGTGTATCGTGCCCGCGATACACGGCTGGAACGAGATGTAGCCCTTAAGGTTTTGCCTGCTGGTCTGTCCTCGGATCCGTCCTTACGGCAACGGCTGGAGCGCGAAGCGAAGGCGGTTTCGAAACTCTCTCATCCTCACATCTGCACACTACATGACATCGGTCATCAGGACGGCGTGGACTTGATGGTAAGCGGATACTGTTCGTTTCAAACCGCAAGGTGGGCTTTCGCGTTTACGTGAAGAACAGCGATGGTTCGGGTTCCGAAGAAGAGGTAGCCGATCTCGGCTCCAATTTGCAGGTCAATCCCTGGGACTGGTCGCGCGACGGCAAATACATGCTGATCAGAAAGAAGAGCGAGGTGTGGTACCTCGCTTGGCCTGACCGCACACCGAAACCATTGTTCCAGGCAAAGTGGGCGATTCGAAACGCACAGTTTTCTCCAGATGGCCGATGGATCGCTTATTCCTCCAATGAAACGGGAAACATGGAGGTTTACGTTTCTTCCTTTCCGGGCGTAAATGGGAAGTGGCAGGTTTCGGCCGCCGGAGGGGAGGAACCGAGATGGCGCCATGACGGCGGGGAATTATTTTACGTTTCGGCAGACGGGAAGATGATGGCAGTGCCAGTCAAGACGACAACTGCCGGCTTCGAAGGCGGAACGCCAATCGCTCTGTTTCAGACGCGACGACGGCAGCCAATCTCCGCGCAAGACGTCTTCTCCTATGACGTAAGTGGCGATGGGAAAAAATTCATGGTTGCCACGAAGGTGGATGAACCCAACGGCGCGCCGCTTTCCGTTCTCCTTAACTGGGCTTCGGAGATCGAGAAATAAAGGCTTTTCCGGCTTTCAGAAGAATCTTTCGTTAGCATTGCTGGAAAAGAGTTCCGGTACGTTCGGCATTATTGTGGGAGGATGACGGGCTAACCGGAAGTTATTCTGGACAGAAGTCGGCTTCGTGGAAGTGAAAAGCCTGTTTACTTTCTATCCGCGCGAGCACCGATCTCCCGTGCGGAGTTACGGCTTATGATTGGAGCTGCAATCAAACGCACGATGGTGCTCGCTTTTTTGGAGAAGTGGCTTCACTTATGTTCCCGTTCCCGCGTGGCTGAGCTCAGGACGTTCTGCATCATGTTGCGCAATGGCATTGCACAGTTCGTTGGCTCCTGGGTATCCGAGTCA
>QIAH01000450.1 GCA_003225465.1 Acidobacteriota bacterium | reverse complement strand
CGCGCGTTCCGGAACTCGTTCCCGGGTCCGGCGTCAAGGCTTGCAGAGCTGATGGCCGCCTTCCATTTGCCGTCTGGCGAGCATGGATGTTGGCCGCGACAGGGAACATTCCCGCGGTTCTCCACCTGGAACGTTTTTACTGCGCTTCCCACGCTGATCACCGTGAAGTTCTTGATCGAATACCTCACCTTGAGATTGCCGACCGTCGTTTCCGGTCCTCTGGCCCCAGTCATGGGCGGACGTGGACGCGGAGTCAAATGGGTGACATAGAGTTGATCTCCCACGAAGTCCCGTTGGTCCAAGGGAAGATAGTCGGGGTGGTGAAACTTCAACGTGATCGAGTGTCCGCGACGAATTCGCCAGGGCAGTGTGATGCTGAAAAATCCTGAAGCATCCGTTTTCGTCGCGCTCACTGGAATGTCATTCGCCACCGAAACTTCCACATCCGCGACTGGCACTTCTTTGCGGGTATCGGTATTTTCCACGGTCACCGCTCCTCGCAAAACCAGCGGCTTGCGGTGCCGAATCTGAATGATAAGCACAGCAACCCCGCCCAAGAGCAAGGCCGCCGCAAACATCCAGGCTAGGGTTTTCTTGGTCCGAACGTTCATTACTTTCTTTTATTGAACGATACCTTAATTGAGCGCTAAGGTTCTACTCTTTCGTTCATTCCCGAAACAAATCTGACTGCCCGCCGATTTTCTGAAGGTAGACCAATCGGTATGGTTTAGAATGATTTCTCCCGATCAGGATGCAACGTGTTCCGACCAAAGGACTCTCGCGCCGAAGGCTTCTGAAGGGGTTCCTTCAGGGCAGCCTCTGTCTTCCTCTCACTCCACTCCTGTCCGCACTCGACGCCCCCGACCAGCAACATGCGAAGCCTGCAAATCCTCCATCCTCCAGTACTCTGTCTGATGCCGATCGTGATTTCCTGTACGAATTGGAATGCCTCACCTTCCGATACTTCTGGGAGCAGGCCAATCCCGCGACTGGGCTGGTGAAGGACCGTTGCAACGTCCGCACCGCGACCGATAATGGCGTAGTGGCCAGTATCGCCGCAACTGGTTTTGGTCTCACCTCCTTGTGCATTGCTGAACAAGAAGGGTTCGTCCTCCGTGACCAGGCCATCGAGCGCGTGACCACCACCCTTCGCTCGCTCTGGAAGAAGCTTCCCAACCATCGAGGATTCTTTTACCACTGGGCCAACATCAATACCGGCGAACGCATTTGGGACTCGGAAATCTCTTCTGTGGATACGGCAATCCTCCTTTGTGGCGTCCTCACCTGTCGTGAGCATTTTCGCGATGCCGAGGTGACTCGCCTCGCAAGCGAGGTATTGAACCGCGTCGAGTGGACTTGGCTCTCGGAAGATACCACGCTGCTTTCGCACGGCTGGACTCCAGAATTCGGTTTTCTGCCCTCTCGCTGGGACTACTACAGCGAACTTATGATGATGTACCTCCTGGCCCTCGGCTCGAGTTCACATCCTCTCCGTCCTGAAACCTGGAATGCTTGGAAACGCCTCACTTTCGAATATGACGGCCTGCGCTACATTGGTTCCTTCGCGCCGCTTTTTGTTCACCAGTACTCCCAGGCTTGGTTCGATTTTCGTGGAAAGCGCGACCGCTACGCGGATTATTTTCAAAACTCCGTCATCGCCACCGATGTCCACCGCCGATTTTGCATCGAGCTTGCCTCACAGTTCCCTACCTACAGTGACGACCTGTGGGGGATCACTGCTTCCGACTCAGACAAGGGATACGTCATCTGGGGAGGACCGCCCGCCGTCGGTCCCATTGATGGAACTGTCGTCCCGAGTGCATCCGCAGGTTCTTTGCCGTTCCTGCCTCAGCCGACGATGCGCGTGCTCCGCACAATTCAGACTCGTTACAAGCAGGCATGGTGTCAATATGGATTCGTGAACGCCTTTAACCCCCTCAAGAACTGGTACGACAATGACGTGGTCGGGATCGATACCGGCATCACCATGTTGATGGCCGAAAACGCCCGCACCGGTTTCGTTTGGAATACCTTCATGCGGACGCCTGAGGCGAAGCGCGGAATGGAAAGAGCCGGATTCCGACCCTTAGCCTCCACGGAAACCGCCGAAACCTAACCATCCAACCGAGAGTGCTGAGTTTTCATCGAATTGCCCGGCACTTCCCAATGTTCTCGACAAACCTGAAATGCTCGTACGAAGCGCCAGCTTCTGCTGATTCACTGGGCTCCTTCTCTCGAGAAATAGGACTTTTGCGGTCGAGCGCACAGACGTAAACTATTGAGAATGAGTGTTCAGATGGCTCGGAACCCGGGCCTTCTTGGCCTTAAAGCAACGAACGAAGTAAGGATCCCCAAGTCTTTGTTAAGATAGGTGATTCTAGCTTTGGACATGGAGATCGCCGCTTGAGCGCAGAGACGAACGTGTCGGGAAGCTGGCGTGAACGTCTCGCGGCCCTTCGCAACATCCCTCCCGTTCTCGGGATCGTCTGGCGCTCCGGTCCACTCGTCGTCTCCCTTGGATTGGTGCTTCGTCTGGTCAGCTCCCTGCTACCCATCGCTCTCCTTTGGGTCGCAAAGCTAATCATCGATTCCATCGTTCATACCGTGGCGACCCACTCGCCAGTGCAGCCACGCTTGTGGTGGCTGGTGGCTGCGGAATTTGGCTTGGCGGTCTTTTCCGGCATTCTGTCCCGTTTCATGGACTACTTCGACTCGCTGCTCGCCGACAAGTACACCCGTCACGTGAGCATCGAAGTCATGAAACACGCCTCGCAACTCGATCTCATCGCTTACGAGGACCCTGTCTTTTACGATCGACTTGAGAGAGCGCGCGTCCAGGCAACCGACCGCCTCGGCATGATCCAGTCCATCGGTCGACTGGTTCAACT
>QIAH01000135.1 GCA_003225465.1 Acidobacteriota bacterium | reverse complement strand
TTCGAACGATACTGGCCCGCCGATCTGCAGATGATTGGGAAGGAAATCGTGCGCTTCCACTGCGTGTACTGGCCCGCGTTTCTTATGGCGGCTGGGATCGCGTTGCCGAAGGGCATCATGGCGCACGGCTGGTTGCTGTTCGAAGAGAACAAGATGTCGAAATCGCGCGGCAACATCGTGCGCGCGGAAACCATTCTCGACGCGCTCGGCGGCGATGCCCTACGCTATTTCCTGCTGCGCGAAGTGGTGTTCGGCTCCGATGGCTCGTTCTCGTTCGACGCCCTGGTGCAGCGCTACAACTCTGATCTCGCCAACGGGCTGGGAAACCTGGCCAGCCGCACGTTGACCATGATCACGCGCTATTTCAAGGGGGAAGTGCCGTATCCGTCGCACAAGGCTGCGCACAGACCGGCCGACGACGCCATTGCCGAGATCGCGCGCGACGTCATTGCGGACTACGGCGAGTTGTTCGACCGCTACCAGTTTTCCAAAGCCCTGGAAGTCGCCTGGGGATTGGTCGCGGCTGTCGACAAGTACATCGTCGAGAACGAGCCCTGGGCTCTGGGTGAAAAGCAGGATGAGGACAGCCGCGCTCGACTCGCGACCGTTCTCTACACCGCCGCCGAGGCGCTGCGCATTGTCACCGCGCTCGCTCATCCCGTGATTCCGGACGCGAGTGCGCGAATCTGGACACAGATGGGATTAGGGGACATTCACAAATTCGATCTCAACATTCTGAAGTGGGGACAACTTCAGCTCGGAACCAAGCTGGGAGCGATTCAACCCGTGTTCCCACGCGCCGACAAAAGCGCTGTCGAAAGGATGCAGAAGATGGAAGAACAAGGACGCCCGGCCACAGCCGTTGCCGAAACCAAATCGGCAGCCGCTGCGACTCCGGCCGCCGAACCCGCGACGCAGGCTGCTGCGAAAGCGCCCGCGACGACGCCCGATGGAAAGATCAGCATCGACGATTTCGCGAAGGTCGAGTTGCGAGTCGGTCTGGTCAAAGTCGCGGAAAAAGTGAAGAACGCCGACAAGTTGCTGCGTATGGAAATTGACATCGGCACGGAAGTACGCCAGATCGTAGCCGGCATTGCCGAAGCCTACGCACCCGAAACACTGGTCGGCCGCAAGGTCGTGATCGTCGCCAATCTCGCGCCCCGCAAACTGCGCGGCCTCGAATCGAACGGCATGATCGTCGCCGCTTCGCTCGAAGGCGGCCAGCCGGTGCTGGCTGGGTTCTTGGAGGACGTGCCGGTGGGGGCGAGGCTGAAGTAACAGTCGTTGGCTGTTGGTCGTTGGCCAAAAGCCGAGGACCTGCGGGTAATTGCAAGACGCGCTGAATTGCAGATTTCAGATTGTAGATTTCAGATTGAGCATCTCTCGAATTAGGTTTTGCCGTTAGCTAACGACCATCAGCCATCAGCGGTTTTTGCTGGCGACCGACGACTGAAGACTGACGACTGTGTTCATCGACTCCCACGCCCATCTCGAAGGCCACCGCTTCGACTCCGATCGCGAGCAGGTGATTACTCGTGCGCGGGAAGCTGGCGTCGAAAACATCGTCGCCATCGGCAATGGCGATGGGCCGGTCAACTTCGATTGCGGCATCCAGCTCGCAGAGAAGTACGAATTCATCTACGCGACCATCGGCATCCATCCCCACGAGGCCAGACTTGCCGATCAGGCTGCACTTGACCGCATGCAGGAGCTCGCCCGCCACCCGAAAATCATCGCTTGGGGAGAGATCGGCCTGGACTACTTCTACGACCATTCCCCGCGCGACGTGCAGCAGACCGTTTTCATCCAGCAAATGGATAGGGCCCGCGCCGCCAAGTTGCCCATCGTGATTCACTGTCGTCCTTCCGACGGGAGCGAGGACGCCTGGGACGACTGCCTCCGTCTGATCCAGCAACATTGGGCTCCGGCAGGAATCGGCGGAATCCTGCACTGCTTTACCGGGAACTCCTCTCAAGCCAGGCGCGCACTTGACATGGGGTTCATGGTCTCCTTCGCCGGAAATCTCACGTTCCCGAAAGCCCAGCAGATCCGGGACGCCGCACTCGAAGTCCCGCTGGACCGCATGCTGATCGAAACCGACTCACCCTTTCTTGCCCCCGTGCCGTATCGCGGCAAACGCAATGAACCGGCCTACGTAAAAGAGGTCGCCCGGCAATTGGGCGAATTGCGCGGCCTTTCTATGGAGGAAATCGGCCGCCAGACCACGCAAAACTTCTACCGTTTCTTTTCCCTTCACGAAAAGCGCGTGACCGTTTAGCTTGGTAGTTGCGACTTTCGCGGGGAAACCCGAATCTGAATACGTAGCCAAACGCTATGCCCGAGAACACGTTTGATATCGTGAGCAAAGTCGACCTGCAGGAGGCCTCGAATGCCATCCAGCAGGCCATGAAGGAAGTGACCACCCGCTTCGACTTGAAAGACTCGAAGTCGAAGATCGAGTTGGAGGGCAAGGACGCCATCGTGCTGCATTCGGCTGACGAGTACAAGCTCAAGGCCGTAAACGATATCCTGCAGCAGAAACTGGTGAAGCGCGGCGTGTCCCTGAAGGGACTGACGTACGGCCCCGTGGAACCGGCTGCCGGGGGCACAGCCAAGCAGAAGATCACCATCCAGCAAGGCATCGCTATCGAGAAGGCGCGCGAGATCGTGAAGTTAGTGAAAGACTCGAAGAAGAAAGCGCAGGCCTCGATTCAAGGAGAGCTGGTGCGCGTCAGCGGCAAAGATCGCGACACGCTGCAGGAGATCATCGCCCTGTTGCGGTCGCGCGATTTCGGCATTGATTTGCAATTTACGAATTACCGGTCGAATTGAGGGGTCAATTCACCACAGAGACACAGAGGCACAGAGAGAACCTTTAGAAAGATAGGAACAACATCAATTTGATTTTGAGATCCTTTGCATTGTTCTTCTCTGTGACTCTGTGGCTCTGTGGTGAAAAAGAATTGAAAGATTGAGCACACCGTCAGCCATTAACGGGAAGGAAATTTTCGAGCTCCTGCACGATGACCTGCTGGCCATCGAAGTGGAGTTCGGGCAGGATACCGTCTCGGACGTCTCCGCCATCACGGAGATTGGCGAATACCTGCGCGAAGGTGGAGGGAAACGCATCCGTCCCGCCCTTCTGCTGCTGGCTGCGAAACTCTTCAACTACCGGGGAACCGGCGCGGTGCGACTGGGCGCGGTGGTCGAGATCATTCACACCGCCACGCTGGTACACGACGACATCATCGACGAAGCCCAGACCCGCCGAGGCCGTCCTGCGGCGAATACCCGCTGGGGCAACTCCAAGTGCGTGCTGGCCGGCGACTGGCTCTACATGCAGTCATTCAAGATTGCCGTACAGGAGCGCAACTTCCGCGTGCTCGACACGCTGATCGAGCTCACCCAGCAAATGGTCGAAGGCGAACTCCTGCAGATGGAGAAACTCGGGAAGCTCATCACGCTCGAGGAACACTTCGATCTCATCTTCCGGAAGACCGCCTGCCTGTTCTCGGTGTGCATGCGGTTGGGAGCGATTCTCGGCGGAGCCAGCCCTGAGCAGGAAGAGGCCGCAGGGTCCTACGGGCGCAACCTGGGAATGGCGTTCCAGATCGTCGACGACGTGCTCGACCTCACTGCCTCTGAAAGTGTGCTGGGGAAACCGGTCGCCAGCGATTTGCGCGAGGGCAAGGTGACGATGGCGGTCATCCACGCTCTGGAACGCTGCACACCGCAAGAACGCGAGAAGATTGCCACCGTCCTACGCGACCGCGCCTTCAACGGCGTTACCCACGCAGACATTCTTGCGATTCTGAACCGCTACGGCGCTCTCGAAGCCGCCAACGCCCGCGCCGCCGAATACGCCGAAGCGGCGCGCTCCGGATTTTGTTGTCGCGCGCGAGAAATAGCAAATCTTAAACCGCAGAAGACGCCGAGAACGGCCGCAGAGAACGCAGAGAACTGCGTAGAGGGACTGACGCAACCGGGGAACGAGCTTCATTCCTAGCTGACTCGCTTGAGCGTTCAAACCAAACTTCCGATTCGTGACTGCCGTCACAGACCCATCCATGCGAGCCTTCTAGTCTCGGCATCATGGGTGTTGCTTTATCTCCACGAACTGTATCGCGTGCGCAAGAGAGCTCTGGGCGCCTTTCGACGTATCAGTTGACGGACAGAATCATTGGAGCAGCCATAAAAATCCACCGCCGACTGGGGCCGGGGCTGCTCGAATCTGCTTATGAGACTTGTCTTGCCTATGAACTCAGGGAGCAAGGTCTAAGCATGAGTCAACAGAAAGCTGTGCCGCTAGTTTATGACGGTGTAAAACTGGAATGTGGATTTCGTGCCGATCTGCTGGTTGAAAACCGGATCGTGGTTGAGCTCAAGTGTAAAGATCAGATTCATCCCGTCGATGAAGCCCAATTACTCTCCCACTTGCGGCTTCTCGACCTCAATGTCGGCCTGCTCATCAATTTCCATGTGGTTCTGTTACGGGACGGGATTCGGCGTATGGTCAACAATTACCGCGAACAGGAAGAAAGCACGGACGGCCGAGAGTACATCGGCAGAGTACGCTGAAGTAGAAGACACCTGGCAGGCCTTGGCGTCCTCTGCGGCCGTTCTCCGCGCGCTCTGCGGTTTAAGATTTTCCGCGCGCTGCTGTGGGCTCCGGATTTTGTGGTGGCGCGGGAGAAATAGCTGCAGAAATCGCGGATGGCTGGTAGTCGTTGGCTGGTGGCAAAATCAGCGCGGCGTTAGCACCATTTGGCGCACCTTCTAGCCACAAGCTATAAGCCATCAGCCATAAGCTTTTGCTCTCGACTAGCGTTTCACCGCTATCCCGATCATCTCGAACCTGCCGCCCAGTAGCAGCGGCCCCGAACCGATAAACGCCCGCGCCGGCAACTCTCGCGAGAAGCGTTTCACATAGGCGGTATTGAACGGCTCCCAAAGCGAGAGGTCCGGCGAAAAAATCTGCGTTGACACCAGGTCGTCCATGGTCATGCCGGCTTCCGCCAGCACCGCCTCGACCCCGTCCAGAAGCAACTTGATCTCAGCCCCAACATCGGCGGGGGCTCTTCCCGTGACCGGATCAATGCCGATCCGGCCCGCCAGATACAGCGTGTCTCCCACCAGCACGGCGTCGCTGAAGGGCAGTGCTGACTTTCGACCGGGAAGATTGATGTGACGGCGTGCAACGGCGGCTTGCGAACTCGACATAGCACCTCGCAGAAACGATGGATTTTCCCGCTTGGATGATCGAATCCTCCTCCTGGATTCCAGGATTTCATCGCGCGGCGCGCTGGACTCGCGCGCCGATCCTCGTTAGTCTAGCCAAGCGCATGACCGAGCTGGCTTCTCTGATCTCACGCCACGGATACATCATTGTCGCAACGATCGTCTTCGCGGAGTCGATCGGTCTGCCTTTCCCAGCGGCGTTGTCGCTGGTAACCGGCGGCGCAGCGGTCGCGGCCCATTTATTGCGTGCCCCGATTCTGCTGCCATTCGCGCTCGGCGCGATGCTAACCGGCGACACGCTTTTGTTTTTCGCCGGCAGGCGCTCGGGATGGCGCCTTCTGGGTTTTCTTTGCAAGGTCTCCGCCAACCCCGAGACTTGCATCCTGCGCTCCGCTGAGTCGTTCTACAAGCGCGGCAAGATGACGCTGGTCCTCGCCAAGTTCATCCCTGGAGTGAACACCATGGGTCCACCCCTGGCGGGCAGCATGAGGATGCACTACGGCCAGTTCTTGCGCTTTGACGTGATGGGCGCCACGCTCTACGTGCTGGCTTACTTCACGCTGGGTTTCTTAGGTCGGGATTTTTTCAAGGTGATCGGCAACACCTTCCAGACGGCAGGCCATGCCATGGGAGATGTTGTCATCGTGGGGGTCGTCGTGTACATCGGTTACCGATTCTGGCTGATGCGCAAGAACCGGGTGTACAACGTAGTTCCCCGCGTGCTCGTTGAGGAGGTGGTCAAGAAACTCGCGTCCGAGGAGGCAACCAGGGTTCTGGTCGTCGACGTTCGCAGTCACGGCTACTACGATCCGGATGCGGCGCGCATCAAGGGCTCCATCCGGATCGAGCCCAACAACCTCGATGAGGAGATCAAGAGGCTGTCCAAGGAGAAGGACGTCTATCTCTACTGCACTTGAGTACGCGAAGCAACCAGCGCCCGGGTGGCGCACATGCTCCGGCAGAAGGGATTCAATGCTTTTATTCTGGTCGGCGGCCTTGCTGCTTGGCGCAAGGCCGGTCAGCCGCTCGAATCGGTACCGCGCGAGGATCTGGTCAAGCTGCCAACGTTTAGTTAAGAAAGGCAGGCTCTAGTTAAGAAAGGCAGGCTCTAGGCTCTGGCTTTTGACCGAACTGGGTGAAGCAAGCGCATGAACGTTGTCAGAGAAACATGTTTTTTCCTTTGGATTCCTCTGTGTACCGCTGTGGTGAAAAGGCTTTGCTAGAGCCCAGAGCCTATAGCCTATAGCCTGCCTTTCATGCCTAACGAAATCGAAATCAAGTTCCGCATCGAAAACCTACGCGACCTGAACCGCCGCTTGCGCGCGGCCGGCTTCCGCCGGATCACGCCACGCACCCACGAGATGAACGCGCTCTACGATCTGCCGGGGCAGCCACTCCGCAAGCGCGGCGAGTTACTGCGGCTGCGCCAGTATGGAAAAGAATGGTTCCTGACTCACAAATCGAAAGGGGTAGAGGGACGCCATAAGATGCGCCTCGAACTCGAGACTGGAGTTACGGATGGCGAGATGATGCATGCGATCCTGTGCGCTCTCGGCTATCAGCCAACCTTCCGGTACGAGAAATTCCGCGCCGAATGGAGCGACGGCCGGGGCCATGTCGTTGTAGATGAGACCCCGATTGGCAATTTCGGCGAAATCGAAGGTGCGTCGCGCTGGATCGATCAGACCGCCAAGAAGCTAGGCATCCGGCCCGAGAACTACATCACCGACACGTACGCCGGCCTGTTCTTCGCCTGGAAGCGCCGCACCCGCAGTGCAGCGAAAGAAATGACCTTTGGTGCAATTCGGAAAAGCTAGTCATCCGTCTTCAGTCGTCAGGAAAGGCAGTCGCTGGTCGTTGGCAGGAAAATCCTAATAGGAGCCCCTTCCGTGACTAGCCCTCGGCCACCAGCCATCGGCCAGCGTTGTGCTTTTCCTGACGACTGACGACTGAAGCCTGGCGACTAAAGTTCACGCTGCCCGTGTGCTGATCGCTTCCTCGTATCCGTCGGTCGCGTAGTACACGGCGCGATCGAAGAATTGTTCCAGCAGGCGCAATAGCTCTAGTTCCCCGAACACGTTGTGCAACCCGCCGTGAACGCCCTCCCACTCGAGGAAGCTCCATAAATGTTCCTTGGTGAGCAGGATGGCCCAGGTCAGGCCGGCCATCGAGATCCCCTGACCGGCGCGCCGCGCGCCCAAGGCCTTGTACGCGACCTCGACGTCGTGCTCGGTTTTGGTCAGCAGCCATTCGCTGAGATGGCGATAGATCTCATGACAACGCTGATGCAATTCATTGGCTGGCAGCCTTTGCAGGTCACGGGTGCGTTCGGAGGAAAGAAGTTTCTTCGTGAGCCCTTCCGCCAGTTCTTCCGAATGGTCCTCGATGAGTTGGACAAGACGAAGTGCAATCATGGCAAGCCTCCCGCAGTACCTACTTGTATTCTACGTCCACTGGCAAGAGTTGGGTCGAGTGCGAGTTCGAGGCGAACCGACGCTGGTATCGTTTCAGGACAAGCGGGGGCGAGTGCTACCGCTAGCGCATTCTTGGAACTGGTGATTCTTCGAACTTGTGATTCTTCGAACTTGTGATTCTTTGAACTTGTGACTCTTTGAACTTGTCATTCCGAGCGCAGCGAGGAATCTCGTCGACGGCGCTCCTCGACGGGCGGGGACGCCCGTCGCTCCACGGACCCTACGCTCCGTGGCACTTCTTGTATTTCTTGCCCGAGCCGCATGGGCAGGGATCGTTGCGTCCGACTTTCTCGGCTCCGCGCACCACCTGCTGCACGGTCTTCTGCTCGCCACCTCCGGCCATGCGCGCCTGCTCGAGTTCACGGCGCTTCTTGCGCTGGAAGGCTTCTTCGAGCTCGTCGACGGAGGTCGCAATCTGCCGCGGTGGCCTGCCATTTCCTCCGCCAGGACGCAGCACGGGCGCGCCCGCATCTGGCGCTTGTCCCTGCGGCCCGCCGGCTCCTGGCCCGCCCGCCATGCCCTCCGGTGGCCGCTCCAACACCTGCATCAGGTACAGGTACCGGACCGTTTCCTCCTGGAACTTCTTCATCATCTCTTCGAACATGTCGAAGGATTCGCGCTTGTACTCGACCAGCGGATCGTGCTGCCCATAGCCCCGCAGCCCAATGCCCTCCTTCAGGTGATCCATATTGAGGAGGTGGTCTTTCCACAGCGAATCGAGCACGCTCAACATGATCATGCGCTCGTGATAGCGCATGGCTTCGGGCCCGATCAACTGCTCCTTGCTGGCATAGCGTTCCTTCAGCTTGTCGAAGATCGCATCGCCGAGTTCCCCCCGATTCAGTGTCTCCGGTTTGATACCCTCGGCATAGATGTCTACGCCAAAACGGGTGAAGATTCCGTCCTTCAAGCCCTTCAAGTCCCATTCTTCGAGATGAGCCTTCAACGGGCAGAACTGGTCGATCAGCTCACCCAGAATTCCGGAGACGTAATCTTCGAGAATCAGGTCCTTCTGATCGAGCCCTTCCAGCAGGCTGCGGCGCAGGCCATAGACGGCCTCGCGCTGCTTGTTCATGACGTCGTCGTACTCGAGCAGGTGTTTGCGGGCTTCGAAGTTCTGCGCTTCGACCGCCTTCTGCGCCGCCTCAATCCGCTTGGTGATCATGCGCGACTCGATCGGGATACCTTCTTCCATGCCCAGACGCTGCAGCAGGTTCGACACCCACTCTTTCGCGAAGATGCGCATCAGGTCATCTTCGAGCGACAGGTAGAAGCGCGACGATCCTGGATCGCCCTGGCGGCCGGCTCGTCCGCGCAACTGGTTATCGATGCGGCGAGCTTCATGCCGCTCGGTGCCAAAGATGTGCAAGCCGCCCGCGGCAACCACTTCGCCGTGCTCAACGTCGGTCTGCTCCTTGTAGCGGTTGAAGGCCTCGTTCCACTGGTTGGTCGGCACTACATATTCGTTGCCGCCGTAATACCAGACGGTCATGTTGGCGTCGTCGACGCCGGCCTGCACTTTGCCCTGCGCCGCGCGTAGCGGTTGCGCGATTCCCTTCTTCACGCATTCCTGCTTGGCCATGAATTCGGGGTTGCCGCCGAGCAGGATGTCGGTACCGCGGCCTGCCATGTTGGTGGCGATCGTGACCATGCCCTTGCGTCCGGCCTGCGCCACAATCTCGGCTTCGCGCTCGTGATACTTGGCATTCAGCACGACGTGCTTGATGCCCTTCTTCTTCAGAAGCTCCGAGAGGCGTTCGGATTTTTCGATCGAGGTGGTACCCACCAGCACCGGCTGGTCGCTCTGATTCAGCCGCTGAATCTCATCCGCAGCCGCGAAATATTTTTCTTTCTCCGTGCGATAAACAACATCCGGATTCTCTATGCGCAACAGCGTCTTGTTGGTCGGGATGACCAGCACTTCCAGCCTGTAAATCTTGTCGAACTCGGGCGCTTCCGTTTCGGCCGTACCGGTCATGCCGGCGAGTTTCTTGTACATGCGGAAGTAGTTCTGGAAGGTAATCGTCGCCAGCGTCTGGTTTTCACGTTCAATCTTGACCGCTTCCTTGGCTTCGATCGCCTGGTGCAGACCGTCCGACCACCGCCGTCCCGGCATCATGCGTCCGGTGAACTCGTCGACGATGATGACTTCCTTTTCGCGCGGATTGTCGTCCTTCGCCTTTACCACGTACTCCACGTCGCGCCGGTAAAGCGCGTGCGCCTTCACGGCCGTCTCGACGTGATGCTTCAGGTCCCAGTTCTCCGGGTCGGCAATGTTGCCAATGCCCAGCAACTTCTCGACCTTCTCCCAGCCTTCGTCGGTGACGGTAATGTTCTTGTGCTTCTCATCCACCACAAAGTCGCCGGTGTAAATCTTCGGCTCGCCCGGAGGAACATCGATCTCCTCGCCTTTCTCGAGCTTCGGGATGATGCGATTGACGCGCTCGTACTTGTCGGTCGACTCTTCGCTCGCACCGCTGATGATCAACGGCGTCCGCGCTTCGTCGATCAGGATGGAGTCCACTTCGTCGACGATGGCGTAGTTGTGCACCCGCTGCACGCAATCCTTCAAATCGAACTTCATGTTGTCGCGCAGGTAGTCGAAGCCGAACTCGTTGTTGGTGCCGTAGGTGACGTCGGCGGCATAAGCTTCACGGCGCTCGTCGTCATCCAGATCGTGAACGATGACGCCCACGGTCAGGCCGAGGAAGGTATAGAGCTTGCCCATCCACTCCGAGTCGCGCTTGGCCAGGTAGTCGTTGACCGTAACCACGTGCACGCCGCGCCCGCCGATCGCGTTCAGATATACCGGGAGTGTGGCGACCAGTGTTTTACCTTCACCGGTCTTCATCTCGGCGATCTTGCCCTGGTGCAGCACCATGCCGCCGACCAGCTGCACGTCGAAATGCCGCATGTTGAGGACCCGGCGTCCGGCCTCCCGGGCTACGGCAAACGCTTCCACCAGCAACTCGTCGAGGATTTCCTTGAGGGCCGCATCGCGCTCGGCCTCAATTTCTTTCTGGCGGTCGGGATCGGCCTCGGGCTCGTCGGCAATCTTGGCCAGCCGCTCCTGGATACGCTGGCGGAATTCGCCGGTCTTGGCGCGCAGCTCGGCGTCAGACAACTTTCGCATGGCCGGCTCGAGCGCATTGATGGCCTCCACCTGGGGCATCAGGCGCTTCACTTCGCGCTCGTTCTTGGTCCCGAAAACCTTGGCTACTAAGGTGTTAATCAAATCTGGATTCCTTCAGAGGGGGACACGTACCCCACATTATAAAGGCTAGATTAGCCTAGCATATTGGATGCGGGAAAGTTGGCGGTTGGAACATTGGGAGGGACCCTGACGAAGCTCGTCTCACTGCCTAACGCTCATTCATCTCGTCACGACTGAATTTGCGCCCGGCATCGACATGTTTCAGGCTTCGATAAAGGGCCTCGATTTCCTCCCTGGTGACATTGCGGGACGCATACCAATCCAGCCACTCCCGGAAGGCATCTTCCAAGGCCTTGCCCTCGGATCGGGCGACTTCCCGCGCGCGTTCGATCGTGGATTGCTCGGCTCTGAAAATGATTTTGCGCACGAACATAGAATAGCTGAGAATAGCGAAAAACAAATCGCCCAACCTCAACGAAAGCAGACCACCTTCTCGGGACACAAGTTGCCTAATGAATCCTTATCATCACATCACGATATTTCTCATTAGCGAGGCAGAGAAGACACAATTCCTGGAGGCCTTCAAACCGAGCAGCCATTAAGTTGTAGGCATCCTCCCAATACAGTTCCGCTCTCCTCCCTGCTGCTTTTCAGGTATATTTTCCCCGCCCCTCATGCCCACTTTCTACGATCAGTTTGTTGAAGCCGAGCAGCGCGGTCCGCAAAACGTTGCCCTCGAAATCCAGCGCAAGGACCAGGTCGAGAGCTATACCTTCGCCGAGACTCGCAAAATGGCCGAATCGACCGGCCGCTGGATGTCGGAGAAGAAGCTTCCTTCCGGAGCTCGTGTCGCCATTTTGGCCGACAACCATCCCCGCTGGGTGGCCACCTACCTGGGAATCATCGCTTCGGGCTACACCGCCGTCCCGCTCGATACCGCCTTTCACGCCGACCAGGTCAGCAAGCTCCTGAAAGACAGCGGCGCTTCCCTGCTGGTCACCGACGTGAAGCATCTCGCCATCGCGCAACAGGCGGTCGCCGGGATGAGCGTCGAACTGATCCTCACGGACCCGAAATCCTTGGAAGGAGCGAAGAAGGATCCTGGCCAGCCGCACTGGATCGCTGACCTCGACACCATCTTCGCCGCCGGCCCGGGCAACTTTCGCCCGGTCGAAGCGCCCGCCGACAATGTTGCTGCCCTGCTCTACACCTCGGGCACCACGGCCGACCCCAAAGGCGTGCAACTCACCCATGCGAACCTGCTGGGCGAAGTGAACGCGGTTTTCCAGGTTTTGAATATTGGGCCCACCGACGCCGTGCTCGGCATCCTGCCCATGTTCCACGTGCTCGCCCAGATGGCGAATCTCCTACTCCCGTTAGTGAAGGGCGCGCGCGTGGTTTACCTCGAGACACTCAACACCACCGAGCTTCTACGCGCGCTGCAGGAACGCCAGATCACCGCTTTCGCCGTCGTCCCGCAATTTTTCTATCTGATCCACGAGCGCATCTTCAAAGAGGTCGCGAAGCGTGGCCGCATTGCCGAATCGCTGTTGCGCTACCTGATCCGCGTGAACCACTTCCTGCGCAAGCTTGGCCTGAACGCCGGCAAGCTACTCTTCGGAAAAATCCATGCCACGTTCGGCGACCGCATGCGTTACCTCATTACCGGCGGATCGCGCTTTGATCCTGTGGTCGCCAGCGACTTCCACGATTTCGGCATCGACCTGCTCAACGCTTACGGGCTGACCGAAACTTCCGCTGCCGCGTTTCTCAATCGGCCTGGCCATGTTGTCATTGGCTCGGTCGGTCCTCCTCTGCCGACCATCGAGGCGAAAATTCTCGATCCCCAGCCCTCCGAAGAAGTCGGCCACCCCGTGGGCGAAATCCTCATCCGCGGCGCCATCGTGATGAAGGGCTATTGGAACCGTCCCGACGCCACCGAGGCCGCGCTTAAGGACGGCTGGCTCTACACGGGCGACCTCGGCTATTTCGATTCCCGCGGGAACCTGTTCATCACCGGGCGGCGTAAGGAACTCATTGTCCTCGCCAATGGGAAAAACATTTATCCGGATGAGATTGAAGCTCACTACTTGAAGTCGCCCTTCATCAAGGAAATCTGCGTGATGGGCCTGGAGGCGAAGCCCGGTGATCCGAACTCGGAGCGGCTCTACGCCGTGGTCGTGCCGAATTTCGACGTCCTGAAAGAGCGCAAGATCGTCAACGCGAAGGAGGTCATCCGCTTTGACATCGAAGGCCTATCCCAGCAACTGGCTTCGACCAAGCGCATCGGCAACTACGAAATCTGGCAGGAGGACCTGCCCCGCACCACGACCCGCAAGCTGAAACGCTTCGAAATCGAAAAGCGCGTGCGCGCCAACCAGGCCCGCGGCACTTCGGGAGCCGAGGCCGAAGTTGCCGCCGAGCGCCCCATGACGCCCGAGGACGAAGCGTGGCTCGAAAAACCCGAGGTGCAGAAAGCGCTCTCGGTACTCCGGGCGAACGCGCGCAACGCTCCCGAAAAAATCCGCCCTACTGACAATCTCGAACTCGATCTCGGATTCGATTCCATGCAGCGCGTGGAACTGCTGGTGGCCGTCGAGAAGGAGCTTGGCGGCGACGTGGAAGAGAGCCAACTGGCCGATATCTACACGGTTCGCGATCTGGTCAATGCTGTGCTCGAAAGTGCGGCCAGCGGCAAGACGATCTCGCGCGCGCAGTTCGCCGGCTGGAATGCCGTGCTGCGGGAAAATCCCGAAGACCCCGATGTGCTCGACCTTGCCCGACCCAGCCCACTTCGCGAAGCCTTTTGGTATTTCGTTTCCCGCGGTTTGCAGGTCATTTTTCGGGATCGCTTCAATCTGAAGTATGAAGGCCTCGAGAAACTGCCGGCGAAAAACGGCTATATCCTTTCTTCAAACCATGAGAGTTATCTCGACCCGATTGCGCTCGCTTCGGTGCTGCCGCACGATGCTTTCGTGAACTCGTTCGCGGTTGGGACCAGCGAGATTTTCGGCGCAGGCTTGATGCGCAAGCTGGCTCGTTCAGTTCGCGTTGTCGTCGTCGATCCCGACGCCAACCTGATGCCGGCCATGAAAGCCGGGGCCTACGGTCTGCGCCACGGCCGCAATCTCGTACTTTATCCCGAGGGCGAGCGCAGTATCGACGGTACGCCGCGCACTTTCAAAAAAGGAGCGGCTATCCTCTCCATCCACATGCAGGTGCCGATCGTGCCCATCGCGATTGATGGCTTTTTCGAAGCCTGGCCGCGCGGCAAGAAGTTTCAGAAGTTCGCTCGGTTGAAGATGAAGTTTGGAGATCCCATCTATCCGCCGAAGGAGTCGGAAGCTTCCGAGCAAGCCTACGCGCACCTCACTGCGAAAGTGAAAGAGCGTGTGGTCGAGATGTGGAAAGAACTTCGGGGGAAAGTCCATGAAGAAGAGCCGGAGGCGAAAGCAGCGGACTGACTCGAACCCAAAGCCTGGTTCACCACAGAGGCACAGTGAAGAACCAATTCTTTTCTTCTTCTCCCTTGCCAGACTACGGATCTGCCCGGTCGAAAGCCTTGGCTTTTTGTTTTCTCTGTGTCTCTGTGACTCTGTGGTGAATAAGCCCGGGGCGCCGTTAGCGCCGGCATCTTGCCGGCCCTGCAGCGAGCGCACGCAGGCTGGCCGCCGGGACGGCGGCGTTACGTTCTACTTCGCTCTTGGATGCGTCTGGTCATACACCGCCAGCACGTGCTTCATGGAAAGCTGTGTATAGCGCTGCGTCGTCGACAGCCGTTCGTGGCCCAGCATTTCCTGGATCGCGCGCAGGTCTGCGCCTTCCTCCAGCATGTGCGTGCCGAAGGCGTGCCGTAGCGTATGGGGATGCACGTCCGGGGATAGTCCCCTGGCGACTGCGATCTTCTTCACGATCCGCCCTACGCTGCGCACCGTCAGACGCCCGCCGCGCTGGTTGATCAGAAGCGCGGAGGTAGTCTTCTTCGTCTCCGACAAGATGCGCTGCCGCTCCGGCAAGTAAGCCCGCAGAGCCGATGCCGCCG
>QIAH01000472.1 GCA_003225465.1 Acidobacteriota bacterium | reverse complement strand
TTCATTGCATCAATGAACAAATCCAGCTCGGCTTTGTCTTCGCTCTCGGTGGGTTCGATCATCAGCGCACCGGGCACGATCAGCGGGAATGCCGTCGTGTAAGGATGGAATCCGTAATCGATGAGGCGCTTGGCGATGTCCATCGTTTTCACGCCCTTCTTCGCCTGCAGTTTGTCGCTGAAGACGACCTCATGCATGCTGGGAGTGGAGTAGGGCAGATCGTAGGCGCCTTCGATGCCCTTGCGGATGTAGTTAGCGTTCAGCACGGCGTCTTCGGTGGTCTGGCGAAGTCCGTCGGGGCCGTTGGCCATGATGTAGGCGAGGGCGCGCACGAACATACCGAAATTTCCGTAGAAGGAGCGCACGCGTCCGACGGATTGCGGGCGGTTGTATTCAAAGCCCAGCGTACCGTCGCTCTTGGTGATCAGGACCGGCGTTGGCAGAAACGGTTCGAGAGCGCGCTTGACGGCGACCGGACCGGACCCGGGACCACCGCCGCCGTGTGGCGTCGAGAACGTCTTGTGCAGATTGAGGTGCATGACGTCGACACCGAAGTCGCCCGGCCGAACCTTGCCGACCAACGCGTTCATGTTGGCGCCGTCCATGTAGAGCAGGCCGCCCTTGGCGTGCAGAATCTCGGCGATTTTGTGGATCTCCTGCTCGAAGACGCCCAGCGTGTTCGGGTTGGTGAGCATGAGCGCGGCAACTTCGTCGTTCATCTGCGCTTCAAGCGCGGAGACCTCGACCATGCCGCGGGCATTGGACTTCAGATTCTCCACCGCGTAGCCCACCATCGCAGCGGTGGCGGGGTTGGTACCGTGCGCTGAGTCGGGTATGAGAACTTTCTTTCGTGGATTTCCTTTTGCCTGGTGATGCGCGCGCACCAGCAGCAGGCCTGTCAGCTCGCCATGCGCCCCCGCGGCGGGCTGCAGCGTGATCGCGTCCATGCCGGTGATTTCGAGGAGGCAGTCGCTCAGCGTCTTGATGATGCGGAGCGCGCCTTGCGAAATTTTTTCCGGCTGATAGGGATGCCCGTTCGCGATGCCTTCGAAGCGCGCGACAACTTCGTTCACGCGCGGGTTGTACTTCATCGTGCATGAACCCAGCGGATACATGCCGAGATCGATCGCGTAGTTCCAGGTGGAAAGACGCGTGAAGTGGCGAATGATTTCGATCTCGCTGACTTCGGGCATGTGGCCGAGATCTTTGCGCTCGGAGGCACCCAGCAGCTTGGCGGTGTCGACTTCGGGAACATCCAGCGGCGGCAGTTTCCAGGCAGCCTTGCCCGCGGACGATTTCTCGAAGATCAAGCTTTCATTTTGATTGACGTGGCGGGTGGCTTTGGGAGTGGGATGCTTCATCGCGCCACCTCCTCCACCGCGCGGTCCCCGCGAGGCTCTTCCGCTTCGCTCTCGGCGAGCATTCCGGCGGCTGTATCGATGGCGGTGCGCGTGGTCATCTCGGTGCAGCACCAGAGCGCGGCGTTCGGCAGCTCCGGATAGAACTTCTTGAGGGGCAGGCCGCCGACGAGTTTGTGGCCAAGCAGGCGACTGTTGATGACGTAAGGGTCCTCACTGGTCTGGACCACGAACTCGTTGAAACGGGGCGCGCCGGCAAAGAGGATGCGGGCATGTTTGCCGAATTGATCGGCCGCATAGGCGGTCTTGGAAAGATTCTGCTTCGCCAGCTCCTTGAGCCCCACCTTGCCATAGACCGTCATGAAGATGTTGACCATGAGCGCGACCAGCGCCTGGTTGGTGCAAATGTTCGACGTCGCCTTCTCGCGGCGAATGTGCTGCTCGCGGGTGGCGAGCGTCAGAACGAAGCCGCGCTTGCCATTGCGGTCGGTGGTCTGTCCAGCGAGGCGGCCGGGCATCTGGCGAACGTATTTTTCGCGGGTAGCGATCACTCCGCAGTAGGGGCCGCCGAACCCCAGGGGCACGCCGAAGGACTGCGCTTCCATGGCGACGATGTCGGCTTGACGCGGAGGTTCGACGATGCCGAGCGAAACCGCTTCGGCAATCGAAACGACCAGGAGTGCTCCGTGCTTGTGAGCAATGTCAGCGATGGCAGCGACGTCTTCGATCGTCCCAAAGAAATTGGGCGACTGGATGAGCACGCAAGCGGTATCAGGCGTGATGGATTGCGCGAGCTCTTTTAGATCGATGCGTCCGGTCTCGGTATAGCCGGCAAGGGCCAGCGGCATGCCCTGGTGGAGAGCATAGGTGGCGAGCACCTCGCGGTACTCCGGATGCAAACTTTTGGCGACCACGACCGAATTGCGTCCGGTCACGCGCAGGGCCATCATGGCAGCTTCGGCGGCAGCGGTGGAGCCGTCGTACATGGAAGCGTTGGCCACTTCCATGCCGGTCAGCTCGCAGATCATGGTCTGAAATTCGAAAATCGCCTGCAGCGTTCCCTGGGAAATTTCCGCCTGGTAAGGAGTGTAAGCGGTCAGGAACTCGCCGCGCGAAATCAGCGAATCGATGATCACGGGCCGGTAATGCAGATACGCGCCTGCGCCGAGAAAGCTGGTGTACTCGATGCCGTTTTCCTGCGAGCGCTGGCGGAACCAGTCCACGATTTCGGACTCGGCCATCTGGCGGGGAACCTTCAAGTCGCGATTGAGGCGGTACTCGGTGGGGATGGGCGCGAACAGGTCGTCGATGGAACGCGCGCTAATTGCCTTGAGCATGGCCTCGCGATCCGCGGGTGATTTAGGTAAATAGCGCATAAGAACTTATATAGATGTTGCCAATTGGGCGAACGATGGAAGGCGCCCGTTCCGTTTCTTTTTTTGCCTTCGCCTCCACATCCGGTGCGACATGGCGATGCGGGAAAAAGCTGCCGGGCTCCGCCCGGCCGGACAGGCGGGGGCGCCTGTCCCTACGCGGTTCTTGCCGAATACCATCGCCACACTCATTTTTTCCATGCCGCGAATTGGCACGACATCGTACTAGTGCCCGCCTTCTTCGCTGACAAACTTCTCGTAGTCGGCGGCTGATAACAAGCTGTTCAGCTCAGCCGCATTTTTGAGCGTCATCTTGAGCATCCAGGTGCCGTTGGCATCTTTATTAATCTTCTCCGGCGCGGTGGCCAAGTCTCCATTGACTTCTGTGACCGTGCCCGACGCGGGCGCAAAGAGATCCGAAACCGCCTTGACCGATTCTACGGTGCCGAAGGTCTTGCCCGCTGTGATCTCTGAACCTGGCTTGGGCAGCTCGACAAACACGATGTCGCCCAGGGATTCCTGGGCATAATTGGTGATCCCGACGGTGGCGCTGGAGCCGTCGGCTTTGATCCACTCGTGTTCCTTGGTGTATTTGAGGTCGGACGGATAGGACATGCTTCGCAGCTCCTGGCTTTTAGCTTTTAGCTCTCAGCTCTGAGCTTCGGGCTGCGAGCTTTGAGCAAACATTTGAAAGCAAATCAGTTTTTCTTCGGGCGCTTGTAAAACGGTGTCGGCACAACCTGCGCTCCCACGCCTTGACCGCGAATTTCAACTTTCACGCGCGCGCCGATCTGTGCGTGAGACGGAGGCACGTAGGCCAGGGCGATGTTCTTCTTCAGAAACGGCGCAGGCGAACCGCTGGTGACGTAACCAATTTCCTTGCCCGCTTCGTCGAGCACTTTGTAGCCATCGCGGGCGATGCCGCGCTCGATCATCTCGAATCCGACCAAAGTGCGCTTCAGGCCGTCGGCCTTCGCTCTTTCGAGCGCGGCGCGGCCAATGAATTCGGGTTTCTCCATCTTGATGAAGCGGTCGAGACCGGCTTCCCAGACGTTGATGGTGTCGGAGATTTCGTGGCCGTAGAGCGGGAGTTTGGCCTCGAGGCGCAGCGTGTTGCGCGCTCCCAGGCCGCACGGGAGTGCGCCGAACTCCTTGCCGGCTTCGAGAATTTCGTTCCAGACACGCGTGCCGGTGGCTTCATCGGCGGGAATGTAAATCTCAAAGCCGTCTTCTCCGGTATAGCCGGTGCGCGCGATCAGGATGTTTTTGAGGCCGCAGACCGTCCCGCGAGTGAGCCAATAGAATTTGACTGCTGATAGATCTGCTTCCGTGAGCTTCTGCAGAAGATTCACGCCTTTCGGTCCCTGGATGGCGATCTGGGTGAAGTCGTCGGAGAGATGCTCAATTTTGCAATTGAACTGGCGAGCGTTT
>QIAH01000471.1 GCA_003225465.1 Acidobacteriota bacterium | reverse complement strand
GTGATGTTCATGATGGCGAGCTTTGGCGCGGCTTGCATGCCCTGGATGGTGGGTGTCACGTCCACGCACATGCAGAGTCTGAAGGTCGGGCTGGCGATCCCCCTGGCGGGATGCGTGCTGATGCTGGGACTTTATTTCCGGGATTGGAGCAGAGCGGAACCCGCATAGATTTGGCGGTTCATGTCTCGACGGTCCGGCAACTGCGCTTACTTCGGCGGCGTTCCGTTCTCCATGTGCGGCTTGGTACAATATGCCGACAAGGTCATCCTTGGGGATGGCATCTGCCGTAGTTCCGTCGAGTGAATCCGATGTCAGGCAAAAAGACGCTGTTTGAGAAGGTGTGGGAGGCGCACCTGGTCGCCGAACCGACCGGTCGGTCGCCTCTGATCTACATCGATTTGCACCTGGTGCATGAAGTCACTTCTCCACAGGCGTTTGATGGGCTGCGAGCCGCGGGACGCAAGGTCCGCCAAGCGCAGCGGACGGTCGCAACCGTCGACCATAACGTCCCCACTGAGCCGCGCGGCACGCCTATCACGGATCCCGTTGCGGCCAGGCAGATCGAAGCTCTCCAGAAGAACTGCAGAGAATTTGGCGTGCGGCTGTTCGATATGGACTCGCCGGAGCAAGGCATTGTCCACGTGATCGGCCCGGAGCTGGGTCTCACACAGCCCGGCATGACGATCGTCTGCGGAGACAGCCACACCAGCACACACGGAGCTTTTGGCGCGCTCGCCTTCGGCATCGGCACCTCGGAAGTCGAGCACGTACTCGCCACCCAGTGCCTGCCGCAGCGCAAGCCGAAGACGATGAAGATTGAAGTGAACGGCTCGCTGCCTGAAGGAGTGAGCGCGAAGGATCTGGCGCTGGGCGTGATTGGCAAGATCGGTACTGATGGCGCGACCGGCCACGTGATCGAGTATGCCGGCGAGGTCATTCGCGGGCTCAGCATGGAAGGCCGCATGACGCTCTGCAATATGAGCATCGAGGCAGGCGCGCGCGCGGCGATGGTCGCACCGGATGAGACGACGTTTGCTTACGTCAAAGGACGGCGCTTTGCTCCGCAAGGGGAAGCTTGGGAGAAAGCAGTTCGATATTGGCGGACGCTGGCTTCCGATGCGGGCGCTTCGTTCGACAAAGTTCTGGAAATCGATGCCGCCGCACTGGCTCCTTTTGTAACGTGGGGTACGAATCCCGGCATGGTCGCGCAGGTGACCGAACGCGTTCCGGAGTTGAACGGCGCGAGTGATGGCGACCGGCGCGCAACCGAGAAGGCGCTCGAGTACATGGGCCTGCAGCCGGGGACGAAGATCGAAGAGAACGCGATTGACCGGGTATTCATCGGGTCGTGCACAAATTCACGGCTGGAAGACTTACGAGCCGCAGCGCGGGTCGCGAAGGGATATCGCGTGAATCCGAAAGTAAGGGCCATGGTGGTGCCGGGATCACAATCCGTGAAGCACGCCGCGGAGCAGGAAGGACTGCACGAAATTTTTCGGGCGGCGGGTTTTGAGTGGCGCGAATCGGGCTGTTCCATGTGCCTGGGAATGAATCCCGATATCCTGCAGCCGGGCGAGCGCTGCGCCTCGACCAGCAATCGGAATTTCGAGGGCCGGCAGGGGCGCGGGGGCCGGACACACCTGGTGAGTCCAATGATGGCGGCCGCGGCGGCGATCTCGGGGCACTTCACGGATATACGCAAGTGGAAATTTCATTAAGCGGGCGCGGTTCGCAGCGACGAAGGAAATCTCAATCATGAAACCATTTCGCCTGCACAAGGGACTGGTAGCGCCGCTCGATCGGGTGAACGTTGATACCGACCAGATCATTCCCAAGCAGTTCCTGAAGCGGATCGAGCGCACGGGGTTTGGGGAGTTCCTGTTTTTTGACTGGCGACGGTCACCTGAGGCGAAGGCCCCTTTTGTGCTCGATGAGCCGCGATACCGGGGAGCCAGCATCCTGGTGACTGGAAAGAATTTTGGTTGCGGATCATCGCGCGAACATGCCGTGTGGGCGCTGGCAGACTTTGGGTTTCGAGTGGTGATTTCCTCGTCCTTCGCCGACATTTTTGCGAACAACAGCAGCAAGAACGGGTTCCTCAACGTCTTGCTCCGCGAAGAGCAGGTCGCTGAACTCATGCGACGGGCGCACGAGAAGGGCAATTACCAGATCACCGTGGATCTTGAGCAATGCAAGGTCTACGACGATAGCGGATTCCGCGCCGACTTCCAGATCGACGATTTTGTTCGGCACTGCCTGCTCGAGGGCTTGGACGATATTGGACTGACCTTGCAGCACGAGGCTGAAATCTCCGCCTACGAAGCGAAGCATCCCGGCTGGACTAACTAAGAGAAGCACAATTCGGTTCAACCACAGAGGAATACCGGGAAAACGAAAATCCCCACCCTAACCTCGCAACAAACGCGAGGTTAGGATGAGGCACCCGCGCAAGCGGGAGATACATCCGCCTTTCGATCAAATATCACCCACCCCATGAAACGGCTACTTCGGGCCGCCCTTTCTATTTGCCCTCGCCCTTGTGCTCCGACTTCGACGGCTGCTGATGGCTGGGCTTCTCGCCGGAATTATTGTGCGCAGGCGGCGGGGCCGGACTCGACTGATGTTGCGGCGGCGCCGAGGGACGCGGCGCGGCTTGCTCCACATTCGGTCTCGCCTGATTTTGCGGCGGACGCGGGTTGGCGGGCCTCGCCGAGGTCGCGGGTGGCGGAGATGCCGGGCGTGGGCCTTCGTTGGAGGGACGCGGCGCGGCGGCTTTCGATCCGGAATCCGGCTGTGCCGGACGCGGATTCGAAGGCATGTTGGGCCGAGCGGCTTCACCGTTCGGAGCATGCGGATTCGGTGTCTCCGGCTGCGGCGGACGCGGCGCGGCGGCTTTCGATCCGGAATCCGGCTGTGCCGGATGCGGGTTCGAAGGCATGTTGGGCCGAGCGGCTTCACCGTTCGGAGCATGCGGATTCGACGTCTCCGGCTGCGGCGGACGCGGCGCGGCGGCTTTCGATCCGGAATCCGGCTGTGCCGGACGCGGATTCGAAGGCGTGTTGGGCCGAGCGGCTTCGCCGTTCGGAGCATGTGGATTCGAGGACTCCGGCTGCGGCGGACGGGGCACGGGGCGGCTCATCGGCGCCGGCGTTGCGGGATTTGCTGATACCGGATGTACGGTCGCGGTCGGAGGCCGGGGAACGTTGCGGGCCGGCGCAGCCGGCTGTGGCTGCGATGCCGTGTTTGCTGGACGTGACGCGTTCT
>QIAH01000355.1 GCA_003225465.1 Acidobacteriota bacterium | reverse complement strand
CTCGAAGAGCTAACCGCCGAAGAGGCTACCAATCTATTGAAAACTATGTTGGATGAGAAGGGGAGTCTCAAATTTGACCTCAGTAGGCTTCAGCCCCCCGCGTAAAAACGTGCATTCAGCACACATGGACCCTGAGACCGCGAGGCCCCGAGGGGTTGACGTTTGGTTAATCTCCTGCGAGCCCTCGGAGGAACTTGGTTCCCCGGCTGATTTGCTCTCAGTCGACGAGCGAGAACGGGCTGACCGTTTTCATCGCGAACTGGACCGGAATCGCTTCCGGGTGATCCATACCGCAATGAGAATGATCCTCGCCCAGTACCTGAACGTGCGCCCGCAAGAAGTGAGTTTTTCCTCTGCCATGGGAGTGAAACCGGGCCTTGCTTCCCAGTTCAGGGACGCGGGAATTCAGTTCAATCTCTCGCACTCGTCGGAACTTGCATTGCTCGCCGTGGCGAAAGGAGCGATGGTGGGCGTTGATGTTGAGTGGATTAACCCCGAGTTCCCGATCGATGAAATTGCCGAACGCTTCTTTTCGGCAGCAGAGATCTCCGTGCTCAACGCACTGACCGCCGACGAAAGAGTCGATGCATTCTTTTCGTGTTGGACTCGAAAGGAGGCATACATCAAGGCGCTGGGTGAAGGTTTATCCGTTCCACTGGATAGCTTTGAAGTAGCTTTCGGCTCCCAGCGAGCTGCTGCATTGGTTGCAGCGCGAGACAATCCTGACGAACTTTCTCGTTGGAGTATGTACGAACTGACGGTGCCCAAGGACTACAAGGCCGCTCTCGTAGTCGAGGGAAGCGCACATCAGCTTCGGCAGTTCCGCTGGTCCCAGCATGTGCAGTCGAAATGAATTCGCGCGTGATCCGGCTAAAAAATGCCGACCCAGATGACTCAGGTGAACTCCCGAGGTGCAGCTCTGTTCTACCTGACTGCATTAATAGCCTCTGAAATCGGAGTAAAATACATCGCTGAAGTCGGAGCAAAAGTTATGTCACGCTGGCCGGCCCTGCCAGCATTGCTTTTCGCTTTGTGATTGCCGCGCCTGTACATAATTGAACTGGCATTCAACCAGGTGTTGGGTTCACGCGAGATAGGCAAGGGTACCCGTTCCGCTGTGGGTCATCTTTTTGGGTGCGTCCTGTATCGAAGGGGCTGGAACGGCGGAGGTGGATTTGTGAGTTGTGGTTTGGTCCGGCGTACGAGCGCACCACGTTTGCTCCTGGTGATCGCTTCCCTGCTGGCGCCGATGACCTTTACCGAATGTGGATCTCGAAATGCACTAACAGCTTTGCCGCTTCCAACCGCGGGCCTCCCTCCTGCAATTCCCGCGGCGGAACCTGTGCTCCTTTACAACGGAATCGGGACTTCCTCCTCTGATGTTTCAGCGGTTCAAGCTGTTCTCGTCAGCCTGGGTGTCAGCTATACCATGGCGGATTCAATTCGACTGAATGCGATGAGCGAACCACAGCTTGGAGGATATAAGCTCTTAATCATTCCAGGGGGAAACTCGATCACGATCGGTCAGAATCTGGCGGCTGGCACCGCATCAGCTATTCGAGGCGCCGTACAGGATTACGGTGTGGATTACTTGGGTATTTGTGCCGGCGCTTTTTTCGGCGGATATTCCATTTACAACGGAGTGGATCTCACGACAGGGGCATCATTTGACTTCTACGCCGATGAGTTCAAGGGTATCCACGTGGCGCCGGTAGAGATTTCGTTGCCCAATGGCCCTCCGCTCGATGTGTACTGGCAGGATGGTCCTCAACTTTCAGGCTGGGGTGAGGTGGTCGCCAAATTTCCTGATGGCACGCCGGCCATTGTCGAAGGCCAATCCGGTAAAGGGTTCGTGGTCTTCACCGGCGTGCATCTCGAAGCCCCGGAAAGCTGGCGAGGGTCCCTTTCCTTCACAACTCCGATATCAGTAGACTTGGCGTACGCGGAGACTGTCATCAAGGCCTCCTTGGATGGCGCGCCACTGCCCCACTTTTAGGCGCGGAGCCAAGGTTGGGCTTCTCGTACCTCCCTGGGACTGTCCGAATTGTGGTCGCCGCCAAGATTTCGCATCTTCCTTCTTCTATAACGAAAAAGCAATCGTTATTGGCGCTCGCTCAGCTGCCTGACAGGTGCGAGAGAGCGCCTCTCACAAATCAGAGGGCTGAGCAATTCGGGCCGCCAATGGTCCGGGTAAGACCATCAGGTCGCGAAGTCGCGCGGTTCGGACGCGCGAGCAATCTAGAAATGCTTGATCCAGCCGGGCTCGCGCACATGCTCCTCGTCAAGGCGGCGCAAGCGCGCGGCCATGATGCCGGGTCTGCCCAAATAACCAACCACCCGCCCGGAATTGCTGCTCTCCACGACAGGCAGGCGACCAATATCGTTGCGCAGCATCTTGGCGGAAGCCTCGTGTAAAGACTCGTTAGGATAGGTAACGATGACGTCGCGCGTCCCTGCATCAACCACGCTCATCGCGCCCGACGGGTCTTTGTCCAGTGCCCGCAGCACATCGCCGCGAGTGATCACCGCGACCAGCTTTCCTTGAGGGTCCAGAATGAACATGCCCTGGTGCTTACACACTGCCGGGTCGCGGCGTGCGATACGATCCGCCAATTCGCCCACAGTCATGTCGGGCGCTAGTCTGGGCACGTCCTGATCCATCGTTTCCGATACCCTCATCTGGTGCATCACATCGGCTTCATAATCCTGATGAATGTGCAGGCCACGCCGTGCCAGCTTTTCCGTCATGATGGAAGCTTTGGGCATCAGCAGCATGGCGACCCCGTCGGCAATCACGCAGACCAGCATGAGCGGCAACACGGAGTTGTAGTCCCGGGTAATCTCGAACGCAAAAATAATGAATGCGAAGGTCGCTCGTGATGCTGCTCCGAAGACCGCCCCCATCGCAACCAAGGCAAACGCGCCGGCCGACAAATTTGCCGCCGGAAAGATCCGATCCATTCCAAGGGCGAACACCCCACCCAGGGCCGCACTCGACATAAACATGGGCGCCAGCAATCCGCCGGAGGTTCCCGATCCCAGAGAGATCACAAGCGCCACCGCTTTGGCGATCATGACCACGAGCAGCAGCTTCCAGGCCAGGTTTGCATTCAGAATGTCGCCGATCGTGTCATATCCCACACCCAATACTCGGGGCACAAAATAGCCAATGATTCCAAGACCCAAAGCGCCAATTGCCGGCCACCAGAGTTCGTCTACCGGCAACTTTTCAAACTGGTCTTCGGTCCAGTACAGCAGTTTGCTGAACCCCACCGCGGCGAACCCGCAGACCACGCCCAGGATCAGGTAGAAGGGCAGTGCATGCGGGATGCCGAAATCCATGGCGGTGACCTTGAACATCGGGCCCGCGCCCAGCATTTGAATGTGCACCGCGGTAGCCAGTGTGCTGGCAATAACGAGAGGAATAAACGACCGTGCCTTGAATTCAAACAAGAGCAGTTCGATGGCCAGGATGACGCCCGCGATCGGTGTGTTGAAAGTCGCGGACATGCCCGCCGCTGCGCCGCAGGCCAAGAGCACCTTGCGCTCCGAAGCGGTGGTATGAAAGAGCTGGCCGACGAGCGATCCGACTGCGCCACCAGTCTGAATGATCGGACCTTCCGCGCCGAAGGGGCCACCCGTGCCAATTGCGATCGCTGCGGAAATGGGCTTAAGGATCGCGACTCGTGGCTGAATGCGGCTCCGGTTCACCAGCACTGCTTCCATGGCCTCAGGAATGCCGTGTCCCTTGATCTTGGGCGTTCCATATTTGGCCATGAAGCCGACGATGATTCCGCCGACCACCGGGATCACGATCACCCACAGCCCCAGTTGGGTGTGGCGTGCGCTGATAAAGTCTGCGCTAAACCGGTGGTAGAAAGCGATATTTGTGAACAAGCCGATCAGCTTGTAGAGCAGAAAAGCAATCAGACCTGCCAGCAGCCCGATGCCAGCTGCTAGAAACGACACCAGGACCATGCGGAACTGCGCTGGCTCTCCGATTGTTACGTCTCCAACCTGTGCTCCGGTGGCGCCAATCGTGAGGGGATGCGGACCTCCATTGTTGTCGTTACCGTGTTGCGTGCTCGTCACTCTTGCTCCTTATTCTGTCGCCCGATTTCGTTGCGATCCTGTTGCTGATCCGGGTGGTTGCCATCGCGCGTTTTAGGGCAGCGATGAGGGCGGGCCCTTGTGTGCGAAGTTCGGCCCGGTGATAGAGTGAAAGCGTCCGCAGGATTCTCTCGCCTTTCGGAGTTAGAGTGAGCAACACCTCTCTCTGGTCCTTGCCTCCACGATGCCGTCGGACATAACCGCCTGCCGAAAGTCGATTGATCAGCTCGACGGCGCTGTGGTGCTTTATCTGTAGTCTCTCGGCTAGTTCCGCAACCCGCGGACGTATGTTCCTGGGTAACCCCTTCAAGGTCAGCATCAACTGGTGCTGTTGCGGCTGTAGGCCGGTGGCGCGGGCCACTCCTTCGCTGAAATGCTGAAAGCGGCGGATCTGGTAACGCAACTCCGCCAGCGACTCATAATCGGTCAAAGCGCAGCGGCTCCTTCCGGTGGCACAAAGTATATCGTATCAAGATAATTCTATAATATATCGTACCACGACATTTATATGCTGGAAAAGATGCCCGCGGAGTATCAACAACCAGCACTTGGATGTATCCCAGCGAAGCAGGCAGAGCGCCTGGCTGCGGCGGACGTATCGCGACAGGGGAACGAAGAGGTGGTCGGCCGCTTGCCATCGTATCGCGATACGATACATGGGGTAACTGCTTAAACCCGGCTCTAGTCAAGAAAAACGCTCCTTGATGATCGACTTTGCGCTCGACACCGAACGCAAGGAAGGGAAGTCTCCTTTAGACGCAATCTATGAAGCATGTCTGCTCCGTTTCCGATCCATCATGATGACGATCATGGCGGCATTGCTAGGAGGTTTACCGCTGGCGCTCGCGACCGGCACCGGTGCCGAGTTGCGTCGCCCACTCGGCCTGACTATTGTTGGCGGACGCGTGCGCCCTGTCGAAATACCACACGGTTAGGGTTTATCGTCTTCCGGGATAGGTAATCTCTCTTCGATCTTCTTGACTTGTTTTGGCGCGTGTTTTCGGAAGGACCGCTTCAGATCAGAGGTGAATTCGCAGAGGAGGTCGCTGGTCGCATCTGAGCTCAGCGCTGCGTGAAGTGGCAATCGGTTTTTTTCCCCCCGACGAGGGGCACAGGTGGGATAAACTCTCGAACACTCTGGAGAACTGCTTTATGGACCAAAATTGCAAGCGCGTTGGCCCCATTGCTTGGGTGTTACTGCTGACATTTTTGTGTGGCCAGGTTGCTCTCGCCGCGAACAAGTACGACGATACGCTCTTCAAAGGCATGAAGTGGCGCTCCATTGGCCCGTATCGTGGTGGCCGCGTCTTGGCCGTTACGGGTGTCCCGGGCGATCCATATACGTTCTACTTTGGCGGTGTTGCTGGAGGCGTTTGGCGCACTACGGACGGCGGTTCGAGCTGGAAGCCACTGTTTGATAAAGAGGCCGTTTCGTCCGTGGGTGCCATCGGCGTAGCTGATTCCAATCACAATGTGATTTATGTGGGTACAGGCGAGGCCTGCATTCGAGGCAACATTTCTTATGGGAACGGCGTTTATAAGTCGACGGATGGGGGAAGAACTTGGACGAATGTTGGGCTCAAGGACACCCAACACATAGCGAGTGTTATTGTCCACCCGCGTAATCCGGACGTGGTTCTGGTCGCGGCACTTGGCCATGCCTATGGACCTAACACAGAGCGCGGAGTATTTCGCTCGACTGATGGCGGCAAGAATTGGGAAAAGGTCTTATACAAAGATGACAAGACCGGCGCCATCGATGTGGTTTTTGATCCGAACAATCCCAACGTGCTATTTGCGGCGCTGTATCAGGCGCAACGAACTCCTTGGAGCTTGAACAGTGGTGGACCAGGCAGCGGGCTCTACCGATCGGTAGACGGAGGCGTTACTTGGAAACATCTCGAAGGCCACGGACTGCCAGCCGGGCTCATGGGGCGAATTGGGATTTCCGTGTCCGGGGGCGATTCCAATCGTGTATACGCCCTGATAGAAGCCCAGGAGGGTAGCGGGCTTTATCGCTCGGATGATGGTGGAGATAGTTGGACGAAGATCAACAGCGATCAGCGTCTCACCCAGCGGGCCTGGTACTTTACTCACGTTTTTGCTGATCCCAAAAGCATTGACACCGTTTACATGCTGAACACTGGGCTGTTCCGCTCGAGTGATGGGGGCAAAAGCGTGGAGCTTTTGCCTGCGCCGCATGGCGATCACCACGGATTGTGGATTGACCCCACCAATCCTCAACGCATGATCAACGGCAACGACGGCGGTGCCACGATCACGGTGGATGGTGGCAAGAGTTGGACGACGCAGTACAACCAGCCTACGGCGCAGTTCTACCACGTTGCCACCGACAATCAATTCCTCTATCAGGTTTACGGCGCACAGCAGGACAATACGACAGTCACGATTGCTAGTCGGACGGACGATGGCTACATCGGCCGGCAGCATTGGCACGATGTGGGAGGCGGCGAGAGCGGATACGTTGTGCCTGATCCACGCGATGCCAACGTCGTCTATGCAGGTGCAGGCGGAGGCTTGATGAGTCGCTGGGACAAGCGCACGATGCAAGCCCAAGACATCACAGTCTGGCCGGTCGATTACTCGGGCCATGGCGTCAAAGATATGAAATATCGTTTGGGATGGACTGAACCAATCGTGGTTTCTCCCCACGACCCGGATGTGCTTTATACCGCTGGCGAAGTGGTTTTCCAGAGTACTGACCACGGAAGAAGCTGGAATGCGATTAGTCCCGACCTCACACGGAACGACAAAAGCAAGCAGGAGTCCTCCGGTGGTCCCATAACAAAGGACAACACGAGTGTCGAGTATTACGACACCGTATTCACCATTGCCGAATCTCCCATGCAGAAGGGTGTGTTGTGGGCTGGCAGCGATGATGGCCTGGTGCATATCACTCGCGACGGCGGAAAAAATTGGACGAACGTCACGCCGAAAGGCATGCCGGAGTGGAGCCTGGTGAGCCTCATCGAAGCTTCCCCGCACTATCCGGGAACGGCGTACATAGCGCTGGACTGCCACAAGCTGGACGATCTCAAGGCCTACGTCTACAAGACCACCGACTATGGCAAGAGCTGGACGAAAATCGTCACTGGTATTCCTGACGGCGCCTATGTGCATGCGGTCCGCGAGGATCCTCGGCAAAAAGGATTGCTCTACGTTGGCACGGAGACCGGAATTTTTGTGTCTTTCGATAGCGGGGGCAGCTGGCAGCCCTTGCAGTTGAACCTGCCCCAGACGCCAATTCACGACCTGGTCATAAAGAATGACGATCTTGTAGTGGCCACGCACGGCCGCGCCTTCTGGATTCTTGACGATGTCACGCCACTGCGCCAGTTGAGTGAGGAGGTGACCAAGGCCGATATCTATCTCTACAAGCCGCCGGTGAACTACCGCACCTATTTTGCGGAATTTTACGATCGCCGACAGCCGGTGGGTGAGAATCCGCGTCACGGAGCGATGATTTCTTATTACTTCAAGTCTGCCCCTAAGGGTGAAGTGACGCTGCAAATCCTCGATTCTAAAGGCACGATTGTCCGCGAATTCTCCAGCGTAGACAAAAAGGGGCCAGAGACGCCGCCCGAGTGGCCCAACTTGGTGCCGCCCGAGGAGAAAATTCCCGTGGAGGCCGGCATGAATCGGTTCAGCTGGGATCTTCGTTACGATGGCCCCCATCGCTTGGCGGGAGAAGTCCTGGCCGAGATCCGCTCGCGCGGGCCGATCTCGCCCCCGGGCAGCTATCAGGTGAGGCTGAACGCAGAAGGAAAGAGCCTTACGGTTCCGCTCGAACTCAAGATGGATCCCCGTGTAGACGTTTCTCTAGCTGATATACAAAAAGAATTCGACCTGGAGCTGAAAATCCGGGGAGTTCTGAGCGATTTGCACGACACCGTGCGCGAAATACGAGACACGCGTGTACAGATTCAAAGCATGCGCGGTCGTTTGGAGGATGTTCGCTACAAATCGATCAACGACAGCGCCCGTGCGCTCGAGAAGAAAATGACGCCCATCGAAGAACAACTTTTGCAGACCAACGCAAAAAGCTCGGAGTCAACTTTGAACTATCCAGTACTGATTGACGAACAGCTCCACGGATTGGTGTTCAGTGTTGAATATGACGGCGCACCTACGCAGCAACAATACGCGGCGTTTGACGTTCTCAGCCGTCAAGCGATGCCCCTTATCGCTAAGTGGAAAGACATCCGATCTAGTGACGTAATGGCGCTAAACGACATGATGAAGAAGGATGTCCCTGCGATTTATCTGGCACCAACGGGCGATGCATCGACGGCAACTCAAACCGGCGGCCAAAATCATAAGAATTGAAGGGGAGTGGTAATGGCCGATTAGCGTGACCGTTGGGTCGATGATCCAATGACGTGCCGCGGACAGGTCCTAACGGTTTTCCGACGGCACAAAGGCAGTAGAGTGTCACGACCTCGAAATCTCTTTCCATTCAAACGCATCTTCTTCGAACCCGAAGGCAGCGAATCAGAGCTCCGGTGTGAAGCTTCTTCAAACCGAAAACCGTGGATCGCCCTCAAGAATTTGCAACTCTAGCTTAGGTCTTTCGCCCTTGCGCCAGAGGCTGGCTCGATGTCGCGTACGATACAGGAGTGGGCCGCCGTCGGCCCTCTCGCTGCGCTCGATGGGACGGGGGATACATACAAACTCGGTTTCGAGCATCTCGCCGGTGACGCGAACAATTGCGTAGCCGTGGTCACCCATATCCACAAAGGAAACGTGCGGCGATAGATCGGGGTTGGATAAAGCGCGTGCCTTCTGCAGGTCGCCGCTTTTTGTATATTCCAGAGCCGACCGGACACCGTGTTTCAGCAATAGATTCATGGTTGGCTGAGGGCGCACGCCTCCCGGTTCCTGGCCTACGAATAAGGGCCTCAGCGGATGCTCTCTGGGAAGGCCGTGTTCGAATGCCTCTACGATTCCTGGAGCTGAGATTGAACCGGTTACGAAAGCGATTCCGACCGGTTCGAAAGGTTTGGGTGGAAGAGCCTTGGCTGCGAGTCCAGCCCAGAAACTGTGGCGGTCGCCTGCTACGGTCGCGAAACCTGTAATCTCATTGTCGCGAACGAAGTCATAGATTTCACCGCGCTCGACGTAGGCAGTGCTGTGATCGCCGGCGCCAGTACTGGCATCGAATCCCGCATATCCCTGACCGGGCCACGCCGCGGTCAGACCCGGGGGCAGATTCTGCGGGTCGGCGCGCATGTCAAGCGTGGCAACAGTATTGCCCCAGATCTTCCAGGTCGCTTTCGACTTCTGCAAACAATCGAGGAACCAGGCTTTCTGTTCAGCTCCGAGAAGGGTGGTTGCGGGTTCATCTTTGCGAAAGTTCGCGATTTCGGTGCTGCCATACTTAATCGTTGCCGGGGGATGACCGCCGTTGTAGGCACGTCCGGCATCGAGTGCGTCTAGCACTTCCTGCGGAACGAATCCGGGAAAGTCGTCGGTCATAAAAGCTTGGACTTCCGCCCGGTAAGTCGGCTCCTCGGACCGATAGCTCCGCTGGTCTGTGATGATCAGCTCCATGTTGCGACCCCAACGCAGTGTTCGGTATCCCCTCAGGCTATGAATGGCGGTGAGGTTGTTCGTTTCCTGACCTAAGCCGTTCTCGTCAAAGTGCGTGATGGGCGCATCAGCGACCCGTGGCGGATCGAAACGATCAAGGGATGGACCACCTGGTTTGTAGAGCCGCGCCGGTTGGTACTCGAAAAATGCCTGATTCGCTGCCACTTTTCGCGTCTGTGCAGGACGATTCACTCCTCCAAACCGCTGCAGGCTTTGCCAACCGATCCAACTGAACTCGTGGTTGTCCCACATGCACACAAACGGCCAACGCGCGCGTGCGTCCTGGAGGTCGGGGTCGTGTAGATAGTTGCGGTAGATGGCGCGATAGTCTCCGACGTCTGTCGGAATATGAAAATCGCGAATCTTTTCGCCGTGTTCGTAGTGAACGATGTCGCGCAGACGACGGTCGTAGATGCCTTGAGGTCGGTCTTCCGGGTACCAGACAATTTCATAGATGAAGTCGCCGAGGTGAAGCACGAACCCGAGGCGATCCTCTTCCGAAGCGCGTTCGTCCTCGAAAATCATTCTCCGGTACGCATTCTGAGCCCCCTGGTTCGCGTTCTGGCAAGAGACGAACGCAAACCGCACAGGTCTTTTGTCGTCATCGGTTGGTGCCCTAATGGTCCTGCCGACGCGGCTGCCGTAGCCACTCACGTCAGTAAAGCGATACCAGTACGTGCGCGCCGGCTTCAATCCGCCAGCTAATACACGACAGGTCCAGTCGGAGGCTTCTGAGATAGGTGCTTCTGCACGGGCGACAACTCGAGTGAAGAATTCATCCTCGGCGACCTCCACGTGCAACCTGTCTACGACTCTCTTATCGTTAGATCGACGGCGAGTCCATAACATAACACTGTCACTGTCAGGATCTCCTGAAGCGACACCCTGGGGGTAGAGATCGCGGCGCTCGTGCCATGGAACGCTGGAACGTGTCGCAAACGGCTGTCCCCAGGCTGCTGTCGCACCTAGAGCAACTGCCAGTTCCATGAAGGATCGCCTGGTTATCGTGGTCATTTGTTCACTCTCTAAGAAAAGCTCAACTCAGCGATCGATCCGTCTCTCTCCAACTCGAGCAGCTGGCAACCCCAGAAGCGTTCAAAAATTTGAGGATGAGCCATCCTAAGCGCGCTGTCTTGAATCCATTTGACTTGGCCGAAGCGAAGCAAAACAAGTTATCCTTGGCCGTCATGTTGTCTTCACCTATCGATTGAACGTGTCGTCAACAATCGACAATTCGCGATTTCGCAGCATCAAGCCCGGCATAGACACTTTGCCTTGCAGCTTCAGTTTGCCGCGTCATCGCCATTTGCGCGCGTACGCAACCGTAGTGCTTTCGGGCTGCTTCGAGGAGTCCGGATATTCCGGCCGCATACGCGCCACCGCGGGGGATGTCCTGATCCATGCTGCCTTGGATTGCCATGCGAATGAGATGGTCTCTGCGGGTGTGAAGCTGATAAGGCTGGATTGGATGGACACCAGTGGGATTGGAGGGCTTTATTATTTGGCTAACGTGGACGAACTTGCTCGGACTGCTGAGAAGGATGTCACCGAAGCGATGCATCTGCTAAAACTGGCACTCCGGGAACAATGCTTACCTTCGCCTGGACAAAAGAATGACTGGCCCGATCTGTTGCTGGCTGATTTGGCCAGAGATGCTTCGATAGAGATTGGTGCATGGGCGGAAATAAACGGTCTGGCACGAGAAACAGTGTCTCGGGGATTCGGTGCAGCGTACGGGATCTCACCCTCAATTTTACGGGCTGAATTGCGAGCGCGTTCGGCGTGGTTGCGCATCACAAGAAGCTCCGAGTGTCTGTGCAGAATCGCCGCGGAAACAGGTTTCGCCGATCAGGCTCACATGACCAGATGGGTGCACCGCATCACGGGAGCTCCGCCCGCGGTTTGGCGTCGAAGCGTTTCTATCCCATAGGGTGATTGTTTCTCTGAGCCAAACGCCCCACAAGTTCGCCACTCGCCAGAACGTGTCCAGCGAGCGTTACAGGTTGACCCAAAGCCGTTACTTCCGTCCCGAGACCACCTGCCTATCCTTAGCGTCCTGCCAAAGAATCGCGTTCAGCACTTGTGCATCGACTGCATCCGGGCGAGAAAAATCCATTCGAGAGGATAATTTCGAGCCCGGCGCTTTCTTGTCGTTCATCTCATAGAGAAGCCCGGTGCGCAGGTTCTTGTCATCAGCCTCGTAGGGAGGCTGTGTTCCAGGACCGGCGAACAGCGGCGCCATAATCGGCGCGTGCGCGTCGAACAGGTTCATGGGAGGAAGCCCAAGCAACTCCTCCATGGTGTGGACCATGCCCACGGTTGTGTAGAAATGATGGTCAACGAAAGGCGTGGCCGAGCGGGGCGAATACTTGCTGATCACCAGTGCGGTCGAACGATGTGCATCCACGTGGTCGGCGCCATCTTGCGCGTCGTCCTCAACAACGAATATGGCAGTGTCATCCCAGTAGGCGCTGTGCGAAACTGCATCGACAACGCGGCCGACGGCGAGATCGTTATCGGCGACAGAGGCTCGCGGCGCCGGCTTGGCCGCTCGCGTTCCGCCGGTGTGATCGTTCGGTAGCCACAACTGAACGAACTGTGGCAGTTCTTTTGACGTACCCCGAGCTCTCACGAACTCGTCAAACTCACGAAGAAACTCGTCCGCACGAAGTTGATCAGGATATTCAATCGCAAAATCGGCATACAACGGGTCGATGTGATCTCGTTGCGCTGTTTTTGTCGGACGGATGCTTTTAAGCCTGGGAATTGCCCATGGCCAAGGGCTTGGGCCACCTTTGGGATTGCTGTGGCTCGGCGGCAGCGGATCTCCCGGCTTGATTTCAGTAGACGGACAAGCAGCAGAGAGCGGCGATCGCGTTTCTTTTCTTCTCGAGCTCGCCTTTTCGTCTCTGCACCAGGCGGCGTCCAGCATTTCTCCGTAGATGCGGTAGGTGAAATTATGCTTGGCAAGATTGTCCCAGAGAAAGCCGGTTCCGGGATCGTCCATCAGGGGAAGGTCCTGATCGAGACTGTTGCCCGGGTTCTGCGGACGCTCACTACCGCGATAAATAATGGGCCAGATTTTTTCGATGTAGTCGGACGTTGCGGCAGCATCGGACCAGAGATGACCGTTGGCGGAAACGTCTCCACTGTCATAAAAGTTGTCGAGCACTCCGAACTGCAGCGCGAGTTTGTGCTCGTTCGGCGTAATCTCGGCGCCGTACATGGTCAGTGATGGGTCGCCGTCGCCCACTCCCAGATCGCCAAAAATCTGATCATAAGTCCGATTTTCTTTGAGAATGTAGATTACGTGCCGGATGGGATTCCGGCTTCCCGCAAATTCGATTTTTTCAGGCAGCGCGTGGACAAGATTGGTGTCTTCCACCTGCCGCGTATAGGCCGCGAGATTCGTGCTAATTTCGCCAACGCTCAGCCGCTGGATCGACCCTCCGATCAATGTCGCGATATAAGGATGCGGGTTAGGATGCAGCCCGGTCTGCGCCACAGCTTTCATATTATTCGGTCCGCTGCTGGTTCCTTTCGCGCTGGCAATCAACAGGTCATTCCCGGCAAGAGCCAACGCACTTGGATACCATTCGGTGGGGACGAAGCCAATGGGCAATTCCACCGCTGAGACCCGATCATTGGATTTGGTCTCGAATACCAACACAGCATTGAGGGAGCCTAGCGCGACGTAAAGATGCTGCTCATCAGTAGAAAGTGCGATTGCGAGTGACGCCGTTCCGGGCTCATCGTTGCTGTCGAGGGCCGTGCGATAACATCGTTGGGTGAGACCCCGTTTCAAATCCACCGCTGCCACACCATCGCTCTTGGCGGTGGCTGCGTTAGATATCGCAACGTAGAGGATGTCCTCGTTGCGATTGAGAAGCATCGCGGTGGGATGTGAACTTGGGGCAACGGAATCAGAAGGACGCCAGAGCTCAATTCGACGTTTCACCGTTCCTTTCTTGAGATCCAATTCGGCCACTGCCGAACCATTCCACAAGCTGACCCACGCCCTGGTACCGGCCCGATTGGCGATGACGGTGTATGGATACGCGGCAGGAATGTATCTACTGGTGCTCACATCGAAGGACTTCAAGATTCGGCCGGAGTTAACGTCGAGCAGAACGACATTGTCCGAAAGATTATTCGCTACCAGCAGGCGGTCGCCGTCGCTCGAACTCAAGACAGCAAGCCCGGCAGGATAGGCGGGCGCAGTTCCCGCTGGATTCTTACCGGTATTCAGAGTGATGATTTTCCCCCTCGACATCTGCTGCGCAGGGATCGTGATGAAACGCTCCGGCGCAACTTTTCCATCTGAGAATTTGTAGACTGCGATCCCGTTCTCCTCGGTAGATCCCATCGACGCGTAGAGATGTTTGCCGTCGCTCGAAAATCCGAGCCCAATGAAGTAGCTCTGCCGCGTCGATTTTTCGTCACCGCGCAGCCGATCGTCAGGAATATCGCGCAACCGGTTGTTGCTGAGGTCGAGAATCGCGATTGACTGTCGCACGCCGCTTTCTTGGGTCCCGTATCCTTGATTGAGGAACGCGGCGTACTGGCCATTGGGGCTTAGCGCAATGGTCGTCGGGAAGCTGTTGGTGCGCGCAATAAAGCCGGGGACCGGAAGAGTAAGCATCTTGCTCGTAGGAAGACTAATCCTCCGAAAGTTCTCGTTTGCGCGGACACCCAGAAAGACGAGACACAAGCTGGCGACGGCGGCACAAAGAATAGTGGTTATTTTCTTCATGGTGACGAAGTACGATGAAACTCAAGCAGCCCCGACAGCCTTCGCACAAAGATGGATCAGGTTCAATGGGTCTGTCTTGAATGGATTTGACGACGATCCGCGGGACTGCGGCTGCAATTCGACTGCACGCCAGGCCACACACCTACTGCCGTGATATGGGCGACGACTCGCTGTGGCTCAGATGCGCTTCAAAGGTAGATAATTCAATTCGAGCGCCATCGCCGGTGGGGGAAGCTCACCTGCAGATTTCTGGTCGGCTTTCAGTGCGGGGCGATAAGATGCCTCGGTACGGAGAAATTGCCATTTTGCTGATTGGTGAGGACACCATGATCGAAGATTTATATGACCTGATCGGGGGGCAGAACATTATCGAGGCGGCTACCAAAATCTTCTACGACAAGGTCTCGCAGGATGATAACCTGCGCCATTTCTTTGAGAAAGTTGACATGACGGACCTCCGATCCCGGCAGTCTATGTTCGTTTCCATGCTCCTGGCCGGACGAGTGTATACAGGGAAAAATATTCGTGACGCCCATGCCGGGTCTAGAGATTGCGGTCTGACGGATGCGCACTTCGACCTGTTCCTCCAGCACTTTCGCGCAGCCTTGGAAGAGGTGGGGGTCAAGCCGGAGAATGCCGAGATAATCATGAAACGCCTGGAAAGCAAGCGAGGAACCATACTGGATACATGAGATTGTTTACTAGGCGCAATACAGCCATTGAATCATTGACGGCCAACCGGCTGGAGATAGCGCGCTACTGCAACTTCGCGTACTCCGCCTTGGGTTCTGTCAGGATGGGGATGTTCGGGTCAGCGTTTTTGAATAGGGCGCCAAACCCTGGTCCGGGTGGTCCTGAAACACCTGAGTGGATCACCGCGGCGAGAAGTCTGTGTCGCGCAAGAGAACGAGGTCAGATTCGATGCGGCGGCTGAGCACACCAATATTCTTGGCGTCGGGTGGCCACTGCACCCACGCGATCAGGTCGGACTTGATTCTTCATCGTTTTGCCTTGCAGGTGATGGATCGCCCTTGCCGGTTTTCGGAGCGCACGAGGCTTGATCGTATTTTTTTCCACGAACTGTCGGTACGCCGACACAAACGCCTCCCACTGCCCCCACTGAACCAGAAAGCGGAGAATGTAGAATGTCGCCGGGAGACTGGGGGAGTGGGGAGCGCCGCCGGAATCGGCAGTTGACCGTCCAATCTCCGCGAGATCAGTGGTCCCATAGAATGGTTCTGTATGCGTGCTCGCCAGGCGGTTCTCATATCTGTTTGCGTCCTTTTGCTAACGTGGCTGGTCTGGCAGCTGCGATCAAAAAAACCCGCTGGCCAACCGGCAGCTTCTGCGATCTCCACGGGTGCATCGTCTGTAGGCACCACCATTCCCACCACGCCCGATTCGGCTCCTACCGCTGTCTATGCTCACAACCTGATGCTGCGAAAAGGTCCGGACTTCCGCATCTACGTGCGCTGGCTGCGTGGAGACCTGGTCCGCACTCGCCAGAACGTGAATCCAACGTTCGATGATCCCGAGTCTTTTCGGCTTGACGTAAAAGCCGGCATAATCCGCGCTAATATCGGAGATATCGGCAACTTCCTCAATGCGGGGGGTGTAGCCAACTCGCCCCTGAGAGACATCGCGCTTCTTGCCGAGGACGACCATATCAAGCTCAAGGGAACTCTGCACAAGCTCATTTCAATTCCGGTTGAATTGCTCGGCAGCGTTGCTGCAACTCCCGACAACCGAATTCAGGTGCACGTCACAAAACTCTCCGTTCTGAAAGTTCCGCTGAAGGGGCTACTCGGTGGATTGAACATTGGCGTGTCAGACCTCTTTCATCCGAAGGGCATCCCGGGAATCGAAGTTTCTGGCAACGACATCTTTTTCGACACGCTCAAGCTACTTCCGCCCCCTCATATCCATGGACAATTGACCAAGGTGCGCGTCGTGACTCCTGATATCGAAGAAGTTTACGGAAACGCCGAAGAGGCAGTGACCCGTTTCGAACAATGGAGAAATTTCCTGCGCCTGAACGACGGCACTATCGACTTCGGAAAGCTCACTATGCATCACGTGGATATTACGATGGTGGATCTCTCGGATGATGCGTGGTTTGATCTCGATCTGAACAACTATCAAAACCAATTAGTGAACGGCTACACTCGCATGACTCCCGAAGCAGGCTTGCAAATCTTCATGCCTGATCTCGACAATCTTCCGAAAAACAAGGGAAACCAGAACATCAGCATGGAATGGTTAAAACACCGCAACCTCCCTCCCCCGCCAGAGATTACTTCAAAGTAGATGTTGTGCCTTCGTCATCCACGGTGGGCTAGGCGCGGAATTTGGCGGTGCTATCGTGCCGAGAGAAAGGGCCGTGCAGGACGCGACGTTCCAGCCTGTGCCCGCATGCTCGATTCATCGTCTTAACCTGGCGCTGCGTCGCAACTGAATCCTCTGCTCAAGAGCTTTCAATTTTGTACGATCCGCGGTTTGCGTTGGTAGCCGCTGCTTCAATACGACGATCGGCTGCCGGGGAGTATTCTCAATCGCAACTCGCGCTTACATTCGATCGGCGAGAGCAGCGTCTTCCGCATCGTAGTCAAACTGTTGCGGATTAATGGTGGAGGGCGGGTTCTTCTGCTCCCAGGCGATCGTTCGCCGTATCGCTTCGTCACTCTCGACTGGTTCTTCGTATCCTAGCTCGGCTCGGATGCGCTCAGAGCTGGCCACTACATGCTGCGCCGCATTACCAGGCAACACCAGATGTTTTGGGGTTTTCGACCTCGGTAGGACAATAAACTTTCCGGGCCAGTTCGCTTGGGTTGTAATCTTTCTCTGCCATGCGAGTTCGGACAACGATGGTTCCTCGCAAATGTTGTAGATACGTCCTGCGGCTTGGTCGGAGGTCGCGGCAAGCGCGATCGCGTGCGCAACGTTGTCAACGTATCCACGTGGCGCCCGCCAGGCAGCGAAATCATCAGCAATCAAGATTGTGGATCTCCCATCCGCAATGCGTTTGAGCAGGGGGAACCATCGATGAAGCGGGTCTCCCGGGCCGTATACCATCGGGAGCCGCAGAACAGTTCCAGGAAGCCGGGCGTCGTTCATGATTGATTCTTCGACCGCGATTTTGTCGTAATTCTCGTCGACCCAGGTAAAGATGCCCTGCATCATTTTTATTGTCTCTGGCGGGTAAAGCCGCCGAACAGTACGAAGCTGCGAGTCTTCAGTAAGAGGCAACGGCTGCAGGCCGCCCGGCTCAACTTCGTGCATAACTCCCCACGCGCGGTAAACGTCCATGCTACTGATCGCAACCACGCGCTGAGTCAGTTCGCGGGAAAGGATCATGAGCTGCCGGGCTTGTTCCCCCGAGCTAAGAACCAAATCGACGATCACGTCGGGTAAAAATTGGCGAATCTGCTCTCGTGAATCGGCAAGTCGATTTCGATCTCCCTGGATTCTCACGAGGTCCGCGGTTGCAGGAGCGGCTGCTTCAGGGCGACGATGAAAGATCGCAAGTTGGTGTCCCAATTCGTGCAATTTGCGCACTAACGGTGAACCGATGAAACCGTTCCCGCCGATCAAGAGGATTCGCATTAGAGAGCGGGTACTAGGGATGACCCGGCCCATTTTACTGGTTGTCGGCAAACCGATCTGGATTTTGCTCAAAAGTTGTACCAACGCTTGGGAGCGGCCGGCGTTCCCTTACGAGTCGTCACCACTGTGCCTTCGTATAATGCAACGTCATGAGTTGGCGTTTTACCTCCGCCCTGGGTTGGCTCTTTTCGGAGAGTCTAGGGGCCGCGGACCGCTTGATCCCGAGATGGCTTTTTCTGCGCATGCTAGGCGCAATCTACTTTTCTGCATTTTTCTCGTTGGTGTTTCAGATCCGCGGGCTGATCGGCCCGAATGGCATCTTGCCCGCTGGCGACTATCTTCAGGCAGTCGCACATACGCTGGGACATTTGCAGCGATTCTGGTACGCACCCACGCTGCTGTGGTGGTCGAGTGGATCGCTGATGCTGCTAGCCCTCTGTTGGGTCGGGATGATTGCTTCGTTTCTGCTTTTTCTAAACGTGTGGCCGCGCGGGATGCTGGTCGTCTGCTTTGTCTGCTTCCTTTCTTTTGTGAGTGCGGCACAGGATTTTTCCGGATATCAGTCGGATGGCATGTTATTGGAGGCGGGATTTATTTCGTTCTTCTTCGCGCCACCGAGACCACGGCCTGGGTTGGGAGCGACACATCCGCCGTCGTGGGCCAGCTTATTCCTGCTGCAATGGGAATGGTTTCGAATTTACTTTGAGTCGGGCGCGGTGAAACTGCTGAGCGGGGATCCCCAATGGCGGAATTTTACCGCGATGGACGAGTATTACCAGAATGGTCCGCTGCCTACGTGGATAGGGTGGTATGTGCAGCATCTGCCGCATTGGTTTCACGCCGCGACGGTGTATGCCACACTGGCGATGGAACTGGGACTGGTGTGGATGCTGTTCCTTCCGCGCCGGTGGCGGATTGTTTGTTTCTTCATTGTGACTCCGTGGCAGATTGGGGTGATCCTGACTGCGAACTATACGTTCCTGAACTATCTTGTGCTCGCCATGGGGGTGCTGCTGTTGGATGATCGCTTTGTGCTGGACATCGTACCGGAGGATCGGGCGAGCGCACTGCGGCGGGCATTGAGTTCGCAGCAGAGTGCGGGCACGGTCCCGCCAGTTGGGGAAAGTATCGCGCGGCGGTGGGAGCTTGCGAAGCTCACGATCAGTTCGCTGCTTATGATTTGGGTCGGGTATGCAACTACCGCGCAAATGATCTGGATGTTCACGAAAGTGCCCTTGCCCACGACTCCCGTGAGCGCACTCGAGCCGTTCCGGATTGCCAACCGCTACGGCCTGTTTGCGGTCATGACGCGTGGGCGTTTCGAAATTGAGTTCCAGGGTTCGAATGACGGGCAGACTTGGGTTGCTTATCCGTTTCGCTACAAGCCCCAGGCGTTGGATCGTCCACCAGGAATCTACGCGCCGTATCAGCCGCGCTTCGATTGGAATTTGTGGTTTGCTTCTCTTGGATCGTGGCGTGATTACCCGTTCGTGCCGAACACCGAAGTTCGATTGCTCGAAAATGAGAAGGACGTGCTTGCACTTTTTGCCGGAAATCCTTTTAGCCAGGCGCCGCCACACCAGATTCGCGCCGTGCTGTGGCAATACTGGTTCACTACCATGGCGGAGAAACGTGCCACTGGAATGTGGTGGCGGCGTGAGCTCGTTGGGCTGTACGCTCCTACGTTGGAATGGAGCGCGGGAGGCGAGATTAAGGTCGTGGAATGGCCTGCTGTTGGAGCCAGGCGGCAAATTGAGTAGTTGAGGAATGGAGCCATTGGGAAAGTTGCACGGCAAAGCTTGTGTGGTTGGCTCAGGCCCGAATGGGCTGGCGGCGGCGATTGTGCTGGCGCAGGCCGGGCTGCAGGTCGACGTGTTTGAGGCGGAAGCTACGCCCGGCGGGGCAGTCCGTACGATGGAGTTGACGCTTCCGGGTTTTCGGCACGATTTTGGGTCCGCGGTGTACCCGCTCGGAGCAGGGGCGCCGTTCTTTTCTTCCTTGCCATTGCCCGACCATGGGCTGGAGTGGATTTACTCTCCGGCTCCACTCGCGCATCCGCTGGACGATGGAACGGCAATTGTGCTGGAACACAATCTCGACGAGGCGGCGAATGCGCTGGGGCCGGATGGCAAATCGTGGCGGAATCTGGTGCAGCCGTTCGTGAAGCAATGGGACGAATTTGCCCCTGAGGTGCTAAGACCGGTTCCGATGGTTCCGAAGCACCCATTCTTGATGGCGCGCTTTGGAATGACTGCGTTTTTGTCGGCGAAAGCCGTTGCGAGCCGGTTTCGCAGTGAACGCACGCGGGCGTTGTTCGCAGGTTTGGCGGCACATTCATTTCTTGCACTGGATGAAATGCTGAGTGGAGCATTTGGCATGTTGATGGCGATTCCCGCGCATGCGGTCGGATGGCCGATTCCGCGCGGTGGAGCTCAGGCCATTCCCGATTCGCTGTGCTCTTATCTGGCAAACTTCGGAGGCGCGGTTTGGACTTCGCGTCGAGTGGAGTCTCTGGCAGCACTCACAGATTATGAGGTGATCCTTTGTGATGTGACGCCGCGCCAGCTTCTCAAAATTGGCGCGCAACGGCTCTCGCAGGGCTACATGCACGAGTTGGAGCGATTCCGCTATGGACCGGGCGCGTTCAAAGTGGACTACGCCTTGAGCGCGCCGATTCCGTGGAAGGCTTCCGAGTGCCTGCGGGCGGCGACCGTACACCTGGGCGGGACATTCGAAGAGATTGCGGCATCGGAGAAGGCGGTGCGAAGCGGAAAGCACGCCGATCGTCCCTTCGTTCTTTTGGCTCAGCCCAGTCTTTTCGATCCGTCGCGCGCTCCCGAGGGGAAACACACGGCGTGGGCATACTGTCATGTTCCGAATGGATCGCAGGTAGACATGCTCGAAAGGATCGAGAACCAGATTGAGCGCTTTGCTCCGGGATTCGGTGAAATTGTTCTGGCGCGGCGCGCGTTCTCTCCCGCGAACCTCGAAAGCATGGACGCGAACCTGGTGGGCGGGGACGTTGGAGGCGGGGTTATGGATCTCCGCCAGTTCGTGTTTCGGCCGACCCCGCGACTGTATGCGACTTCCGCGAAAGACATATATATCTGCTCGGCATCGACCCCGCCGGGCGGCGGCGTGCATGGAATGTGTGGATATCACGCTGCGCAGAAAGCGCTCAGTCGGCTGAATCAACGCGAACGGCGCGCCTGAAGGAGCGGGTTGATTGCGAGTGGGGGTTGTCGCTACTTCATCCTTTTAGCGGTCGCTTCCACTTCCATCAAGAGTTGATCGAGGGCAGCGCGATCAAAGAATCGGCCGGCAGCGACTACGAGTTCGATTTTCCGCGTGTTCTGGATGTCTTCGATTGGGTTTCCGCGGAGCAACACCAGATCAGCGATCTTGCCTGGCTCGACTGAGCCGGAATTCGCTTCCGTCCCCAGGAATTTCGCGGGATTGCTGGTGGCGGTCTGAAGGGCTTCCATCGGCGTAAAGCCGGCTTCTACAAAATTCGCCAGTTCATCGTGCAGGCTGAAGCCCGGCATAACGTAAATGCCCGGCGCCGTGTCAGTGCCTGCCAGGAAGAGTACTCCGGCATGGTGCAACGCCCCGACCATTTGCAGATTGCGAGCAAAGTAGTCTTGCCGTAGTGGCAGCGGATCGTGAAGCAGGTCGGGCATCATCTGGTCGTTGAAGCGGCGCCAGGTTACATCGCGCCAGTAGGCTGGGACGTACTTGTCGAGAGGCTGGTGCTTCCAATCGAGTTGGTCGAGAAACGTTCCCCCACGTTGCCAGGCGAGGGTGGGCACCTGCCAGGTGTGGCTGTGCGCGAGCAGTTGAGCGAGCGCGTCACACCTCTGCTGATCCTGCGTGGTCAGGAGCAGCTTCAGGTTGCCTTCGCCTTTGATGAACTTGTCCTCCTCAGTAGAACACCCTTCAAAGATGCCCATCAGGTGCTCGATGCTCTTTTGACCTGCTTCGACAACTTCCTTGATCCGAACTCTGTCGGGCACATGGCCAACGATAGGTAAGCCTTGTTTGTGGGCTTCCGTGGCAGCCGCAAGATAAGCATCGTGTGAAATCACCGACTGGATTTTGATGAAGTCCACGCCTTGGGCTTTGAGAGTATCCACTGCTGCGGCCGCACTTGCCGGAGTAGTGACGGGAATGGAACTCGGGAAGCGAAGCTTGCCATCCGGAAGATAGCCATCCAACATTGGGCCGGAGATGACCATCCGCGGGCCGATGATTCGGCCATCCGCGATTTCTTTGCGCCACTGCTGTAGAACCGGAAGGTCTCCGCCCATATCGCGCACACCGATCACGCCGTTGGCTATAAAAAGAGGCAGAATAATGTCACGGCCGCCCGGAAACCAGTCGCCGAAGGCAGAGTGCACATGCATGTCCCATAGACCGGGGATGAGAAAGTTTCCAGTGGCATCGATGACGCGCGCGTTCTTGGGCGTTTGAAATGTCGCTGCATCGGAAAGCGAAGCGATGCGATCGCCGATGATTACTACGGTCCGGTTTGGGAGGACCGACGAGGTCCCGGGGTTGATAACCGTCACGTGCGTAATCACGATCGGCGTGGCAGTAGTTTTCTGTTGCACAGGCCGGGCATGCATCGGCACCAGGCCGAAGATCACGCCGAAAACCCAGAACACTGGAACTCGCATGGCAGAAAGTATATGAGATGACTCACCAACCCGTTCAATCGCCCGCGCATGATGATTTGCTGGCGGCTCGAAAAGATGGCGCCAATTTCTCTCCCGCAGGCAGGCAAACAGCGGCGCGCGCGTTGTACGATGGAAGACGTGGACCTGCCTGTGAATCCGCCGCTCTTACCCATGCTCGCCAAGCGGGTCGATGAATTACCCACCGGCGATGAGTACATTTTCGAGCCCAAGTGGGATGGATTTCGTGCGCTGGTATTTCGGGACGGGGATGAGATCCTGATCCAGAGCCGCGACGAAAAGCCGCTGAACCGCTACTTTCCTGAGTTGCTGGATTCTCTCCGTTCCGCGTTGCCGGCGCGCTGCGTTCTCGATGGGGAGGTCGTCATCGTGAACGAGAATGAGCTTGATTTCGATGCGCTGCAATTGCGCCTGCATCCGGCGGCGTCGCGGGTGAAACTCCTATCTCAGCAGACGCCATCGTCGTTCGTGTTCTTTGACCTGCTTTGCGTAGGCGACCGTGATTATCGAGGCGAGCCATTTCAAACTCGACGGCGCGAGCTGGAGTCGCTGCTTTCGTCGGCGGCGCCGCCGATCCATCTCACACCCGCAACCGCCGACCGCAGCATCGCCTCGGACTGGTTTCGACGGTTTGAAGGCGCGGGGCTCGACGGGGTGATCGCGAAGCCCCTCTCGGGTACTTACGAGCCAAATAAACGGGTGATGCTCAAAGTGAAACACGAGCGCGACTGTGACTGTGTGGTGGCAGGATTTCGATGGCATAAGAAAGGTGATCGAACGCTGGTCGGCTCGTTGCTGCTGGGTTTATACGATGACGGCGGCGCGTTGCAGCACGTGGGTGTATGCGCGAGCTTCAGCACAAAGAAGCGCGCAGAACTTGCGGAGTTCTTAAAACCTTACCGCAAAGACGCGCTCGACAATCATCCATGGAAGCATTGGGCCGACGAGGCTGGCGATACGGCGAAACGTATGCCGGGCGGGCAGAGCCGCTGGAGCCAAGGCAAGGACTTGTCTTGGGAACCTTTGCGACCCGAGCTAGTGGTGGAAGTCGCTTACGATCACATGCAGGGGGACCGGTTCCGTCATACGGCGCAGTTCCGCAGATGGCGCAAGGACAAGAAGCCCAGCGACTGCACGTATGCGCAGCTTGAGGTGGTTCCTCCGCAAGAGCTGACGGCGATTTTCCCGCAGGGTCGCTGAATCAAACGTCAGTTTCTTTTCGCCCTTTTTGCAGCTGTTTGACTCTTGCTCCATTCCCGCCATTCACGCGTGGGGTCATCATCGGGATCGGGAGTTTCCTGCGGCGGCCGAAGCTCTTCCGGGACATGACGCAGGTTGATCCGAATGCGGGTCCAGGTCGAGGACCGGCCACGCATCGAATCGACCAGCACGTCATCAACGGCGAGCAGGTCGGCGATGTTCGCGTGCTTCTTTTTCCATCTCTCGAGACCTGCCAGGGCGGCGGCCTTATCGGGTGAATTGGCCACGACAATCAAAGGCATTTTGACGCGGGACTTCTTAGCCGCCGATTTGGCTCGGGAGGGAGCGACGCGAGGCCCTTCACTTTCCATTTTGCGAAAGTGCGGCGGCCAGGGCGCATCGCCAAGACCGGCGGCTTCGTCTTTGGCGGCGAGTTCGAGTAGTTTTTCGAGCGAACCCGGCGTGGCATCCATGTCAGCGTGGGGATTGCCGAATTTTGTGAAGCGCTCCGGCACGGTGAAGATGGTGAAATCGGCGGGATCGCAATCGGGGACCTCGTGCCAATGAAGCGGCGTGGAAACACGGGCGTCGGGAAGCGGGCGTACAGAATATGCCGAGCAGGTGGTTCGGTCCTTCGCGTTCTGGTTATAGTCGAGAAAAACGCCGTGACGCTCTTCCTTCCACCATTTCGAACTGGCCAGCGAGGGAGCACGGCGCTCCACCGCGCGCGACAACGCGACGGCCGCGCGCCGCACCTCCGCAAAACTCCAGCGCGGCTCGATGCGGACATTGACGTGTATTCCACGTGAACCACTGGTCTTGGGCCAGCCACGCAGTCCCATCTCTTCCAGAAAACTCTGAACTTCCAGCGCGACGCGCCGCACGTCAGCCCAGCTGACGCCTGGGATCGGATCGAGATCAATGCGCAGCTCGTCGGGATGCTCAAGATCGGCGGAGCGCACCGGGTGGGGATGAAGTTCGATGCAGCCGAGATTCACGATCCAGGCGAGGCCGGCCGCATCATCGACTACAATCTCTTCCGCGGTCCGGCCAGAAGGGAACGAGAGCGTGACCGTTCGCAGCCAGGGAGGGCGCTGCGTAGGGGCACGCTTCTGATAAAAGGCTTCTCCCTCCGCGCCGTTGACGAAACGTTTGAGAACAATTGGACGGTCCTGGATTCCGGCGAGCGCACCCGGCGCAACGGAAAGGTAGTAGCGGACGAGATCGAGTTTGGAAACTCGTGCCTGCGAGAAATAGAGCTTATCGGGATGCGTGATGCGGACTTCACGCCCTTCAACCGCTAGCACTTCGCCGGCTGGTTCTTTCGCCACGAAAACAGGCTACCATTTCGATGCCGCGCCGTGGAGCACGCGCGTCGGCGATGAAATGTTCGGCAGACTACTTAGGTGGGGTTGATTCCTTCGCGGAGGCGGCTGCAAGGCTGCGGAGCTTACGCTCCTTGGGGGCAGACGAGGAAGTCTGCCACTACGTGAGCCGTGCTAGTGCTTATCTGAATCGGGAGACTTGGCGCCAAAAGGGAGAGTTGATTTACCGACACGGGACCTGTAGGGTTTTTCGAGGGGCAGGGAATTGAAGGTTTATCTGATTGACGGCACGTACGAGTTATTTCGGCATTACTATGCGCTGCCCTCTGCGCGTGATGCGGATGGTCGAGAGGTGGCTGCCGTACGCGGTGTGCTCGCTTCCGTGCTCGGCATGATCAAAGAGGGAGCAACCCACGTTGGAGTTGCGACTGATCATGTGATCGAATCTTTTCGGAATGACTTGTGGGCAGGCTACAAAACCAGCGAAGGGGTCGAGCCTGATTTGTTGGCACAGTTTCCATTGTTAGAGGAAGTGCTTGCGGCTGCGGGCGTGGTTGTGTGGCCCATGGTTGAATTCGAAGCAGATGATGCTTTAGCGGCGGCGGCAGTCGCGGCCGCTCTCGATGAACGCGTAGAACAGGTGGTCATCTGCACACCGGACAAGGATCTCGCGCAGTGCGTGCGGGGCGCGCGCATCGTGCAATTGAACCGGCGCACACGCGTGACCATTGACGAAGCGGGAGTGCTGCAGAAGTTCGGAGTCTTGCCGAAATCGATTCCCGATTATCTGGCGCTAGTGGGAGACTCGGCGGATGGCTATCCGGGACTCGCGGGATGGGGCGCGAAATCATCGGCAGCGGTTCTGGCAAAGTTCCTTCATCTGGAAGCGATCCCCAAGGATTGCCGGGAATGGGGCGTGAAGGCCAACAGTGCAAGTGTCCTGGCAGAAACTCTTTGCCGCGACTGGGAGCATGCGGTGCTTTTTCGAAGACTGGCGACGCTGCGGACGGATGTTCCGGTCTTTGATGATGTGGAGCAATTGAGATGGCGCGGCCCGACGTCCACCTTTGAAAAGCTGGCTGCCAGGTTGGATGCTGCCAAAGTGGAAAGCCCCGAACCCAGGCCATCGCGGGCGAAAAAGCCACAGAGGGTCCAGCCTGCGAGCCAAATCTAGCCCACCTCAGTTCGTTTGTCGGTCCTTAAACATCTGTACCGCGATCTGGGAGAGCGTGCCTGGGGAACCTATGGTCCGCGGGATGCCATCAATCTTGGGCTCAATTGGATCTCACCTAGTTACGTGGGATTGAACCAGGCTCCCATTATCGTGATGGTGGAGAACTACCGGACCGGGCTGATCTGGAAATTGTTTATGTCGAATCCGGAAATCCGGCCGATGCTGAATCGCATCGGGTTCAAGGCTGACACGGGAATAGCGGCGAGCCCTGCGGTGGTGAAGTAGAAAAGCGGCGAGAATTTGTTTTTTGGAGAGCTGCGCTTTTAACGGCGAGTTTTTTTCTTCGAAGGCTTCGGCGAGTTGCACACGCCCGTAGTGCCTCGTACCACTAACTGAGGTTCGACGCGAATCACTGGGGGAATGTCTTTACCCGTGCCTGCGATTCTTCGAAGTAGGGTTTCTGCCGCTACCAGTCCCATCTTGCGTAAGGGCTGCCGAATGGTGGTGAGGCCCGGCGACTGGAAGGCGGCGCTTTGAATGTCATCGAAGCCGATGACAGAAATGTCCTCGGGAACCCGCAGTCCTTTCTCCTTGATCGCTTGAATGGCGCCGATCGCGGACACATCATTAAACGCGAACAAGGCGGTAAAAGCCGCGCCCCTTGCAAAGAACTTCTTCGCGACCTCATAACCGAGTTCGGGGGAGGCTGAGTCACCGACCAATTGCCCGATATTTTGCGAAGGGATCTTCAAACCATGTTCGCGCGCAGCTTCCTGGATTGCATTCCAGCGTATCTCTGTGTCGGAACTGAAATCCTGCCCCTTGATTACTGCGATACGGCGATGTCCTAACGACGCCAGGTGATCAAGGGCCAAATGAGCCGCGCGGCGGTGATCGAGCACTATATGGGTCACCGCTTTTCCTCGATTGACATCGTTGCCGGAGACCTTGACGACAGGCATCGACAGTTCCGCAAGTGGCGATGGAGTATCTACGGCGATCAGACCGTCAATACAGCGCTCGAGCAACAGCCGCGGATATTCGTCGATCAGATCGGGTTTGTGGCGGTGACTGACAACAAAGTAAAAGTATCCCTCCTGAAGCAGATAGTCTTCGATACCGCTTAACAGCAGGGTGCAGTAGCCTTCGCTCACTTCCGGGACCATCACGCCGACCGTGAAGCTGCGCTGGGTACGTAGCGATCGGGCCACGAAGCTGGGACGATAGTTGAACTCGCGCGCGGCGGCGAAGATCCGATCTTTGGTTTCCTGCGGAATGGAGTCAGCGACCTTCGAGCGGTTCATCACCAGAGAGATCGTCGCGGGCGAGAGCTGGAGGTGATCCGCCAGGAACTTCAACGAAATTTTCTGGTGGGGCAGGCGTTCCCGCCGGGCTGGCATGACCTGCGAAGTCTCGCATAACATTGCCGTGACCCGCAAGAACGCGCGTCAGCCCGGCGTGTGATTTATTCCAGACGGATCACTGCCAGTCCGTAGGTGGGCAGCGTTAGCGTCAGCTCGCCATTGGTCAGTTCCTGCTTGACGGGAGCCGCCAAGATCGCAGCTTTTCTCAGCTCGCCTAATTGCGCACTGGTCGGATACTGTGGCGAACCCATCTTCTCGTACGCGGGATGAACATCTCCGTGCTCAGGATCGGCAGTGGAGATCCAGGCTTCCTTTGCTTGAATGCCTTTGAACTTGAGCGTAATGCTTCGGCTGGGCCCCGGCTGCTCCGGTGGAGAGTAGTTCCACGCCGCGACGATCAAGGAACCGTCAGGCATGCGAGTGGCCAGCACAGAATCGGAATTTACCTCGATCCGTTGATCTCCTAATTGATGGAGGAGTTTGAACGCGTTGAAGGCGGGCTTAGGAATTCCGCCGGCGGCGATGAGCCCGTAGCCTCCATAGAATGGCTTCTGAACGACTCCCTGCTCCTCAAACACGTCGGAGAACGACCAGTAGGACATCAGGTCGACCAGCCCATCACATTGCCGAATGGTATCGGCCAGCCAAGGCCCCATGAAAGAAGAATCCGTCACCGCGGGCAGGTTCATGTAAGTGGCGTTGAACTCACTCCAGATTAGGGGAAGACTTGGCATGGAAGAGCTTTTGATCTGGTCGTGCACCTTCTTCACCGCCCGACAAACCATCTGGTTCCGCGGGATGGATTCGTGCGTTTTGAAGACGTCTTCGGACTTATCGTCGCCGTAGACATGCGAGGAAACGAAATCCACGGGCACGCGATTTTCGGCGCAGTGCCGGATGAAGTCGTCGGCCCACGCTGCCTGAGCGGTTGAAGGACCACCGACCCGCAACCTGGAATCTACGGCTTTGAGCGCTCGCACCGTGTGATCGTAGAGTTCCCAGTATGTCGGCTGCTTCGGATTGCCCATCCAAAAATCGAGATTGGGTTCGTTCCAAACCTCGAAATACCACTGGTTCACTTCACTGATGCCATAGCGCTCGATCAAGTGGCGGGCAAACTGTTTGATCAAGTCATCCCACTTGCTGTAATCCTTGGGCGGCCACGGGATCGGTTTGTACCAGAATGCATGCGGGGCGTCATTGGTCGCGAGCTTTTTGGGCATGAAGCTTAGCTCGACAAACGGCCGCACTCCGTTGGCCAGCAGACCGTCGTAGCTCTGATCGAGATACGAGAAGTTGTAGGTAGGGTGTCCTTGCGCATCCTCGTCGTAAATCCCCATTTCGTCATGGAAGACAGCGTGAAAACGCACATAGCGGAAGTCTGTGACTTGTTTCACTTCGCGCAGGTCGCGACGATAGCTGTCACGCAGCGAGAGCACAGCCCGGCCTGAGCCGAACATCTGCTCCCAAAAATGCGGGAAGGGATGGGTGGGCGCCGAAGAGTCAATGACGACAACTTGAGTCGTCTGCGCAGAGACGGTGGCCGCAACCATGAGCACAGCAGCAAGACAAAAGATTCGACCGAGTCGGGTCTTCATAGATGTGAAGTGCTCCATAAACGAACTAAATCGGTTTAGGAAAACATCTTAGGGTTAGCCAGACATAGTATAGGACCCCGCTTTGGGTCGCAAGGATGGAAACGTTTCCCAGAACTGCATCGCTGGCGCGCCACACCGGCTTCCCGTTTGGCCCGTTCCTGAACGTGCAGCTACCTGTGGCAGGCGACAGGAATACTTGCAACCTGGTTTACACGGACAGCTTCTTCTGCCAGGTGACGGTGGCCGGTGACAAAGGAGGCGCGGGGAACAGCTACAGCAACCAGCAACCCACGTTCGAGCGACCAAATGGAAATTTCCCGGGACCGGCAACCTCGGCTACGAACCCGGCTACCGGAGATAATCCTTATTTCACCAGGCCGACGTCCTCGGCTTCCGGGTTCCCATCCGCCCCCGGAATTCTCCGCAACAATTTCCGCGGACCGCACTATCGCGACTTCGACTTCACGCTGGGCATGGAATTCGTGTTGCGCACGATGCCAGCCTTGGGGGAAAACGCGAAAATTGCCTTCCACGCCAACTTCTATAACCTGTATGAGGAGTCTGCGAAGGCCTACGCCGAGCGCGAAGCCCGGGCGCAAGCAGGAAGCAGCGCGGGCGCGAGCCTCCTTTATGCGTCTGCAACATGGACAGGGGCCGGAATCTGGGCCCACCGCGTACGGTGAAGCTCACAACCCCGATCCAGCCCGACTGGGGACCAGTGCACCACAACCCTAAATCTTTAGCAAAAACTCCCGCGATAGCTGTCGCTTTGAAAGGGCTGGGCTTCAGCCCAGCCGTAATAGCAACAAATTCAACGTGGCTTTAGCCGCTGAGGGACATTGTTGACCTCGAAAAGATTTTTTCAGCAGCCTGTTAGACGGCGACGCCGGAAACCTTATTCTTGATATCCACGACTTTGTCGCGAAGGACGGCACGTGCTTCGTCACCCGAAACCGGTGCAAACATCACACCAAGTCCGATTCCAAAACCAACCCCTCCAAGAAAAGTCGCGGTGGGTGACAACCACCCGGTAGACGTAGAAGGGCGCCGGTCCTGAAGGCGATCGGCTGCCTTCTCGTATCGCCGCTTCACCACGTTACTCACGTCGTTCGCGCCCTCACGCAATTGTTCGTTCACCGCCTCCCACAGTGTCGCGTCGGTGAGGAGAAGTCCCCATTTCAGAGCGAATCTCGTCCATTGTTTGGCTGTGATTCTTCTGCCGAATGCTCGCATAAAAACGTCCTCCTCCAAAGCGCCCAATCAACACATATAACGACGAGGGGCGAGCATTGCTATCCATTGACTTATGTAAGGTCTGGCAAAAACTCGTGTACTTCACCAGGGTTTGGGTGTGGTGAAGCTCGCGACTAGGCATCGCCTCTACGTGTGCCTGCTGCCTGGAAGTAAAG
>QIAH01000470.1 GCA_003225465.1 Acidobacteriota bacterium | reverse complement strand
TCAACTGAGTAGTAACGCTGGCGCACCGGAGTAAGCTCAGCCTGAAATGTCATGCCGGCCTTTAGCTGGATAGCTTCCGCCGTCGCGAAGTTCACCGCATGCGGGAAGTAGGCCGGTGGATATCCATACATGGGTCCGCCCGGTTCGAAGGTAAGCGGATCGCGATCCATCATTTCACTCGTAAGCAACTTATAAGTCCCCGGTTCAAGATCGAAGAAGCGGAACTCCCCGTTCGCGCGAGACCGCTGTGCCCCAGCACGGATCCAGTGCGGCCGACCTTCCTGAATCACACGCCGGTACAAATTGACCTCAATGCGATCACCAGTATTCGACGGAAGCACGATTTGGCCCACGATTAAAGCTTCCGGCACGATTGCAATGGTGAGTTCCTTCCCGTTGTTGATAACAGGTTGATTGGCCATCGCGTTGCGTTGCGGGTTCAGGAATCCTGGCTTGAAGGCCATAAGTATTCCGAGATAGTTCGCGGTAAACATTTCAACCTGCGCGTTTGCGATGGTTCCATCGGATTCCCCCCCGGGGCTAGCGGGAGGCTGGGGCACAGTCAATTCAAAATGCCCTTGCTCGTCCGTCATCGCAGCCAATCGTCTATCTGCTGAAGACACCAGCGCACGCGCCACCGGTTCATGCGTTACGCTGTTCACTACTATCCCTCGGATCGTTTTCTTCTGCTGGCTTTCGGATGCGGCGTCCTGGGCGGAAGTCTGCGCGGCGCCGAGCATGATCAAAAGCAGCATGGAGCCGCCTAGAACGTGGAGGGTCGCATGCGAGACACATGCCCGCCTGCGCGTCCAGATACTTCTGAGCCCACGACAGTACACCAAGTGGTGGGAACAGCTTTTCACGGACACTACTCCTCTGCTGGCCACAGAAGCTTACTACAAGAGCATTCTCCTGAGTTAGTCGCCTGCCATTGGTTGTGATAATTCCGGCAGCGCTTCTGAGCTACACCGTGAGGTATTTCCATTCAGAAGGCTCAGTCCATGGAGATTAGTTACGCACCAACAACGCGGGAAAACGTGAGTGAGGAGAGATATATCTGAACTCAGAAGAGAAACAAGTCAGAACTTAGCGAGCAGAATGCTGAACGGTTCGCACTTTTCTAAGAGGGGCACACTGGTTGTGCGAAGTTCTCTGCCGGGCATCGCCATGCTCAAGCCCGCCGTGAACGGCAGGGGTCGAACGCTGACATTCGGACGACGCCCGGCCTACCTCCTCTTCTACCTTAGATCTGGATGGGATGTCAGTGACATGGAGTTTGGATTGTCCGACGGATACGCGATGCCGATAACAAGTATTCTTAAACCTGCCTGTAACTTCTTGGGGCGCAGTGAAACAGCCGGATCCGCCGCAGCCGAACATCTTCGGCCGTCACCAGCCCGGCAGTCCCGAAACACTACCTTGGGCACATCACTTGCTTTGCACCAGGCAGTATTGACCAATCTTGTCGCCTGGTTCAGCATTCGGCGTCTTGCGAAAGACTTCCGCGTTCGAACAGTCGTACATCCCGCGGTTCTTCGGAAGTCGTACCATCAGGTAGTCTCCGGCGTCCAGGGCCACACAACCAGCAAATTCCTTATTGCATTGGAGCTCTAAGGAATTCTTTCCTTCCTGAACCGTAAGAATTACGACGCCGTTATTTACCTCTTTGCTCTTGACTGTGATTTTTTGAGGCTCCGTCTGCTCCTGTGCTGAAAGCGCTATGGGGCTAAAAATAAGCACCAAGACGAGTGCCGCGACGAAGAGTAGGATGATTTTCTGCATAGATCACCTCCACACTGGCGGTTCCATTTCTAAACGCGTGCGTGACGTCTCGCCTGAGCGACTGCTCCAACTGTGATTCCGTTGCCGGAAGCGCGCCGTTCAACGTCAACCTGCAAGCACCGCCAACTTTATGATTGCGCATCGATTCAGGACTGTCTGTGATGGGCGTTACTGCCGGGAGTGCCGAAGACAATAGGGCTCTTCTGTGCGCTTGGTCGGGCGTTTCTGAGCCTGCTTAAGCGCCACGAATCCCCGCGGTGATGTCCATCCTGTGGAGGTACGGAGCAGTAGGTGGCGGCGCGCTGAGTCGCCATTAGGGGCGCTCCCTATGTATTAACCCGGTTCGCGTCACCCGGAGTCGCCAATCAGGGCGATTCTGGCGTTCCGGGGTTCTCAGGGCTGTCTTGATGGGTGCGAGCGGTCTGCGGGCAGGGGAACAAGCTTTGCGGGGGCGCTCTGCGAGACTCTCTAAAGGGACGGGATCAAGTCTTCCGGAGGAGCTTATTCCTAACGCGAGCTGCCACCCCCAACAGTCCCGTACCGATCAGTCCCAGGGTGCCCGGCTCCGGAACCTCCACGAAGCTTTCGGGAGTGTAGGTTCCATTGCTGAAGTCAAATCTGATGTACCCGTTTGCACTACCACTTACGTCGATGGATTGCTGCAGCGGAGTGTCCAACGTGCCGGTTGCATCAAAGCCGATCGTCACCGGTGCCCTAAAGTCCATGCCGTTGGTTGGAAGAGTGATCGTGCTCATGAACAGCGACCCGACATTGAAGAAAACATCGGAGGAGATCGGACCGATCATCGCGAACCCGCCGGAGAAGAATATGTCGGTTCCACCGCCCAGGGTGGATCCTGGTGCGTATCCGAAGACATTGAAGAAGTCGAAGGGTGTCCCTCCACCTCCGGCAAC
>QIAH01000051.1 GCA_003225465.1 Acidobacteriota bacterium | reverse complement strand
AAGAAGACGAATCTTAACCTTCTGATGGAAATGATCTGCCTTGTCGCAGATCTGCAGGAGTTGCGCGCCAATCCGACCCGTTCGGCAAGTGGCGTAGTGCTGGAAGCCAAGCTGGATCGCGGCCGCGGGCCAGTCGCGACCGTGCTGGTGCAGGATGGCACGCTTCGTACCAGTGACAACTTTGTGGTTGGCAACGTGTACGGCAAAGTTCGCGCCATGTTCGATGATCGTGGCGCGCAATTAGAAGAGGCGCCACCATCGACGCCGGTCGAGATCCTGGGCATGGAAGGATTGCCCCAGGCCGGCGATCAGTTTGTGGTGGTAGCCGATCGCGACAAGGCGCGTGGCATTTCGGAATACCGCGAACAGAAAGCTCGCGAAGCGCAGTTGGCGAAGAGCTCACGTGTTTCGCTCGAGGGCTTGGCTGAGCAACTGAAGACCGCAGGCACAAAGGAACTCAACATCATCCTCAAGGGCGATGTGGGCGGCTCGGTCGAAGTGCTGACCGACCTGCTCGCGAAACTTTCGAATGAAAAGGTGCGGTTGAAGGTACTGCGAGCGGGCGTGGGAGCGATCACCGAATCGGACGTGCTGCTGGCGTCGGCATCGAACGCGATCATCATCGGGTTTAACGTCCGGCCGGAACGCAAGGCGCAGGAACTCGCGGATCAGGATAAGGTCGACATCCGGTTGCACTCGATCATTTACGAGTTGCAGGACGAGATCAAGCGCGCCATGACTGGCCTGCTCGAGCCGACCATCAAAGAAACGTACCAGGGTCGCGCCGATGTGAAGGACACGTTCCGCATTCCCAAGGTCGGCACGATTGCGGGCTGCCAGGTCAGCGACGGCTTGATCAAGCGCGATTCAGAAGTCCGCCTTTTGCGGGACAATGTCGTGGTGTTCAAAGGCAAGATCGCCTCGCTCAGGCGCTTCAAGGACGATGCCAGCGAGGTCCGCAACGGCATGGAGTGCGGTATTGCGATCGCGAACTACTCCGATATCAAGGTAGGCGATGTGATTGAAGCGTTCGTTACCGAGCGCATTGCCGCCGAAGTGATTGCATAAAGCAGTCATTGGTCCTTGGTCGTTAGTCGTTGGCAGTCTGGTTCGCTAACGACCAACGACCATCGACCAACGACCGAATGATTGCTTTTCTCACGATCGAGCTCAGCATTGAGGCGGCTCAGTCGCTCAAGGACAAACGACAGGTGGTTCGCAGCGTGAAAGACCGTTTGCGCGCGCGATTCAACGTGGCCGTAGCGGAACTGGACGCGAGCGGAATCTGGAATCGAGCGACCATCGGAGTGGTCAGCGTTTCTCCCTCGCGCGACTATCTTGACGGGCTGATGAAAAACGTGGAGAGGATGGCGATTCGCATTGCCAACAACGGTGGTGCGGACGTCACAGACTCATTTCTGGAGTTCCTTTAACCTGTTGAGTCAGGCTGCCTTCTTCTCATCCCCCCGGGCAGCATAATCTGATATTCTCATCCGTTTTACTTTGAGAGGAATTCAGTTGGAACGGCGTGGCCAAAAGTACCATCGAGAGCGGCTGGGTGAGGCCTTGCGCGAAGAAATCGAGACCATTCTGGAGGGAGAGCTCGGGGATCCGCGCATTGGACTGGCCAACGTGAGCGAGGTGCAGCTGTCGCCGGATGCACGCTCCGCGCGCGTGATGGTCGTGGTCGACGGAGATGACGAGCAGGGGGCGGCGACGATGGAAGGGTTGCAAGCGGCGAATGGGTATGTGCGCCGAGAACTGGCAGAACGGCTGCACCTCCGACGTCCGCCCGAACTGATTTTCATCCAGGATCGTTCTCAGGAGTACCAAGCGAGGATCGACGAGTTGCTGACCAGGTCGAAGAAGAAGAACCGGTCGGCGCGTTGACTGTAGGGCCCATGTTGCGGGAAGTACTCGAACATATCCAGAGACGGGATCGTTTTGTGTTGACGTCCCACGCGCGCCCGGACGGCGACGCGATCGGCTCTGCCCTGGCATGCTGCGAAGTGCTCCGGCAGTTGGGCAAGTCTGCCGATGTCGTTTTGCATGATCCGGTGCCGCGCATCTACCAGCCTCTGCCCTTTGCGGACCGCGTGGTCCGGGCGGATTGCGTGAATGGCCACTACGAAGCGGCTATCATCCTGGAATGCGATAGCATCCAGCGCACTCGCCTGGAGGGACTCGAGAACCAGTTCCTGATCAGCATCGATCATCATTTGAGTGGACGTCCGTTTGCCCACGTGAACTGGATCGATCCCAAGGCCGCGGCGACGGCCGAACTTGTGTACCGGCTGGCCCGGGAGGCTGGCGTCGCCGTTTCCCCGGAGATCGCAACCTGCCTATACACCGCGCTGATGACGGACACGGGATCGTTTATGTTTCGCGGCACCAACGAACAGACATTCGCTCTAGCTCGCGAATTGGTGCTGGCAGGCGCAGATCCCGCGCATTGCGCACAGAACATTTATTTTGCTCATTCGACAGCCAAGATGCGGCTTCTCGGCGCAGCGCTTTCGAATCTCCACCGCGAAGGGCCCCTGGCGTGGATCTGGGTTACGCGCGAGCAGATGGAGCGCAGTCAGGCAAAGGAAGAAGATTGCGAAGGGATTGTGAACTACGCGCTCTCCATTCAGGATGTCGAAATCGCCGCATTTTTTCGGGAAATGCCGGATGGACGTTATCGGGTGAGCTTGCGCAGTAAGGGCAAACTCAATGTCGCAGAGATTGCCGAGCTTTTCGGGGGCGGCGGGCATGAATGCGCCAGCGGTTGTTCGATGGATGGTCCGCTCTCGATCGCGGTGGCTCTCATGCTGGAAAAAATCCGGCCTGCTTCATCGGCGGATTGAATTCCGGATTTATGACCCGCTCGATTGCGGTCGACTCCACAGCACTCTGATATATTTCCTTCCATCCGCTTCACCTTTTGGATCGTGATTGTGCCGCTTACATGCTCTCTGATCAGAATCTGCACACTGCTTTCGCCGGCGATCGAGGAGTAAACGCGGCGTCGGTTCGCAGGTATCCGACCACCGGGACTTCTTCGTGAGCCAGCGTATCCGCGAGTGGTTGCTGCTGATCGGCTTCTGCGTCTTTCTATTCTTCTACGGACTCGGACAGTTTGGACTGATTGGGGCCGACGAGCCCCGCTACGCGCAAGTCGCCCGCGAGATGCTGGAGCGGCACGACTGGATCACGCCGACTCTGGGCGGCCGCGCATGGCTCGAAAAGCCTCCTCTGTACTACTGGCAGGCAATGGCCGCCTATCGCTTATTCGGTGTGCGGGACTGGGCAGCGCGATTGCCCTCGGCCGTGGACGCGTCCTTGGTCGTGCTAGGCGTATATCTGTTCCTGCGAAAGCTGCGGCCCGGGCTTCATGTGGACGGCGCCTTGATGACGGCGTCTGTGGCAGGAATTGTGGGATTCGCACATTCGGCCTCGACCGACATGCCACTGGCCGCCGTGTTCTCACTGGCGATGCTGGCCTGGTATGCATGGTGGGAGACGTCCCAGAAGAAATACTTGGGGACCTTTTATTTCTTCCTGGGCTTGGCCGTACTGGCCAAAGGGCCCGTGGCTCCAGTTCTCGCCGGGGTAGTGATTGTGCTGTTCGCGGCGGCAGCAAAAAACGCGCGCATTGTCCTGCGCACTCTCTGGATACCCGGGGTGCTGCTGTTTTTTCTGGTGGCCTTGCCGTGGTATCTAGCCGTTCAGTTGCGTCAGCCGGAGTTCTTCCGCGTTTTTATCCTCGAGCACAATCTGGCACGCTTTGGCAGCAATCTCTATCACCACGAGCAGCCGTTCTGGTACTTCCTGCCCGTGGCACTGCTGGCACTCATTCCGTGGAGTGTCTTTGTCGTCGCGTCGTTCTACGAGGTCGGACGCGCATGGTGGGCGGAACGGACGGGCCTGTTTGAGTCGGGTGATGCCCTGAACTTCTTCCTTCTCCTATGGCTCGTGGTCCCGATTCTTTTTTTCTCTTTATCGCATTCCAAGCTGCCGGGTTACATTCTGCCCGCGATTCCTGCTGGTCCTTTGCTCGTGGCGGAGTACATCCGTCGCCATGTTGAGGACGGTGAGCGACCCCTCGCTCTGCTGAACACACTCCACGCACTGGTAGCGGCGGCTCCCTTGGTTCCCGCGCTGAACATTGCATACCTCGTGCTGCAGCATGGTCTTCCGTGGGGACGGGGAACGATCGTCGCATCCGCCATTGCCCTGGCACTCGCTGTCGGGATCGCAGTCACGCTCGCGGGAAAACTCGGATTGCGGCTGCTCTATTTTGTCACGCTGATTCCAGTGGTGCTCACGGTTGCAGCACTGATAAGAATCGGCTCGCCCACAGTGGACCAGACGCTTTCCGCACGCCCGGTTGCGAGGCAGCTTTCCGAAATGGAGATGAAGCCCTTACCCATCGCGGTCCTCGGCGTGAGGCGCGAGACCGAGTTCGGGCTCGCGTTCTATCGCAACCAGGTTGTGAGCCGCTATGAAATGCGGCAGGTGCCGGCCGCCGAGCACTTGCTGGTCGCGCCTGAAGGAGCCAAGGCCGCGATTGTTCAGTTCGCTGGTGGGCGAAGGGTTTCGTTTCTCGGGAATTTCGCCCCCCAGGGCTTAGATTTTTACTGGGTAGCCAGCGAAACCGCGAGCCAGTAACAATTGACGCTGGCCGTTTTTACAGTTTGCTGAAAGACTCTCGGCATCGCCCTGCTCTCTCGGTCTTGTCATTCCGACGCCGAACGCGGCGGAGGAATGACAAAAATGGACGTGTTCGGCTTTAAGCCGCCGGGCTCGAGGCCTCGCCGAAGGTTCCCTTTTCAGCAAACTCTTAGCCGTCTTAAGGAATTTCCGGCTCTCATGAACCTGTCTGGTCAACGAATCGGCTCTTCGCTGTTTGCCTCCGGGCGAGGCGAAGCACTAGACTGCTTGATTCACGCCCCTCATGTCGCGCGGTCTGGCCGAGGCGCGCCGCTGGAGCCCCGTGGAGATTCTCGACCTCAGGCATTTCTCTTCCGTCGATTTGCGGCCCCTGCTGGACGATGAAACCCAGGTATGGTCGCGCCTGCTCTCCTGGGACTACACCAGTTCCTCGGACATGATCCTGCGCTATGTCGATGCCAAGATTCTGCCGGGCTATGCGGCTATTGATCGCGGCCGTATTTTTGGATATGCGTTCTTCGTATACGAGGGCAGCAAGGGCGTGATTGGGGATCTGTTCGTCACCAATGGCCAACGCTTGCCGGAGGCACGCGAGGTGGAATCACGCCTGCTGGCCCACGTCATTGAAACTTTGCAGCAGTCGCCGGGGATCCATCGGGTCGAAGCCCAGTTGCTGGTGCATGAAGCGGGCGTGCTCGCGAGACCCTTCCTGGATCAGGGCTTCCGGCGTCATCCCCGGCTGTTCATGGCGATGCCATTGAATCGGCAGTCGCGGCCCGCACCCTCGGTGTTTCCGGATTTCGAGGTTCGTGGATGGCAGGACAGCGACTACCAGTCGGCCGCGGCCGTCATCACTGCGGCGTATCGCGGCCACGTGGACGCGGAGATTAATGACCAGTATCGCACTCTGAGCGGCTCGCTGCGTTTTCTGAACAATATCGTGCGCTTTCCGGGATGCGGCTTATTCGATGCGGAGAGTTCCTTCATCGTGACGCACAAGGCAAGCCGGCACGTTGCCGGATTGATCTTATGTTCGCGCGTGCGAGCCGACGTGGGGCATGTCACGCAGGTCTGCGTGCTGCCGGAATACAGATCGCGGGGAGTCGGGGAGGCATTGCTTGCGTGTACGGCAAACGCACTGCGCAAGCGCAGTTTCTCCCTATTGTCGCTGACCGTAACCGAAGCGAACTCGCGCGCCGTGGAACTCTACAAACGACTGGGTTTTGATGCGCAGCGCGTGTTTGATGCGTTTGTGTGGGAAGAACGGTAGTCTAGTCGCCAGTCGCCAGTCTTCAGCAAATCCTTATTCTGACAGCGCTCCTACTGAATTCTTATCAATTAGCTGGGTACGAAAGCTAAGGCAGGCAGGTGCTGACGAAGATCCAAAGCTCTGAATGACTGAAGACTGGCGACTGGAGACTACCGCCGGATCAGCCACATGACCCAGCCGGCCACAATCACTCCGCCCGCGAACATGGCGAAGCAATAGAGGCCGTAGCGAACCATCTCGCGAGGTTCGTTGCGCTGCGTGATGCCGAACACGACGGATGCGAACACCGCGAAGAGAATTGCGCTGCTGAAGTGCGAGAGCTGAATCGTCATTGCTTCTTTCCGATGGCGATGTGATAGGCGTCAGCAACAGCAATAAAATTCAACAGTCCCGCCACGATCAGGAATTTTGTGCCATAGTCCGCGGTGGCATGCGCGATCGCGCCGTGTCCCCAATCGAGCGCTCGCGTCAAGATATAAAGGCCTCCTCCACCCACATTGCCGACAAAGCCGAGCATGTCGAGGATGTCGCCGCCATTCGGCTTATAGACGCGTCCCTCCATGGCGAGGCCCAGCAGGAACATCGCTACGATGGAAAGCATAAGCAGCGCGCCACGGACCCAGCGTTTCTGAATCAGGTGCCCGGCGCCGGGAATCAGCCACGCGATCGCGGGAGCTACCACCGACATGGGAGTAATCGGACTAGCTTGGACCAGGGGTTCCGCAGGCTTCGTTTTGGTGGTGGAATTTGCCATTCAGATAATCACGATCTCGCGTTGAATTTTGCCGGTCACTTCCGCACGGTTGGGGCGCACGAGAACGTTGACTTCGCTGCGCACGCCGAATTCAGGCAGGTAGACGCCGGGCTCAATTGAAAAGCAGGAGTTGGGCAGGATCTGGCGTTCGTCGTGGATCTCGAGGTCGTCCATGTTGGCGCCGTTCGAATGCACGTCGGTGCCGATGGAGTGCCCGGTCCGGTGAATGAAATAATCGCCGTAACCGGCTTTCTTGATGTGATCACGGGTAGCGCGATCCACTTGCCAGCCGGCAATACGTTGACCGGCGTCGATCGCATCGAGCACGGTCTTGACGCCTGCATCCCGTGCGTCACGGACGATCTGAAAAACTTCGCGTTGCTTGTCCGATGGCGCCTTGCCAACGTATCCAGTCCACGTAATGTCGTAGTAGACAGCCCCAGGCGTATTTTTCTTGCCCCAGATATCGAGCAGGACGAAATCACCCTCGCGGATCGCGGCAGAGCTTTCGGCGTGGGGTTCGTAGTGGGGATTGCCGCTGTTCGCGTTGACGGCGACCACAGGCGGGTCATCGGTGACGAGATTCTCGCGTTGAAACGCCTCGAGGAGCCATTGCTGCATGGCGTGTTCGGTGGTCCCGCCATTGCGCACGCGGCGGCCGATTTCCGCGAAAGCCGCTGTCGTGATGCTGTCGACGGCGTCGCGCGCCGCAAAATGGGTCTGGATCTGCTCGTCGGTCCAGGTAGCTTCGAATTGCGCGATCAGGTCGGCGGCGCTGACGACGTTCTTGCCCAGCCCGCGGACCAAGTCCATGGTGCCCGCATCCACGAGCGAGACCGTGAAGACCAGGTTATTCGGCGAGTACTGCATCGCGATTGTCTTGTAGTCGGCTAGAAACAATTTGATCTGCTCGAATAATTCCTGCCAACCCGAGTAGACCCGCTTGGAGCCGGGAAGAGAATCCAGATGACCGGCCTCGATTTTGTGTACCAGCTTGGATGGTTCGCCCTTTGCGGGGATCAGGTAGAACCAGCGGCGCGTCACCATCAGCGATCGTAGAAGAGCCAGGCGTCGATATTGCGTTCGCGCAGGGCCGCTTGAATGGCTGGGAGATTCATCTCAACCCTCTATTGTAAACAAGGGCGCGCTTTTGCGCGAACGGCGCGAGTAGGCCTTTGTCAGAAAGTCTTGGCTGCGCGCCACCAGCGCCGCGCCGCGACCAGGGCCCAGATGGCTTCGACAATTCCAAAAGGCCACGCTCCCTGCAGGAATCCATAGACGGACCCGAGCGCGCACGCCAAAGCAAATGCCAGGATGAACAAGGGACTGCGATGTTCGAGTGCGTAGCACACGAGCATGGCCGTGACTGCGAACAGTCCAAACAGGCTCAGGGCGCTCATGCCGCGAGAATCCGCTTTCGGACAGCCGGCGACAGTGTTTCGCATGCGGTGCGAAGCACGAGGCGCGATGCGCGTCCGCGGATTTGCCGGATATAGGTGAGCGTTGCCGGAGTGCCGTACTTCACCGTCTCTCGCAGCAGCCAGCCCAATCCCTTCTGCACCATGTCATCTTCATCGCACAGGAGCAGGTTCGAGAGACGCTTGATGTGCGGCAGAAACATCTTCTGGCGAGTGCCTTGGATCAAGGCGACGCAAGCGGCGCGGCGATGCCAACGGTTTTTCGACTTGGCCCACACGAAAACAGCCCTCGCTCGTGAAGGCTTGGTGACGATCATCGGAGCGATCAGGTAGTGAACCAGTCCATCGTGGTCGGCCCAGCTGGTGATGCGGTCGAGCCAGGACTCGAAGAGACGGAACTCGGGGTCGCCGAGCTGATCCGTAACCTTCTCCAGCATAAGGACAGCAAACACTTTTTCCTCGAGAACACGGCCTCGAAAAAGCTGGTCAGCGACCTTGATGAGGAAGAGAAGGCTCTGTTCTTGAATAATCGTGCGCCGGAAGCGGACGGCGACCCGGCGCAGCTCGGCCGTGTACCAGCCCCGTGATTTGATTTCTTCTTTAAAGAACCACTGGACGCCCTCGGCGTGAGGTGCGGAGCCACCATCTTTGAGAACACGGCGGATGTGATCGGCGATGTATTTCGGCGTGATTCTGCGTTTCGGCATATTCAGCGGGCAAAAGAATACACCTGATTTGTGGAGGAGGCAGTGACGTTGAGGGGGAATGTGGACTCTCCTGGGACCCCAAAATCTAAAACCGCAAAGAGCGCGGAGGCCGCGCACAGACGCGCCTTCAGAGGCTGCGGAAAACTCCTTTCCGGCGCCCGCAATTTCGATGCACACGTAGGCCCAGACGCCCTCGTCTGGGCGGCCGGGCGCCAGCCCGGCGGCAGCTTGCTTCGAGACGCAGCCTCTTCAGGCGTGCCGCAAAGGACCGGGAACTGATCGGCTTTAGCTGCAGTCTCGATTTCGGCACGAGCTGGAGTTCAGGGGCATCTGTACCGTGTGTGCAAGAAGAATCACGTCTGGCTTGGCTCGGGCACGTCAGCCTGGGCCTTCACAGTCTTGTCGTAAATCCAAAGCAGGGCGGCGGTGGCGACACCGACGGCGGTGACCGTCCACCAGATGCGTTGCGGTTCGTGCTGGACTTCGCCGAAGTGATGCACGAGCCAGCCGCCGAAGCGTCCGCCGATCAGCGAGCCTATCCCGATGGGCAGGAATGCGAAGCCCATATACGTGCCCTGTTGTCCCGACGGCGCGAGTCGCGAGATGTATTCGTAATAGCGTGGCGATTGGATGATTTCCCCGAGGGCGACGATCATCAGTGCGGCAACCGCCGCCCACACACGCGGGTACGCGCCGATAACCACCCACCCCAAGGCGGTAATCAAGGTTCCCAGTATGATTGCGCGAAAGGAAGGGATGCGGCGCGTCAGGGCATTCACCGCTACGGTCAGTGTGATCACGATCAGCGGGTCGGCAATGAGGATTCGTTCTGTATTGGCAGTCGCGTCCACATAATCGTGAATGTAAATGGGCAGGATCAGATATTGCTGCCAGAAAACAATCCAGTAGCCTGAGAAAATCACCAGGAACAGCACGAAGCGCCAATTGCCAAGCACAGTGGCGAAGTTGCCGAGGACCTGCCTGAGTGAGGTGGTTTGCTTTCCCTCTTCGCGCCGAGGTTCCCTGAAAAAGATCAGCACGCCGATGAACATCAGAAATACGCTCAGGGCGGCCAGACGGAAGACGCTCTCAACGCGCATGTGCTCGTGGACCCAGCCGGCAAGGAATGGCCCAAGAAAGCTGCCGACGTTCACCAGCGTGTAGTAGATCGAATAGCCAATGGAACGGACATTCTCTTTGGAAGCCCGCGCGGTCGTGCCCACCACGCTGGGTTTGACCAGGGCCACGCCGAGAGCCGGCAGAAACAAAATGACTCCAACCAAAAGGCCGAGCGGGACAGCTGTGCGCAAAGGTGCCATCCAGGGCGCGGCGATCGACCCTACCAAAAAGTACGAGCAACTCAGGATGAAGTAGGCCAAGGAAAGAGCGCGCCGAAACCCGATGCGGTCGGCCAGTGCGCCTCCAAAAATCGCCATCACCCAAACCGCGCCGCCGAAAACGCCGCTTAGGCTGGCCGCCTGGTCGGTGGGAAACTGCAGCGCTTCGTGCAGATAGCGGGCGAGCGCGGCGAACACTGCGTAGTAGGAAAGCCGCTCGAAAATTTCGCTGATGTTGGCAATCCAGAATGGGCGCTCAAAGCCGGTGCGGATTTCCTGCAGGCGTTCGGAAAAGGTCAAGAAGGGCTCCTGATGTTCAGGCGCTTTTCAATTTCGGTTACAGACAGACCGATGACGCGAATTGCCTTATTACGGCTGGTGTGGCCGGCAGCAATAGTAATGGAGGAACGCGGTACCTCCAAAAGTTTCGCGAAAAACTCGATGCAGGCCTCATTGGCTTTGCCCTCCACCGGAGGAGCAATCAGGGAAACCCTGAGAGCATCGCCAAGTTCGCCAGTGATGGCGTTCTTTTTCGCGCGCGGATGGACCTTGATGGCGAAGGTGACGCCGCCGGGTGTTTCTCGAAAGGGAATCATGTAACCCGGCTCGGCGCCTCCTCTAACCTCTCTTTTTCGTCTATGCCCTCTTGGTTAAGGCTTGGCTCTTGCTCCAAAAATTGCCGTCCCCACGCGGACACACGTCGAGCCCTCTTCGATGGCAACCTCGAAGTCATGGGACATACCCATGGAGAGAGTTGCCATGCTGACTGCGGGAAGATTGCGAGCGGCAATTTCATCGCGAAGCTTACGCAGTTTGCAGAAATGGGGCCGGGCGGACTGGGGATCCTCCGTGTAAGGTGGGATCGTCATGAGACCGCGTATTTCCAGAAACTCCAAGCGCGCGGCTGACGTAAGAATGTTTTCGAGTTCTGGTGAACTGGCAAGCACGCCCGACTTGGCAGTCTCGCCGCCGACATTTATCTCGATGAACACGGCGAGTTTCTTGGAGTGGCTGCGGGCGCCATCATTCAGCTTTTCCGCGAGCTTGAGCGAGTCCACGGAGTCGATCGCCTGAAACAGTTCAGCGGCTTTCGCAGCCTTATTCGTCTGCAGGTGCCCGATCATGTGCCAGCGAGCATCCGTTAGACCGCGCAAGTTCTCAGCTTTGCCCGCGAATTCCTGCACGCGATTCTCCCCGAAAACCCGAATGCCGGCGTCGTATGCGTCGCGAATGGCTTCGGCCGGGAAGGTCTTACTCACGGCCATTAGCGTGACGGTTTCGGGATCGCGTCCGGCGCGGTGGGCGGCGCCCCCAATGCGTTCGCGAATCTGAGCTATGTTCTCGGCGATCGACATGCAAGCGGAAAGAACACAAAGGACACAAAGTATCACGAAGGACGACACTGGCTAGAGTGCCCGCGCGACAGAACAATTCGGATTGAGCGCCTCAGGACGCTACATGATCGCGGTCGGCGGTGCTGGATCTTCGGGGCGCCCCGCATTCGCCAGCGGCACGCGAACCATCACGAACGCGATGATCGCCAGTACAATGAAACCCGAATATGTAGACGGCGTGGCAAAAATGACCGGTAATGGTTTGTTGAAGAAATAAAAGGCCGCCACCACGAGTCCGAGAATGGCTTCTCCAGCAATCATGCCTGAAGCCGTAAGCACGCCCGCATTCTCCACACGGGCTTTCTGAGCATCGTTGAAGCCACGCTTGTCGCGCATCCGGTCGGTCAGCCAACGAATCACGCCACCCAAGAAAATTGCGAACGTGGTTTCTAGGGGCAGGTACATGCCCACTGCAAACAGCATCACGCTTTTCACTTCGAGCATGATCATCGCAAACCCCATCAGAACTCCGGCCATCACGAGTGGCCATGGCATGTTGTGTCCAACAATGCCTTGCGCGAGAGAAGCCATCAAACCGGCTTGCGGCGCTGACAATTGCGGATCGCCAAAGCCGATGCCACCACGATTGATGTTGCCCTGATGAAGTACGAGTAGCGGAAAATACAGCGCGAGGCTGGCCACCGCAATGCCTAAGAAATCGCCAAGCTGCATTTTCGCGGGCGTGCCGCCCAGAATGTGGCCGACCTTCAAGTCCTGCAGCATTTCGCCCGCGACTGCTGAAGATACGCAAACCACCGCGGCAACGCCCAGTACCGCTGCAACACCGCTCATCCCCGATACACCGATGGCGACCATCAGCAATGCGGCAATAATCAACGTGCAAAGGGTTAGCCCTGAAACGGGGTTATTGGAGGAGCCAATCATTCCCACCAGGTTTCCGGAAACTGCCGCAAAGAAAAAGCCCACCACGATCATGACAACGGCTGCGGTGATGGCTCCGCTGAGAGTGCCCGAAAAATGGAAATAGAGCACGATCATGCAAAGGAATGCCGCGCCCAGGCCGCCAAATACGACTTTGCCGTTGAGATCGCGTTCCGTGCGGTTCGTAGCCGCATGCACCGCCGCCGACTTCTTCAGGTCGGATACCGCTCGCCTCATGCCCATCGCAAGACTCTTGCGCATGCGGAACAGAGTCCATCCCGCGCCTACCATCATGCCGCCGACCGCGATCGGACGGACGATGTTGTACCACACCGCTCCCGCCAGATTGCCTTCCGCTCCCGGCGCCAGCGTGGCCTGCAGTGTCGGCCCCAGGAAGTAGATGATCAGGGGCACCAGCAATCCCCATGCGACTACGCCTCCGGCGAAGTTCAGTGACGCCAGCCGCGGCCCAATAATGTATCCCACACCCAAATACGCAGGGCTGATCGCGGGGGCCTGGAACGTAGTCACTCCTCCCACGCTCACGATGGGCGCTGTGCTGGTCCGGCCCAGTCGCAACATGCTGCTGCCGATTTGCCCGATGTGTACGACGAAGGACTTGCTGGCATTGAACAGCTGGAACGCACCCAGTAGGTAAATTAGGCCGCCCAATCCCATGTTCGCGAACAGCAGCTTGGCCGCCCCTGCCCCCTGTTGTCCCGCTTTATGGATTTCCGATGCGGCAACTGACTCCGGAAAGGGGAGCTCGGGGTCTTCAACCATCACTCGCCGGAGCAGCGTAACAAACAGGATGCCCAGGGATCCTCCCACGGCCATCAATGCCACCGATTTCCAATAGGCATCGCGGAAGCCGAACGAGTTCCAGGCCCCGGAGATCAGGAAAGCCGGAATCGTGAACACTGCGCCAGCCGCGACCGATTCGCCAATCGATCCTACCGTTCGAGCAATGTTTTCTTCCAAAAGGGAGCCCTTCATTAGCCGCAAAAGAGCCATCCCAATGACCGCTGCCGGATACGTTGCGGCAATCGTCATGCCGGCACGCAAGCCGAGATACGCGTTGGCTGCGCCCAGAATGACGGTCAGCATGAGACCGATCAGCACGGCCCGAAAGGTGAATTCCTTCATCTCCATGGTTTCGGGAACGTACGGGCGGTACTTCTTTTCTGGTGCAATGGTGGTTTGAGTGCTCATGAGAACCTCGCAAGTGGTTCGTAGAACGAGATATATCCGAAATCTGCTGCGACCGCGCACGTTAGCACGCGACCGGCGGTGATTACAAGTACAGCGCACATTCCGACCCGGCCTGATTCGCAACCCTGGAAAATGGTGCGCCGGTCTTTTCGCAAGAACATTCTTCACCCAATGGGTTTACAATCACACGTAATCGTCTTCGGGTTGTACGGTGCGAGCCCTCAGGAGTTTCCAATGTTCGCCTTTACCCGGCCCCGTTTCTGGGCTCTCTTCTTCACGGAGTTTCGTTGCCACCATTGCGGCAGTTCTGAAGGATATGTTTCGCGGCCCCGCAATTTCGTGGAAGCCTATGTACTAGACCTGTTTGGGTTAAGTCCGGCACGTTGTGGCGACTGCTACCGGCGTTCGTGGCGTCCAGCGAAAGTACATCTGATGCGGCGCATGGACACCGAGCAATTTGATGGCAAGGCGCCTATGGCCTCTGCCCGGCCCGAAGAGCGTAGGGGAACCCAAAAGGAAACGCAGGCTCCGCCAGAGAAGCACCAGCACATTGCATGAGCACGCCGGAGACCGCTATACTGAAGCAGAATCGTCTGGCGGGACTTGCCACGTACCCTTCGGATGACGGGAGGACGTCTTCAGCAGTAGCTGGGACCGAACTCGGGCCACGCAGGCCGGCACTGTCGGGACCGCGATTGTTGCGCGGGCAGCGGTCCTCGCCGAGAGCCTTTTTGCCACGCTGTTTCCTGCCGATTGCCGCATTTGCGGCGAACCACTGATCCGGATTTCACGCCTTCCTGTTTGCCAAGTTTGCCTCGAGTCCATCCACCCCATAGAAGGCGGTCTTTGCTCGGTATGCGGGGAACGCCTGGTTTCGCCGCACGCCTTTCGGAGCGAGCATGGGGAACCTCGCTGTGGGCTTTGCCAGCGCCTGGAGCCGCCGTTTGCGAGAGCTGCCGCCTATGGAAGCTATGAGAGTGGTTTGCGCGACCTGATTCACATGCTCAAGTACCAGCAAGTCCGGCCCGCGGCGAATGTGCTGGGACGCATGCTGGCGGAAGTGATCGCCGGATTCGAGCCATCGTGGGCCGATGCGCATTTGCTTGTGATTCCAGTGCCATTGTTTTCCGCCAAGTTGCGTCAACGCGGATTCAACCAGGCCGAGCTGATCGCCCAGACCGCTCTGCGGCTGTTACCTTCTCGCGACCGCTACTCACTCCAGAAAGATGTTCTCGAGCGTTCACGCGATACGCAGTCGCAAACCGGCCTCAGTCCGCACCAGCGGCGTCAGAATCTGCGCGGCGCGTTCCGGGTGAAGGATCGGGACAAAATATCGGGACGCGATGTTCTTCTGGTGGACGATGTGTTGACGACCGGGGCGACCGCCTCCGAATGTGCGCGCGTGTTACGGCGTGCAGGTGCGTCGCGGATCTGGGTCGCGACCGTGGCTCGAACTTTGAAAGCAGAGCCGCAAGCCATGCATTTCGCGCCGGAAGAAAATACGTCGATGACGATGGCTGCGCACGGCTAAGCAGGGTTTTATGGGAGCGAAGATCGACAATTCAATGCGTGGGATGGTGGGACGGTCAGCAGCGGGTGTGCTGGCGGTGACGACTGGAGCCTACGGCAATTCCCAGGCGCTGCATGCCCCGGTACTGGTGCTGAACGCCTCTTATGAGCCGATCAATGTGTGCGCGGCGCGGCGAGCGATCGTGCTGGTGCTCAAAGGTGTGGCTATGGCCGAAGAAGAGAACGGTCATTTCCTGCACGCCGCGCGAGTGGCGATGCGGGTTCCGTCGGTGATTCGTTTGCTGGAATATCGCCGCATCCCCCACCAGACGCGCGCGCTCTCCCGCAAGAACATCCTGCTGCGCGACCGCAACACCTGCCAGTACTGCTCGCTTGTGCTGGCCTCCGGAGAACTCACGCTCGATCATGTGGTTCCACGTTCGCGTGGTGGGTTGTCCACGTGGGAGAACCTGGTGGCTTGCTGCCATCCTTGCAACCGTCAAAAAGGAAACCAAACACCCGCCGAAGCCGGTATGAAGCTGATGCGCGAGCCTCGATCCTTCAATCTCCACACCAGCCGCCACATCATGCGATTGATGGGACGGTCGGATGATAAGTGGAGAAAGTATCTGTTCTATTGAGCTGCGAGCTTCGAGCCATGAGCCACGAGTAAAAAAGGCCCGACCTGATAGCTGGAGTTGTGAGTTAACATCCTCGAGAGCACTCGCGACACCTGTCACATAAGGACGAGGGGCTCTCCCTCATCCTCATCTTGTCATTCCGACGCTGGGCGTAGCGAAGGCGGGTAAATCTTGTTCGTCCCTACATGGAATGATCGAAAGCCAATGCAATGATAAAGCACACGGTTTGTTCGCTCGCAGCTCGTGGCTCGAAGCTATTTTTGCTGCTGTTGTGCTTCGGGTTCCTTCTTTTGCCCCGGTGGCAGTTCCTTGCCTTCGTACGTAATTCTTGTCTTCGACCCGAACCGCTTGTAGTTCTCGTATTTCACGATCTCGCGGATGTGGATGTCGCCGGTATAGAAATGCAGAGTATCGTCGGCCTTGGTGTAGGTTGGAAACCAGTAAACTCTGTCGATCTGTTCACGCCAGGTGGTGAAGTTCGGATAGAGATGTTCTTCTTTGTTCTTCTTCTTGCCCGCGTAAATCTGGGGAACAGTCTTGCCATACGTCTTGACGATCTGGAAATCGTGATCATCGACCCAAATGCGCCCCTGGAAATAGCGCTTCTTGCCGACGATCTGCTTGGGCGCGATGTCGAACACGTAACAATGTAGATCGTCTTCCTGCTGCTGTCCCACGTATAGAACATCGTACTCGCCGACCTCGTCGCTGGTCAGAACGAACGGCAGCCGGTTGCGAATGTCGTCGAAATCGCCCTGGTCCATCGAAAGACCGGCCTGGTCAAGACTTGACTGCGGAGCGTACACCACGTTTTCTAAACGCTTCCCGTTGTTGTCGAAAAGAACGTCGAATACCTGGTGGTACTCGCCTTTGATCGTGTCGCCGTCGAGCACCTGCACCTTCACGTCCTGGCGATAGGTGTACTGGTCGCGTGCCTCTTTAAATTCTTTTTCCTTGGAGGCAAAGCGCTTGATGATGTCTTCCGGCGTGATGCTCTTGGGCTGGGACTTGTCGAGCGGGCCTTCGTCGGCCGCCGCGAGCGCGGAGAGCAGAAAGAGTGAGACCAGGAGCAGGAAGAAGGGACGGAGCAAAAATCTCATACGGATAGTGTAGTGGAAAACGGGCACCAAGGAGACTCACAAACTGCTGCCCTCCTACCCCCGGACCCTCTCCGCTCAGGGAGCCCGCAGGGTAGGAAAGACTGCAGTTTTCTGCCTGCTTCATTAGACGATGGGGGCGGGCGAAGGGTTGCTGCGGGAAGCCAGCTTTTAGCTGTCAGCTCTTAGCCATTAGCCATTAGCTCTTCGCACGTCGGCTCTTAGGCGTCCGTTCTATGGGCCTGTTTTGTTTCCCTCGACAATTTTGTTCGCTTAGACGCTTGTCCTTTTTGGAGTGGAGGGAGGGTTCTTCAAATCTGTTCGCGATCAGGTCCTTGGGATTTGAGCTAAGAGCTAAAAGCTAGGAGCTAAAAGCTGGTTTCCCGTCACTGTCTCAAACTCGCGCTCTGTTCTACACTATCGCGTTTGTTCGCGGAGGAACGTATGCGCCGTGTGCTGGCCCTGGTCTTTACACTTCTTTACGTTGTTCCCGCGTTTTCGCAAGCCAAGCGCCCATTCACATTCGAAGACATGATGTCTCTTAAGCGTGTGGGCGAGCCGGTACCCTCGCCCGATGGCAAGTGGGTGCTGTTCAGTGCGGTGGATGTGGACCTCGCGGCGAACAAGAAAACGCCGCACATCTGGATTGCCCCGCTGGCACCGGCCGGTGGAGCGACGGGCGTCTCGCCCGTCCAGGCTCGTGTAGGGGCAGACGCCTCGTCTGCCCAGGCCGAGCGAAGCTCGGCAGCGCCCTCCTCGGCCCGAGAACGCGTCCTCATCGCCGACCAGGACGGCGACCGCCCGCGCTGGGCCCCGGATGGCAAGCGCTTCGCGTTCATCTCGACCAAGGAAGGCGGATCGCAGGTGTGGATTGCAGATTTTGATGTCGCCGCCGGGAAAGTGACCGGCGTCCATCGCCTGACTGACATCAAGACCGAAGCCGGCGGCGAACTTTGGTCGCCGGATGGCAAAAACATTCTGTTCACGTCGGATGTGTATCCCGAATGCGATGGTGAGACCACCGCCGAATTGGCCTGCAATGCGAAAAAGCTGAAAGCGGTTGAAGAGTCGAAGGTAAAGGCATTGATTTTTGATCGGCTGCTTTATCGGCACTGGAACGCCTACAAGGCGGGGAAGCGGAATCATATTTTTGTTGTTCCGATGCCGCCTGCTGTAATTGCAGGGCAGTTGCCAGACCTCACTCCGCGCGACCTCACGCCCGGCGACTACGACGCCCCCGTGTTTTCGCTTGGTGGGCAGGACCTCTATGCGCTCTCTCCGGATGGGCAGGAGCTCTGCTACACCTCCAATCACGACAAGGTTGAAGCGATCTCGACGAACAACGATCTGTGGACTGTCCCGGTGAACTGGGACGCCAGCGCCAAGCCTGCAGACGTACTGGCGAAAACCAGGAACATCACCGCCGACAATCCCTCCAGCGATTCGAATCCACTGTATTCACCGGATGGGAAGTGGATCGCCTACCGCGCGCAGCAACGGCCGGGGGATGAAAGTGACCGGTTCCGGTTGATGCTCTATGACCGGAACTCCGGAAGAAAAAGAGAGGTGCCAACTGCATTTGATCTTGACAACACCTGGGTTGGCACAATCGCGTGGGAGCCTGATTCATCTCGAATCTATTACACGTCAGAAAATAAAGGCGAGTCACCAGTCATTGTTGTTCGAATCCGAAATCGTTTCTTGGAGCACGATTTCGAGCTTAAAGCCCAACCTGAAATACCAGAGGTAATCACTCGTGGGTTCAACGATGATCTAACGACCACATCGGATGGAACAACTCTTTTGTTTACTCGGATGTCAGTGCAACATCCGGCCGAGATCTACAAAATAGATGGCAAGACTCCTCCTGTTCCGGTCACCCACGTCAACGACTCCCTGCTCTCCCAGGTCTCAATGTCCCCCCTCGAGTCCTTCTGGTTCAAGGGCGCCTACGGCGACAAAGTCCAAGGCTTCCTCGTTAAGCCTCCGAACTTCGATGCCTCCAAGAAATATCCCGTGAAGTTCATCCTGCACGGCGGTCCCGAGGTCCCGGAAGGCGACGAGTGGAGCTATCGCTGGAATGCAGAACTCTTCGCCGCCAGTGGCTACGTCGTGATCATGATCAATTTCCACGGCTCGCCTGGCTACGGGCAGAAGTTCATCGATGCGATCAACGGCG
>QIAH01000050.1 GCA_003225465.1 Acidobacteriota bacterium | reverse complement strand
CACCCAACTCAAGCGGCCGCTGAAAATAAGGAGACATAAAGGTGTTATCGACCACCAGGTCAATTTTCTTCGCCCGGCATACCTGGCCGACGGCTCGGATGTCCGTCAACGCCATCAGCGGATTCGTGGGCGTCTCAATGAAAACCATCCGCGTGTGTTTCTGGATCGCACGCTCCACATTCCGCACATCCGAGCTGTCCACATATGCGAACTCCAACCCGAAATCCGCCCAAACCTGGTTGAACAAGCGCGGCGTGCCCCCATAAAGATTATTTCCGCACACCACGTGATCGCCGGCCTTCAGCATCGTAACGATCGCGTTAATCGCAGCCATGCCGCTGCCAAACACCTTCGCCCCGATTCCGCCCTCGAGAGCGGCGAGGTTCTGCTCCAGCCGGTCTCGCGTGGGATTCGACACCCGCGCGTACTCATATCCTTTGTGCTTCCCGATCTGTTCCTGCACATAGGTCGAAGTAGCAAATATCGGAGGCGCCACCGCCCCCGTCAATTGATCCGGCTCCTGACCCACATGAATCGCACGCGTAGCAAATCCCGCCTTTTTCGTTTTCATAGATTTTTGGTTTAGATTACGGCTGCCAGATCAATGAGTGAAATCGAGTTGCTACTTTTTTGCGCCCCTTGCAGCTTCTCTTTGCGCCCTTTGCCGTTCCTCTTTGCGTCCTTTGCGGCTTCTCTTTGCGCGCTTTGCGGTTAAAAGCTTTTGTCTGCGATCGCATCGAACCCGAAAGCTGACGACGACGACCAACGACTGCTTTTATGTCCCGCCCTCAAAAATCTTCTTCGACAAATACCGCTCCGCCGAATCCGGAATAATGGTGACCACTCGCTTCCCGGCACCCAGCCGGCGAGCCAATTCCAGCGCCGCATAAGCGGCAGCCCCGCCGCTCGACCCGGACAGCACTCCTTCTTCTGCGGCCAGCCGCTTCACCATCCCGAAAGCCTGCTCATCGGTCACCATCATCACTTCGTCGCAAACCGTGCGATCAAAATTCTTCGGAATGAAGCTCGCCCCAATCCCCTCCACCTTGTGCGGTCCGGCCTTCCCACCTCCGAGTACGGACCCTTGCGTCTCGACCACGGCCGCGTACACCTGCGGCAAGTGCTCCTTCACATAACGCGCCACGCCTGTGAATGTCCCCGCAGTTCCCGAGCCGATGGCTATCGCATCGATCTGCCCTTCCATCTGTTCAAAGATTTCGCGTGCGGTGGTTTCGTAGTGATAGTCAGGATTGGCGGGATTTTCAAACTGACCGGCCATGAAGGCCCCAGGGGTGGAAGCAACCAGTTCGCTCGCGCGGGATATTGCTCCTGACATGCCCTCGTCCTCCGGGGTGCGGACCACCTCGGCGCCGAGGGCCCGCATGATCATGACCTTTTCCTCCGAGAACTTCTCCGGCACAAACAGCGAAACCTTATAGCCGCGCTTCACACCAATCAGCGCCAGCCCGATGCCGGTGTTCCCAGCTGTCGCCTCAACAATCGTCCCACCCGGCCGCAACTTCCCTTCGGCTTCGGCCCGCTTGATAATCCCGATCGCCGCGCGATCCTTCACACTGCCCCCGGGATTCAGGTACTCGAGTTTGGCAAACACGTCGGCCGCGCCCGCAGGCACCAACCGCGTAAATTGCAGCATGGGAGTTTCGCCGACGAGTTCGGTGATGTCGTCAGCAACGCGCAGGCGTGAGATCGTGGTGGCGTTTCGCACAGTCCAGACTAAGAAAACTCACCTTTCAGCGTCAATGTCACTTCGGTGTCGGTGACGTGGCCCCAGGCCCTGAACCCGCAGCTGCCCGATCCTGACCCGCATAGTACCCACTCTTGGTCCGTACCGTGAGCTTGCCGTAACCTTTCGCCTTCGCGTCTACCTTGATCGTCCGGTATCCGCCAGTGGTCTTTGGATTGGTAGGCTTATATCCGAGGGTGTATTGATTGCGGATGTCATGCGCAACCGTCCGGCTGATCGCGTCAACCTCTTCCAGGCTCTTGGGAAAGAAGGCGATCCCGCCCGTCTTCTCCGCGATGAATTGCAGCGCCTTGCGAGCCCGCCGCTGTTTTTCTTCGCCCAGCAACCCGATCGCGTACACCGTCGGCCCATTCTCTTCCTGCAGCCGCCGGATGGCCTGTTCCAAGGTCTCCTGGCTCTCGTTGTCTTCCCCATCCGTCACCACGAACAGCACGCGCTTTTCAAGCTTCGCGTTCTTTTTCAGGTGATCAGCAGAAGCCACCACTGCATCATAGAGAGCCGTCCCTCCACGTGTATCGACCTTCTCCAACGCTTCCCGCATTTTGTTGAGGTCGTTGGTGAAGTCCTGGTCCAGGTAATACTCATCATTGAAATTGACAATGAAAACTTCATCCTGAGGATTACTCGACTTCACCAGGTTGATGGCCGCCTTGTTTACCTTGTCGCGCTTTTCCCGCATCGACCCCGAATTGTCGATCACGATGGCCATCGCCACTGGAATATCTTCCCGGCGAAAAGAGGTGATGTTCTGCGGCCGGCCATCCTCGAGCACCGTAAACGACTGTTTTTCGAGGTTCGTGACCAGCCGCTGCTTGTCGTCGACCACGGTCGCGTGCAGCACCACCTCCTCCACCTGCTTGTGGAAGACAAATCCCTGCTCTTCTTGTCCCTGGCCTTGAGGCGTTTCCTGTTGAGGTGCAGGCTTCGATTGCGTGGAGTCCGGCTTGGCTGGTTCCTGCTGGGGAGCAGAAGCCTGGCTTGGTACCCCGGAAGGGAAAGCATCGCCCGAACTGCTCTGCTGCGGCGCTGCTGTCGGGGTGAGGAAACTGAGGAGGAGAGCGGCCAGAAAAACCCGGCTACTCCGCAGGTGCATAGTATCCCGTCTTCGCATAAACCCGGAGAGGAGGCAACCCCTTTGGCGGAAGTAGTTTCACTTTTATCTTACGCCATTTGCCATCCTTTATTGGGTTGTTTGGACGGTATCCCAGCACATATTGGTTGCGCAGTTCGATCCCAATTTTCGTGGCCACATCCGCCAGGTCATTGGGATTGTCAATCGTGAAGGCCCGCCCGCCGGTCAGTTCCGTGATGTCGCTCAGCAGCGCAGGACCAAGTTTCTCTTCTTCGGTTGGAAAGTAGTGATCGTAAATGCCGATCGCATAAATCAGTACGTCGGCTTCCTTGACCATCGATTTGATCTCTCCCTCGGTGTAGCGGCTATGATTGTCGCCGCCGTCGGAGATGATCAGCATGGCCTTCTTCGGATACTTGGCGTGCCGCATCTTGCTTACGCCCAGATAAATCGCATCCAGCAGCGCCGTTCGGCCTTTCGGCACCGTGTACACAAGCTTGCTCTGGATATCTTCAATCGAACTTGTAAAATCGCTGACTTCTTCCGGCTTATCCGCAAACGTGATCATGAAAAACTCATCTTGCGGATTCGCCGTTTTGAAGAACTCCACCACCGCTTCGCGAGCACGCTCGATCTTCGAGCTCATGCTGCCGCTCATGTCGAAAATTACTCCCAGCGACACGGGCGCATCTTCGCTCGAGAACGATTTGATCTCCTGCTGGCTCTTCCCTTCAAACACCGTGAAATTCTCTTTATCCAGGCCCGTGACCAGCCGGTTCATGGGATCGGTAATCGTCACCGGCACCAAAACCAGTTCGACCGTCGACTTCAGAGGTTTGGTGTGCGGACTGAACCCAGCTTCCAATTCCTTAATACCGTTCGAGGGCGGCTTGGGCTCGATCCGCGGCTTGATGTGAACATCATCTTCCGTGTTCTGCGCGCGCACCATGGGACCCTGCAGCCCAATGATGAGAAGCGCCACGATAGCGAACACACGTACACACACGGAGACACGGCTCGGACGCAGCATGATCCTGATCTCGGTTCTGGATTGAGCCGAGTGGCGGTTCCGGACTTGGGCCTCGGAGGAAGACCCGCTCCCACACTGGCGGGGCATAACTTACCTCTGTTAGGCGGGATCGTATCACAGTTTTTTCCAGCCGCACTCAGAGAAATCCGGTATTTTGTAAACATTTTGTCCCTTCCTACGGCATGAAAATGATTGCCCCAAGCCCGCTTCGCTCCTTCACAGCCAATCTCTCCATGACTTGTTAAAATGACTGAACTCCCATGGCCCACATCGTCCCCTTTCGCGCACTTCGCTACGATCCCCAGCGTGTCGATCCCGCCACCGTCGTCACCCAACCGTATGACAAGATCACGCCGCAAAGCCAGGACCGTTATTACGCCGCCAGCCCCTACAACCTGGTCCGCCTGATCCTCGGCAAGCACGAAGTTACAGACAATGATCAGCAAAATGTCTATGCCCGGGCTGCAACCTTTTTCAGTGATTGGCGCCGCCAAGGCATCTTCTTGCAGGACCCCCAGCCCTCGCTCTACGTCTATTCCCAAAGATTTACGGTTCCCGGCACATCCTCCATGGCCGAGCGCCGCGGCTTTATCGCCCTGGGACGGGTTGAGGACTACTCCGCGGGTGTGGTCTTCCGCCACGAGCAAACACTCGCCAAACCCAAGGCCGACCGCCTCCAACTACTGCGCTCCACCCGCTCCCACTTCGGCCAGATTTTCATGCTGTACAACGACACCGGGGAGGTCGATTCCCTGCTCTCACAGAGCGCGCCACCCACCACCGAAGTGACCGACGAATACGACGTCCTCCACCGTGTTTGGCGAGTTTCCGATCCCGGCCTCATCGAGCTCATCCGCGGCAAAATGCGCGACAAAAAGCTCATCATCGCCGACGGTCATCACCGTTACGAAACCGCTCTCAACTATCGCAACGAACGCCGCCTCGCCGCTCAGCCAGTCGCCGCTCCCCGTCAGGTTTCCGGCGGCACCTTGCTGCGCACGCTGGAAACGGAAGAGGCTCCCTACGAGCTGGTCATGATGACGTTCGTCAATATGAACAGCCCAGGCCTGGTGATTCTCCCCACCCATCGTCTGGTGCGAGGTCTTACCTCGTTCTCCCCCGAAGCCTTCCGATCCGCTGCCCGCTCCTATTTCAATGTCGAGGATGTGGATCCCACAATCGACGCAGCTCGCGCCACTGCCATCCTGCGCGAAGCCGGACACGTCGGCACCGCCATCCTCGCCGCTGCTGCCTCCCAGGCCTGGTTATTGCATTCGCCAAAAGCCCCGAGTTCCATGTTCCCCGGCCTCTCGCTCCGCCAGCAATCGCTTGATGTCGTCCAACTCCACAAAGTGCTTCTGGAAAACGTCCTCGGCTTGTCGGAGGAATCAATTCGCGACCAGCAAAACCTAACCTACGTGCGCGACGTCGCCGAAGCCCTCTCCACGGTGCGCTCCGGCAATGCGAACCTCGCCTTCCTCATGAATCCGTGCCGCATCACCCAGGTTAGCGACATCGCCTTCGCCGGCGAAGTGCTTCCCCAGAAATCCACCGACTTCTACCCCAAACTCCTCAGCGGCCTTGCCATCTATGCCCTGGACTAAGCCACGGAGATCTCCTTCGTGTTCCTTAGTGCTCCCTTCGTGCCCTTGGTGGTTGCTGTTGTTCTTTCAGCACGAAGCCGCTATTGACATGTCCCGTATATGACTCTCCCCGAGCTTCGAGAGCGTCTTCACAAGCGCGCGCCGCTGCTGGCTCAGTTCGACCGCGCGCTGCATAAGAGGCGAACGCACTCCGGATTGAGTGGTCGACGTTATAGAATGTAGGTTTATCTATAAGTCCCTGAACCGCCCTATGCCACAGGAAGAGAAAACTGCCGTGCGCGACGAACGCTACGACGTCCAGCGCGTGGAGACCAAATGGTCCGACCGCTGGCAGCAGGACCCCGCTCTTTACGCCGCCGAGCCCAACTCCACCAAGCCCAAGTATTACGTGCTCGAGATGCTGCCCTATCCTTCGGGCGCTCTCCACATGGGGCACGTCCGTAACTACGCCATCGGCGACGCGCTCGCCCGCTACATGTGGATGAACGGCAACAACGTTCTTCACCCCATGGGCTGGGACTCTTTCGGACTGCCCGCCGAAAATGCCGCCATCGCAAACAATACGCCCCCGCGTGTATGGACCCTGCGCAACATCGACAACATGAAAGCCCAGATGAAGCGCCTCGGCTTTGGCTACGACTGGTCGCGCGAAGTCACCACCTGTTTCCCGGAGTACTACCGCTGGAACCAGTGGTTCTTCTTGAAAATGTACGAGCGCGGCTTGGCCTACCGCAAGAAGAGCAAGGTGAACTGGTGCCCCAAATGCTGCACCGTGCTCGCCAATGAGCAAGTCGTGAACGGCAATTGCTGGCGTCACGAGGACACGCCCGTCGAGCAGCGCGAACTCGAGCAATGGTTTCTCCGCATCACCAACTATGCGGACGAACTTCTCCGCGATCTTGAGAAACTCGGCGGCTGGCCCGAAAAAGTGCGCACCATGCAGCGCAACTGGATCGGGCGCAGCGAAGGCGCGCTCGTCGACTTCGAATTAGGCGGCACCGTCGGGCCTGCTGGATCGAAGATCACCGTCTTCACTACCCGCGTCGATACCATCTACGGCGCCACTTCGGTGCAACTCGCGCCCGAACACCCGATCGTCGCCGACATGATCGCCAAGAATCCTGACCTTCGCGCGAAAGTCGACCAGTTGATCGCCGAGCAGCGCAAAGCCAAAGAAGTGGGCGACATCGGCGAAATCGAAAAGCACGGCGTCTTCACTGGACGCTACGCCAAGAATCCCTTTAACCAGGAAGCTTTGCCGATCTGGGTCGCCAACTACATCCTCATGGACTACGGCACTGGCGCGATCATGAGTGTCCCTGCTCATGATGAGCGCGACTATGAATTCGCCAAAAAGTACAAATTGCCCCTTCGTCTGGTGGTTCTTCCGCTTGGTGGGGACACGGAAGAAACCGCGATGGATCCCCCGCTCCCCTTCGTTGCTGAAGACGGCTTAGTAGTTAATTCTGGAGAGTTCAGCGGTCTCACCAGCTCGCAAGCCTTGAAGAAAATGGCGGAGCACGCTGAAAAGAACGGATTCGGCAAAGCCACCGTTACCTTCCGCATCAAGGATTGGGGAGTCTCCCGCCAGCGCTATTGGGGTACTCCCATTCCGATGCTTTTTTGTGAAAAGGATGGCATTGTGCCGGTGCCCGAGAAAGATCTCCCCGTTCTCCTTCCCGAAAACGTCGAGATCACCCTGACCGGCGGATCTCCCCTCTCGCGCGTGCCCGAGTTCGTAAACGCCACCTGCCCCAAGTGCGGCGGCCCCGCGAGGCGCGAGACCGACACAATGGATACGTTCGTGGATTCGGCGTGGTACTTCTACCGCTACACCGATGCGCACAACGACCAGAAGCCGTTCGATAGCGCCACGGTTGCGTACTGGTTTGGCGACCGTGGAATCGATCAGTACATTGGCGGCGTTGAGCACGCGATTCTTCACCTCATCTACTCGCGGTTCTGGACGAAAGTGATGCGCGACCTCGGCTTGGTGAAGAACGGCGAACCCGTCGAGCGCTTGTTCACCCAGGGCATGGTGATCAAGGAAGGCGCCAAGATGTCCAAGAGTCTTGGCAACGTTGTCACCCCTGACGAGATGGTGGCTCGTTATGGCGCTGACGCCGCGCGCCTCTACAGCCTCTTCGCGGCCCCGCCCGATCGCGACCTCGACTGGCAGGACTCCGGCATCGAAGGCATCCAACGCTTCCTTGGCCGCGTCTACCGCTTCGTGATGCGCAACGCCCGGCCTGGTTCTGCCGAATGGCGGCAGCCCGTCCCGAAACAGTTGTCACCCCAAGCGCGCCAGGTCCAGCGCAAACTTCATCAGACCATCAAGCGTGTCACCGACGACTTCAGGGGGCGCTGGCATTTCAACACCTGCATCGCCGCCATCATGGAACTGGTGAACGAACTCTACGCAACCGAGGACAACAATGGCCAGTCGTCGAGCGCCATTCCGCTCCCCTTGCTTGCCGAAGTGCAACGCGACCTCATCCTCTTATTGGCTCCCTTCGCGCCCTATATTGCCCATGAACTCTGGGAGACGCTCGGTGAGCATGGCAATCTATTGCGCGCACCTTGGCCGAAGTACGAACCCGAGTTGGCCAAGGAAGAAGAGATCGAAATCCCGGTGCAGGTGAACGGAAAAGTGCGCGGTCGCGTCCGCGTGCCCGCTGACGCCGACCAGGCCTTGGTCGAGCAGCGCGCCTTCGCCGACGAAAAAATCAAAGCTGCCATTTCTGGGAAAAAGATCCTCAAGAAAATTTACGTGCCCGGCAAGCTTCTCAACCTGGTCGTCCAAAAGTAGCGCGCCAAAAAGTAGCGCCGCCGTCCCGGCGGCTGTCTGGCGAGCGTCCTCGCCCCCCTTTGGCCATAAAAAAGGCGGGCTCATCGCCCGCCTTACGTTTCAGATAGACCTTCTTCTTACTTTATCGATTCTGCGCTGTTGGTTGTGTGGCAAACACCAAGGACTTGTGACCACTCGAAAAGTCAATTTGATCGATGGTCCGCGCCCCGCTGTCGCCACTCACGGTCACCGAGTCTTGCCGCGTCGGATTGTCCACCAATTTGGCTGAGCCGGTCGCCACGACATTCTTACCTTGCAAAATTTTCACTTGTACGTCCGATCCTGAACCCTCCCACGTTACCTTGTAGTCGCCAGGACGGAGCTGCGTCGAACCCACCGAAGCCGGACTGCTCAACGTGAACCTTCCTTCATTCCTATCCTTTGCAAATGCACCTAGGCTCAGGCTAAAAGCAACCAACGCGAGGACCGCCGAGTACTTCATAAACTTCATAGAATTCACTCCTTATTAAGTCGACAATCGTCGACAACCGGTTAGATTGGTGATCATGAATCTTCGTCCAGGGCGGAAGTCTCACACAAACTCCGCACCTGACTGGTAAACGGCAAATTTTCTTCAAGTAGTTCTACGTTGGATGTCCGAACACCCACTGAGGTCGCTGAAAAGTGTCGCAACCGTGCACGTTTTCGAAAAAAATTAATTACCCTGAAACAATCCACAGTGAACCGCTATAGACATAACAACTACAGCCGATCGTAAGTGGCCCTTGAACCGGTACCCCAATCCAAGCTCAGTGTGCGTGGGTCGCGACAGCGAGCGACTCCGTGCCGACACTCCAAGTTGCACAGGCATCTCGCGCACGCCTTCAAATCTCCGTTATCCTACAAACCATGTCCAGTTGGTCGCCCACTGCCGAAGGCTTCCGCACCATGTTTCGCCGGCCCGCCCTATCGCTCGCCGAAGTCAGCTGGCGTTGGAGCTTCGGAGCGGCCGCCTGCGTCCTGCTCAGCCTCGGCTTTATCGCCTACCTCGACACTCTCCCCGTCGATCGCACCGACCTGTTGCTGTTGCGCACAGGCCAACCCGTGCTCATCGCAAAAGCCTTTTCCCACATCCTCCACGGCAGCGCTCTTCATGTAGCTCTGGCGAGTATCGTTCTCTTTTCCGCGCTCGCACTCTTATGGATCCTGCTCGCCTCGGTGGGTCGCGGCGCCACGCTGCTCTCCTTACTCGACTACATTCGAGAACGCGCATTGCACTTCACCAGCACCGCAGCTACCACCACTTCCCAAACTTCCGTACTCGTCGCCGCCGATACCAGCCACAATTGGCGGCTGCGATCTCTGGCTGGGCTGTATTTTCTGCGCGCCGCATTGGCCCTCGCCGCCGCTGCCGCTGCAATTGGCGCTGTCATCGTAGCCGGCTTCGTCTCGACAAAGTCCAACCCACGCCCCGGACTTGCCGTCTTTTTCGCCGCCGCAACGATCCTCCTCCTCTGGCTGATCTGGTCCGCGATCAGCTGGTTCCTGTCGACCGCCTCGATCTTCGTGGTGCATCAGGGCAAGGACACGTTTGCAGCTCTGTCCAGTACCGTCGACCTATGCCGCGAACGTTTCGGCCCGGTCGTCGCCGTGGGCACCTGGTTCGGCCTCGCGCATCTGGTCTTGTTTCTCATCGCAACCTCCGTCGTGGCCTTCCCCTTCGCATTTTTTCCGCTCGTGCCGCTCGGAGTGGTGTTCACCGCGGTCCTCATCCTTACCCTCGTCTACTTCGCCTTTGTGGACACCCTCTACATCGGCCGCTTAGCCGGATACGTGGCCATCCTCGAAGCGCCGCCCACTCCCCCGCCAGTCGAGCCCCCACGAGCGCTTGCAACCACAAGTGTGCAACCTCCCAGCATTCCACCCGAGTTTGCCATGATCGACCAGGACGAACTCATCCTGAGCGACACCCCGAACCCGCTGGACGTGCCGTCGCCACTGCAAGCATTTCAGTCAGAGACGCCTTCCACAGATGAAGGAACTATGCACGAAAGTGGACCATCAAAGGCAACCAACGACGACGACCCCAACCAGGCCTGAAACTTGAAACTTGAAACTTGAAACTTGAAACTTGAAACTTGAAACCTGAAACCTGAAACCTGAGACCCGACACCCGACACCCGCTTTACACCATCCCCATCTTCTGAGAAACTCATCCGTGGAAACTCAATCAATCGTTGTTCTCGACTTCGGCTCGCAATATTCCCAGCTCATCGCGCGCCGCATCCGCGAACTGAACGTCTTCTCCGCCGTCCTTCCCTGCAACGCCTCGCTCGACGAAATCCGCAGCTACTCCCCTGTGGGCATCATCCTCTCCGGTGGCCCATCATCGGTCTACGATAAGGACGCACCCGTCACCGATCCCGGCATCTTCGACCTCGGCCTGCCCGTGCTCGGCATCTGCTATGGCCTGCAATACATGGTGTTCGCGCTCGGCGGAAAAGTGCGTCCGGCCGACAAGCACGAGTACGGTCACGCCGAAGTCACCATCGAAGCCTGTGGCTCGCGCCTGTTTGAGGGCCTTCC
>QIAH01000049.1 GCA_003225465.1 Acidobacteriota bacterium | reverse complement strand
CTCCAGGTTACGTACAGCGTAAAAAGAAGAGGCAGAGCGCGAAACCAGAAGTGCGAGACCACCGCGGTGACCAGCAGCAACCGATCTTTGTTCTAGTTTGGAGCGGCTGCTTTTTCGCCAATTGCGGTCCCGTAACGGTGTGCCTCTCGTGAAGACCGTCCACCTTCCTTTGTGCCGTCTTTTACAATGCTTCTGTGAAGACCTGGGATGTGATCGTCATTGGCGCGGGCATTATTGGCCTGAGCCTGGCGCGCGAACTGCGCAAACGGGGCGCCTCGGTGCTGGTGGTGGAACGCGGAGAGCCCGGGCGCCAGGCATCCCATGCGGCGGGCGGGATGCTGGCGAATTGCGGAGATGAAATTCCATCTGTTCTGCAACCGTTGGCCAACGCGAGCGCCGAGCTGTATCCGGAATTCGTACACGAACTCGAGGACGAGTCGGGCGTGCATGTGGATCTTCGCTCGTACGGAACCTTGCTGTTTGCCGCGCCCGGGCATTCCGTCCCGGAGATGCCTGCATCAAACCCAGTGAATGTGCGGGAGTTGGAACCTGCCTTGGCTGCGGAAGGGCGTACCGCAATTCTGTTGAAAGAGCGTAGCGTCTGTCCGCGGGCGTTGACCGAGGCTGCCCTGAAAGCGGCAAAGCACCGGGGCGTGGATGTGTCTTCCGGGACAGAGGTGCTTTCGGTGGAGGTGGCGGCCGGACGCGCGAGCGGCGTGACTACGGATAAGACGTTCTACCCGGCTACAAAAGTCGTGAACTGCGCGGGTGCCTGGGCGGGGCAGATTGCTCCACTCGCTATGCCTACGCGTCCTATCAAAGGGCAGATGGTTTGTTTCGCGATGCCGTCCCGCGAATTGCTGAAGCACGTGGTGCGCGCACCGGAAATCTACCTGATCCCACGCAGTGACGGTCGGCTGTTGGCTGGGGCGACCGTGGAAGACGTCGGCTTCGACAAGCGCACCGTACCGGAGACGATTCAGGGGTTGCGTCGCGCGGCGCTCGCCCTGCTGCCTGCTCTCGAAAACGCGCGGGTGCTGGAAGACTGGGCGGGCTTGCGACCGGGCACACCCGATAACCTTCCGATTCTGGGCACCACACCGGTTCCCGGGTATTTTGTGGCGACCGGGCATTTTCGCGATGGAATTCTGCTTGCGCCCGCGACCGCCCGGGTTATGGCGCTGCTGATCGAGGGGCGCACACCCGAGTGTGACTTGAGGCCGTTCTCGGTGGAGAGGTTTGGAGAGTAGAGTTTCAAGGTTTCAAAGTTTCAAGGTTACAAGGTTTCATGATGAGAGATGGCATTCCGGGGAGAGTTGATCAAAGAGCGAGGCCATGTTTGTCCGAAAGCTCTGATGCACTTCTCCGCGAAGGCTTTCCCGTGAGGCGTCCCTACCACTGCAACTTTACGAACTGGGATGCGGGCGGCTGCAGGATGGCAAACTGCGGAAGCTCGCCGCGGACCATGGCGACTTCGTCGCAGTTATTCTGGCGCGGACAGCGGTGGCAATCTTTGTAGAGCTTGTCGGGAATCTCCTCGCGGGCAGCGACCGTGAATCCCATGCGCGCGAAGAAGTCGGGGATGCGCGTGAATAGGCACACGCAGGTAACTTCCTGCCTCGAAGCCTGCTCGAGCAATGCGTCGATCAACTGGCGTCCTGCACCGTTGCCCTTGGATTGGGGAAGAACGGCGATCGAACGGACCTCGGCAAGGTGTGGCCCATAGAGATGCAGCGCGCCGCAGCCGATGATGCGACCGGCATCTTCGGTCACGACGAAGTCGCGGATATTTTCGCAGATTTCGGGGAGCGTGCGAGGCAGCAGGGTGCCGTCGCCGGAGTAGCTGGCGATCAGATCGTGGATCTGCGCGGCATCGCGCAGCAGAGCTTCACGCGTGTGCATGAACTTCACCTCGCAAATGGGCAATGCGCTGTTCCGCACGTTGAATCGCCTGCCGGACCTGGGCCGGCGCCGTTCCGCCCTCGACATCGTGAATGGCGAGTACGGCGTCGAGCGTGAGAGCCTTGTAGACGTCCTTGTCAAAAGCCGAATTGATTTGTTGGAGCTGCTCGAGCGACAGGCCCTGGAGTTCGCATCCGCGTTCGATGCTGAGTTGCACCGCTTTGCCAACGGCTTCGTGGGCCAGGCGTGAGGGAACACCGCGTTCGACTAGGTAAGTGGCGGCTGCCCACGCGTTCATGAATCCGGATTGCGCTGCTTGCTGCATGCGTGTGAAATCGAATTGCACCTCTTTCATCCAGCCAGTCGAGAGCGGCAACGTGGAGAGCACGGTGCGGGTCGCGTCGAATAACGGCTCTTGCGTTTCCTGCATATCTTTGTTGTAGGCGAGCGGCAGGCCCTTGACTGTCATCAGAAGCGTGGTCGCTGCGCCCACAACGCGCCCCGCTTTGCCGCGCGTCAACTCCAACAGGTCCGCGTTCCTCTTCTGCGGCATGGCACTGCTGCCCGTTGAGTAGATTTCAGGCAGCGCGATGAAACCGTATTCCTGGGTTGAGAACAGGATCATCTCCTCGGCCCAGCGGCTCAGATGCAGTGCGAGCACCGACAGCGTCTGCACGAATTCGAGAACGAAATCGCGGTCGCTGGTGGCATCGAGGCTATTCGCAGTGGGCACATCGAAGCCGAGGTCGGCGGCCATGGCTCCGCGATCGAGAGCGATGGTAGCGCCGGCTACTGCACCGGATCCCAGAGGACAAACGTTCAGGCGAACGCGGCAATCGGTCAGACGCTCAGAGTCGCGGAGAAACATCTCCACGTACGCGAGAAGCCAATGTCCAACCAGGACAGGCTCGGCGCGCTGCGTGTGGGTGTAGGCGGGCATCGCGGCGCGATCTGCTTTCTCGGCATGCAACAGAAAGACCTGCAGCCAGTCGGCGAGCAGGGCCTGCAACTGATCGATGGTGGCACGAACGTAGAGCCGCAGGTCGGTGGCAATCTGCTCGTTGCGGCTGCGGCCGCTGTGGAGCTTGTAGCCGGTGTCTCCGATCAGCGCCACTAACTGCTTCTCAACGAAATGATGCACATCTTCCGCTTCGTCGTCGGCCAGGAAGGCAGGCTCGGCGTGAGCCTTCTCGCCGATCTTCTCCAGGCTGCGAACGATCTCAGCCAACTCTTCCGACGAGAGCACTCCTGCGTGCTCGAGGGCGCGCGCGTGGGCGCGGCTCGCCTCAAGCTCGTAGGGCAGCAGGCACTGATCGAACGGGAACGAACGCTGCCAGCGCTCAAATGCGGGATCGAGTGGCTGCCGGAAGCGGCCCGACCACATCTTCACTTCGCCACCTCCTGGTGCAGTGCGGCGCGCGAACGCGAAGGCAGACCGAGGATGCGGATGAATCCGGCCGCGTCTTTCTGGTCGTAGCTGTCGCCCATCGTGAACGAAGACAGGTCGGTGCGATAGAGCGAGTAATCCGACTTGCGGCTCGCGACGGCGATATTCCCTTTGTAGAGGGACAGCGCGACCTTGCCGGTCACGTTTTTCTGCGTGCTTTCGACGAAGGCATCGAGCGCTTCGCGCAGGGGCGTGAACCAGAGACCGAAGTAGGCGAGTTCCGCATATTTGAGTCCGACGTGCTGCTTGTAATGCATCAGATCGCGATCAAGGCACAGCGCTTCGAGTTCGCGGTGCGCGGTGAGCAGCAAGGTGCCGCCGGGTGTCTCGTAACAGCCGCGTGATTTGATTCCGACGAAGCGATTCTCGACGAGGTCGATGCGCCCGATGGCATTGCGTCCACCGATTTCATTAAGCAACTCGACCAGCGACACAGGATCCATCGGCAGGCCATTCACAGAAAACGGAACGCCTTCTTCAAAACCGATTTCGACCTGCTCTTCGCGGTCAGGGGCTTCTTGCGGCGAATTCGTCAGCTGCCACGTGGATGGAAAGGGCGCATTGCCCGCATCTTCCAGCTCGCCGCCCTCGTGGCTGACGTGCCAGAGGTTGCGATCGCGGCTATGGATTTTCTGGCGGCTGGCTTCCACCGGGATGCCGCGCTTCTCGGCGTAATCGAGACAATCTTCGCGCGATTTCAGATCCCACTCCCGCCAGGGCGCGATCACTTTCAGTTCAGGCGCGATGGCCTGGTAGGCAAGTTCAAAGCGGACCTGATCATTGCCCTTGCCGGTGCAGCCATGCGCGACCGCGTCTGCGCCTTCGCGCAGGGCAACTTCCACCTGGTGCTTGGCGATCACGGGCCGGGCGAGCGAAGTGCCGAGCAGATACTTGTGCTCGTAGACCGCGCCCGCCTTGAGCGCCGGAAATACGTAACCGGTGAGAAATTCCTCGCGCAGGTCTTCGACGATCACCTTGCTGGCGCCGGTGTTATAGGCCTTTTGCACGACCGCTTCGATGTCATCTCCCTGCCCGACATCGCCGACCATGGCAATGACGTCGTAGTCGTAATTCTCTTTCAGCCACGGAATGATGATGGAGGTATCGAGTCCACCGGAATAGGCGAGAACGACTTTCTTAGACATGAGCACTCCTGACCGGGAACCGGCTCGCACCGCCCCAGAGCAATAACATGAGAATCGCTTTCTGCACGTGCAGGCGGCCTTCAGCCTGATCGAAGACGACGGATTGCGGCGAGTCCATCACGGCGTCGGTGGCTTCCTGCCCGCGATGCGCCGGAAGGCAATGCATGAACACCGCGTGCGGAGCGGCTTTCGCCATGAGCTTTTCATTCACCTGGTAGGGCTGGAAAATCGGGATGCGCGCATCCGCTTCGTTTTCCTGACCCATGCTGGCCCACGCATCGGTGTAGACGGCATCGGCTCCCGAGACTGCTTCACGCGGATCGGTCATTGCCTCGACGGTCGCGCCGGTTTCCTGCGCGATTTCCTGGGCCGCCGCAAAAATTTCCGCGTTCGGCTGGTAGCCGGGCGGCGTTGCGACCCGCACATGCGAACCCAGCATCGCTCCCGTCAGCAGCAGCGAGTGGGCAACGTTATTGCCGTCTCCTACGTAGGCGAGCGTCACGTTTTTCAAATTGCCGAACCTCTCCTGCAAGACGGAGTAGTCAGCGAGCGCCTGGCAGGGATGCTCGAGATCGCTGAGTGCGTTGATGACCGGGATGGAGGCGTGCGCCGCCATACCTTCGACCGTGGAGTGCGCGAAGGTACGCAGGACGATGACGTCCACCCAGCGCTCGACGTTGTGGGCGATATCGGGCAAACTCTCGCGCGCATCGATGCGGCCGCCGGTCTGATCCATGAAGAACGCCGTGCCGCCCAGGCTGGCCATGCCCGCTTCGAACGTCAGGCGGGTCCGGAGCGAGGGCTTCTCGAAGAACATCACCAGCTGCTTGCCGTCAAGGGTGCGACGGAAATCGGAGGGGCGCGCCTTGACCACGGCCGCGAGATCGAGCACGGAGCGCACTTCCGCGGGGCTCAGGTCGCGAGTCGAGACCAGGTCCCGCATGGTCGGCTTGCTCACGCCCGGTACTGGCCCGACGGAGATTCTTTCAACTGCCTGGCTTCTCATCCTGCGGCTCCTTTACTCATTTCTGAAATTCGATTTCTTTAAGCGCCTTGTCATTCCGAACGAAGTGAGGAATCTGCAGCATCGCAGTCCAGATTCCTCGTCGCTGCGCTCCTCGGAATGACAATCCGCGGAGGTTCGCGTGCGCGAAGTTGCGTTGGGGACGCTTGTGGCTTTGTCTTAAATTGTGACTCCACCTCTCAATTGTGTTAAGAAGTGTCCCCACGTCTCGACTTACGACGCCCTCACTTCCGTCCCCATCTGCAGCTTCGCGAAATAAAATTGCGGCAAAACGTCCGCCTCAGCCGCGGGCAGAATTCGCACCCGCCCCACCCCTTTACTGAGCGCATTGACGACAAGCTTCAAGTTTCGGCAACATGCCACCTTGCACCACCGAGGTTTCGACCAGGGTCGCGATCTGGTTCAGATCAAGCCAGCGGATCACGGCACCATCCGCGTCCTTCACGCCCGCGACGTCGGTCAGGAAAATCAACGCGCTGGCCTGGCAAGCCACCGCGCATGCCGCCGCCATCTGATCGGCGTTCACGTTGTAATACTCGCCGACCGCGCCCACGGCCAGGCTTGAGATGACCGGAATGCCGCCTTGTCCCCAGATGGCCTGAATCCAGCGCGGCTCGACGGCGCAAATTTCTCCGACGTATCCGAGGTCGCAACCGTTGTTTTCTTTCTTGCGCGCGCGCACCGTGCCGCCATCGCCGCCACACAGGCCGATGGCCGGCTTGCCAGCGGCTCCGATCGCGGACACCAGCCGCTTGTTCACCATGCCGGCGAGCACCATCAGCGCCATGTCGCGCGTTTCGGCGTCGGTGACGCGCAGGCCGTTGATGAATTCGCTTTTCTTGCCGAGCCGCTCCATGGTGCGAGTGAGTTCCACGCCGCCGCCGTGGATAACCGCGACCTGGTGCCCGTCTCCCGCCAACTCGACCATGGCGTGGGCGCACTTGCGCAGGACTGCCGGGTTGTCGAGCGCGGCTCCGCCGATTTTCACGACCACCCTCACTGCAATCCCTCCGCTTCATTCCATCCGTACATCACGTTCATGTTCTGCACGGCTTGTCCGGCCGCTCCTTTGAGCAGGTTGTCAATACAGGAGACGATCACCAGGCGCCGTCCGTCATCCGCCAGGCAGAAACCGATATCGCAAAAATTCGAGTGCAACGAGTATTGAATTTCCGGCAGCCGTGGCGGCGAGAATACGCGTACCCACCGGCGGTTCGCGAAGAACTTGCGGTAGCAGCTCTCGATTTCGGCCGCGGTCATCGTGTGCGACAGGTGGACGTAGATGGTCGACAGAATTCCGCGCGGGATGGGCAGCAGGTGTGGAGTGAAAATCAACTCTTCCGGCGCCAGGCCCAACTGCTCCAGCATCTCGCCAAGGTGGCGGTGCTTGAAAACGCCGTAGGCGGACAGATTGTCGGCAACCGAGACGAAATGCGTGCGCGGCGTCGCATCCTTCCCTGCTCCGGACACACCCGACTTGGAGTCGGAGATGATGCCCCGGCTGCGATCGACCAGATCTGCCCTCACGAGCGGCGCGAGAGCGAGGATCACGGAGGTTGCGTAGCATCCCGGATTGGCGATGATCGGCGCCCCTGCGATGTCGGCGTCGTGCAACTCGGGCAATCCGTAGACTGCCTGGTCCATTACTTCGTGCGCCACCTTCGAGTCGTAATCTTCGAATCCATACACGGCGCGGTGCGATTCTGTCCGCAATCTCCAGGCGCCGCTCAGGTCGATGACCCGGATTCCGGACCGCACGATTTCGGGCACCAGGCTGCGCGACAGGTCGTGCGGCGTCGCCAGGAACAGCAGGTCGACGCCAGACTGCTTCAGTTTCTCGATCGAGAACGGCTCGAGCGGATAGCCGCCGTTGCCGCTCAAGGCGGGAAAAGCTTCGGCCAAATCCTGACCGCTAGATCCGGTTTCGCGTTTCATCAGCAGCGGCTTCTGGAGGGCGGGATGACGCAGCAGGATCCGCGTCAACTCAAAACCGGCATAGCCGGTCGCACCCAGCACCGCAGATTTCAACTTCGCCGCCATCAGGCCAACATCCCTTCAATCCGCCGCGCCAACTGGTGCGCGGTTTTGTTGTCTTGGGAGATCACAAGAATCGTGTCGTCGCCCGCCAGCGTGCCCACCACCTCGGGCCAGTCCTCCGCATCCATTGCCGCCGCCACCGGCTGAGCACTACCCACACTCGTTTTCAGGACCAGAAGATTCTGCGCAAGCCTTACTTCCAGCACGAATTCGCGCACCAGCCTCGAAACGGAAGGCAGCACCGGTTCGCCCGGGGAGACTCCGCTTCCGGCAACGTAACCGTCGTAGGTCTTCATCAATCCCAGCTCGCGAATGTCCCGCGAAAGCGTGGCCTGGCCCACGTCGAAGCCCCGCTTGGCGAGCACACCCTGCAATTCCTCCTGGCTTTCAATGGGTCCCCGGTGGAGGAGTTCGAGAATCGTTTTCTGTCTGGCGGCTTTGCTCATGATGAATATTTATTCATGCCCATGAATAATCATGCAGGAACATCTTCTTTGCTGTCAACTAGATATTTCGTAATCAGGCTGGTTCCGAACCGCTGGTCATGCTCGCTCGGCGGTATTCATGCGAAGGTGCGGAAAACGCCATAACGATTCCTGATTACTCCCATAAATAGTTTCGATTTCCGGGTGTCGCACCCCAGCGGTTAGATTGAGCGTGCGTCCGATCTTCTCCCCCTGGAGTCAACGTACTGATGCCAAGTCGGCTGGTTCTCGGGTTCATCCTTGCTTTCATCCTCCTTGGTCCCACCCTGTTTGCGCAGAGTCCACCGGCCGCCGCGTCGTCTGACAGCGCACGTCTAACGAAGCTCGAGCAAGCGACCGCGGATGCGAAGAGTTCCGGGGACAATGCGTGGATGCTTACCAGTTCGGCGCTGGTGCTGATGATGACGGGACCGGGTCTTGCCCTGTTTTATGGCGGGCTGGTGCGGAAGAAAAATGTGCTGGCCACGATGGTGCAAAGCTTCGCCATGATGGCAGTCATCACGATGCTCTGGGCGATGGTCAGCTACAGTCTCGCGTTCGGATCGGGCAACAGTTTTATCGGCGGGCTCCACCATTTATTTCTGCGCGGAGTGGGGGCGCAGCCCGATGCCGATTACGCTGCCACCATACCGCTGCAGACCTTCATGGTCTACCAACTGATGTTTGCCATCATCACGCCGGCCCTGATTACGGGTGCCTTCGCGGAACGAATGAAGTTCAGCGCCATGCTGCTGTTCATGGTGCTGTGGTCTCTGATTGTCTACAGTCCAATGGCGCACATGGTGTGGGGCAAGGGTGGGCTGTTGAATGCTTCGCTGGGCGGAAAATTTCCTTGCCTCGATTTCGCGGGTGGGACGGTGGTGCACGTGACTTCTGGCGTCTCGGCGCTGGTGTGCGCGCTGTATCTCGGAAAGCGCGTGGGTTATCCGAAGGAGTCGATGACGCCGCACAGTGTGGTACTGAGTTTTGTGGGCGCGTGTTTGCTGTGGGTGGGCTGGTTTGGATTTAACGCGGGCAGCGCGCTGGCCGCGGGAAGCCTCGCGACGAGTGCGTTCGTGGCCGCCCATGTCGGCGCCGCCGCCGCCGTGATCGGCTGGAGCTGTGCGGAGTGGATCCGCAACGGCAAGCCCAGCGCTCTGGGAGCGATCTCGGGCGCGGTCGCAGGACTGGTTGCGATCACGCCGGCGGCAGGATTTGTGGGTCCGATGCCGGCGGTTCTGATCGGCCTGATTGCGGGCGCGTTCTGCTTCTTCATGGTCGCGACCGTGAAGGCGCGATTTGGTTACGACGACAGCCTGGACGCATTCGGCGTGCACGGCGCGGGCGGCACGCTGGGCGCTCTGCTGACGGGCGTGTTTGCGGTTTCCGCGGTGAATCCGATCTTCAAGGACGCGCAGGGGAACGTCTTACCTTCCGGCTTGATCGATGGAAATGCTCATCAAGTGCTGAACCAGATCGTAGGCATCGTGATTGCGTGGATTCTGGCCATCGTGGGAACGCTGATCATTCTGAAGATCGTGGACCTCACGGTAGGGTTGCGAGTGTCAGAGGAGGAAGAGGTGCAGGGTCTCGATCTCACGCAGCACGGAGAAGAAGGGTATTCTTGGGAGGTGACCGCGTGAGCGGAGAATCTCAGCGCGCCAATCGTTGCTCTGCTGCTTCCAGCCACGGAGCTTTTGCCCATGACTAAAATTGAAGCGATCATTCAAACTTCCAAGCTGGAAGCGGTCAAAGATGCGCTCCACGAGATCGGGGTCGAGGGCATGACGGTCCTGGAAGTGCGCGGCCACGGACGCCAGAAAGGCCACACTGAGTTTTATCGCGGGCGCGAATATACGGTGGACCTGATTCCGAAAATCAAACTGGAGACCGTGCTCCCGGAAGCCATGGTGGAGAAGGCGGTGCAAGCCATCGTGACGGCGGCGCGCACTGGCAAGATCGGCGATGGCAAGATTTTCCTCTCCAAAGTGGATGAGGCGATCCGGATTCGAAACGACGAACGGGGCGAAGGCGCTCTCTAGATTGAATGGCGAACAGCAACCCGCGGAAGCGGACTTTCCGGTCCGCAATGTGCCGGTCAGGCGGTCAAAGTCCATGGGGTCGAGTATGTCGACAGCCTCACTGAGCAGCGAACTGCGGGATCTCTACACGGAAGAATCAGCCCGAATCCAGCAGGAATTCTTTGCTACGGGTGACGGGCGCGCGGCTGTAGAACATCGCACTCGCCTGGTCGAAGCCATCGTGGCGCGACTCTGGCAGGAAATTATTTCTCCGGAAGAGAGTGGGCCGTCGGGATTCGCGTTGATCGCGCTGGGCGGATTCGGGCGCGGCTGGCTGTTTCCGCACTCCGACGTCGACATTCTTTTTTTGCACGCCACGAGCGACATGGAGCCTGCCTACAAGGATTCCATCCGCCGCTTTTCGCAGGAGCTTTGGGACCTGCGCATGAAGGTGAGCCCTGCCACCCGGACGCTGGGCGAGTGTGATCGCTTTGATGCCGGCAATGTCGAATTCACGATTTCCCTGCTCGACTCGCGCTACCTGCTGGGTGATCGGCAGCTTTTCAATCGCCTCCATGACAAGGTGATCCCCAAGCTGGTCATGCGCGAGGCGCAGTCGCTGGTGCAGAGCCTGGCCGAGGTCACGCGCTCGCGCCATGCGAAGTACGGCAACACCGTCTTTCATCTGGAACCCAACGTGAAAGATGGACCTGGAGGTCTGCGAGACTACAACGTGGCGTGCTGGCTGGGGCTGATTTCCGCCATGGACAAACTGCGGGATTGGCCGGAGACGCGAACGCTCCTGCCCATCTCGACCCGCAAGCAGTTTGATGCGGCACTGGACTTCCTGATGTCGGTGCGCTGTTTCCTGCACTTGCGCCAGGGCCGCGACGATAATCTTCTGCTGTGGGAATCGCAGGACGAAGCGGCCGCGCGAAAAATCGGGACGCCCGACGCCGACCTCACGAATGCGGCCGGGTGGATGCGCACCTATTTCGGACATGCGCGCTCGGTCCACCGCGTGGGCGAGCAGTTGCTCGAAGAGATTCCGGCGGCGTGGTCATCGCTGTATCGGCAATTTCAGCAGTGGCGCTCGCGGCTGTCGAATGCGGACTTCTCGGTCGTGGATGGCCTGATTTACCTGCAGCAGCCGAATGCGCTTCATGATCCCGAGATGCTGCTGCGTACCTTTCATTTCATGGCCACGCACGGCCTGCGCCTGAGCACCACCACGGAATATCGCATCGAGCAGGTGCTGCCGTCGCTGGCCGCGACCCCACCACGGGGCGCGGAACTCTGGCTGTATCTCGGGGAGATTCTCACGCAGCCCTATGCCGCGGACGCTCTGCGCGCCATGCACGCGCTCAAGTTGCTTACGCTGCTGCTGCCCGAACTCAAGGCGATCGATGCCCTGGTGGTCCGTGACTTCTACCACCGCTTTACGGTGGATGAACACTCGTTCGTGGCGATTGAAAGCCTGCATCGCCTGCGGCAGTCGGAGGCCGAGTGGGACCGGCGTTACGCCGAGCTTTTCGACGAGCTGGAGCGGCCCGAACTGCTCTACCTCGCGCTGCTGCTGCATGACATCGGCAAGGGGACGCCCAACGTCAACCATGTCGACGCCAGCATGCGAATCGCCGAGAGCTGCATGGATCGCCTCGACCTCGATCCCTCCGAGCGCGAGACTGTGCTGTTTCTGATTGGCAATCACCTGGAGATTTCCGCCACCCTGCGCCGCGACATCTTCGATCCGGAAACGGTCCGTGTCTTCGCGGAAAAAATGGAGACGCCCGAACGGCTCAAGATGCTGACGCTCCTTACTTACGCCGATATCAAGGCCGTGAACCCGGATGCGTTAACTCCATGGAAAGCCGAGAATGTATTCCAGTTGTACATCGCGGCGTTTAATTACCTGAATCACAATGTGGACGAGCGGCTGCGCGCGGATACGGAGGATGATCATCTCGCGCAGATCCGCAGCCTGGTGCCGACTGCCGGGAAGAAGCTCAAAGGCTTTCTCGAAGGATTACCCAAGCGATACCTGACCACCTACTCCGCTACCGATGTACTCGCCCATGTGGAGATGGCGGGCAGGCTGGGCAAGGACTCGGTGCAATTGCAGTTGGAGCGCGGCCGGCACTGGTTTGAATTGACGTTGGTCACGAATGATCGCCCGTTCCTGTTTGCGAGGGTTGCCGGCGTCCTGGCGGCGTGGGGCATGAACATCGTGAAGGCCAACGCCTTCTCGAACCAAGCCGGCATCGTGGTGGACACGTTTTACTTCACCGACCGCTTCCGCACGCTGGAACTGAACATGCAGGAATGGGAGCGCTTCAAGCGCAGCGTCATCGGGGTGCTGCTGGGTGAGATTGACCTCGATCGCATGCTGCGCGACCGCCTGCGGGCGGAAAAGCCGGGCACCACCAAGGTGAAAGTGGATACGAAGGTCGAGTTTGACAACGAGTGCTCCTCGCGCAGCACGTTGGTGCAGGTCATCGCGCAGGATCGCCTGGGCTTGCTGCACAGCATCGGGTCCAGCCTCGCACACCACAAATGCAATATCGAAATCGCGCTGATCGATACCGAAGGGCAGATGGCGATCGACGTCTTCTATCTCACCTCCAGCGGACAGAAGCTCACACCCGAGCATCAGCAGCGAGTGAAAAGTGCGTTGCTGGAAGCGTTGCAGACGGATTAGCGAAGTTGGCAGTGGAGCGGCGGGCATCCTCGCCCGTCAGAAGCTAAAGCAGAGATTCAGCGGGTGGTTCGACGCGTGGAAGTGGTGTTCGCACGCTGATTTTTCCAGACGGCCCCGCTGAAGACCCAGAACCCTGCACAGGTTCCCGCAAGAAACGTTCCAGCGATCACAAGATACGCCAGCGACTTGAACGGAGCCAAGCGGACATCCGCAAGATCCCAGTGAGTGAAGGTCCAGACGAACTGGCCGTAAAACCACACAGCCATCAGCACCGTGAGTAGCAGAGCCCCGACTGCAAGCGTACCGATCCCCATGCTGTAAAGCAGCACATAACTCCAGTGGTCGATCGCCCCGGAGCCGGGTGGTTGTGAGGGCTCCCGGGACGCGGACGACTGCGTGCCAAGGGCGACTGGGCGAACACCTTGCTGCGGAGGACGCATGCGGTCGAGTGTGGGCACATCAGTAGCCTAAGCCGCCGCGTGCGTTTCAGACAGGCTTCGGAAGGACATGTACTTTTAGAGCTAGTCGGCGCTCTCAGCGGTTGGGAAAGCGCTGCCGAGTCTGGTGCGCGCCTGCCAGCGCAGGAATGCCATGTAGAGCACCACCGCCAGATTTACCGTGAGGATCACGAGGCGGATCCAGTCTGGCCTGCGGGCCAACTCGACAATTTCGAACGGAAGATAAATCGCTCCAGAGATCAGAGCAAGCCATTCCGCCCAGGCCCTTTCCCTCCACAAACCATAGGCTTCCCCGAAGCGGAGGCTGGAATAGGTCAGGGCACCAATGGCCACGGCCCAAAGCTTGGCATCGGTGACCTGATCGGCAAGATTCAGGAAGACCTGTGCATAGTGCGTCTCCGGGCTGATATGGAGCCACTCGAGAAAGCTCTCGGCAACGTCCCAGGCATCGCGGTGGACCAGCGATAGCACGCCGAAGCCGGCCAGAAGGACGACGACTCCCTTCAGAAACTCGACGAAAGCGACTGCCCGTAAAGCTTTCAGCTGCCGGCAGTGAGTATCGTGCGGATGTGGCGCGGAGTGCAGAGTTCCCCCAAGTCCTTCTTCAGATGATACCTGTGTCGGCGAAGAGCGGCAAGAAGTCACGCGGACGGCTACCCAATTCACAGTATGTTCACTTTCTGGGGCACGTAGAAGGTCGCAAGATCCGGACTTACTATGCCCGATTTTGGAAGTTGACAAGTACGCTACTCTGGCGTACTGTGTACGCTGATATGGCGTACAAGGCACTGACCGTTGAAGAGCTTCTACAGCTGATGAAGAAGATTCAGGGAGAAAAGACCAACACCGAGTTTGCCGCGGAAATCGGCATCTCGAAACAGTACCTGACGGACATCTACAATGGCCGCAAGGTACCGAGCGACACGGTTTCGGCGGCGCTGGGCTACGAGCCCCACGTCGAAACGCGCTATCTCCCGTCAGCGACCGCCGCCAACCAGGAGACACCCCGTGCTGCCAGTTTCCCAAAACTCAAAGCAACGCGTTCTCGTAAACGTGATTCTCGATAAATCGGGTTCCATGGCGAGCAAGCTGAAAGATGTGATCGAGGGCTTCAACGCCTATCTGGACGGACTCGCCCAGGAGGACAAAGTCGAATACCTGTTTTCGCTCACCCTGTTCGATACCCAGGTGGCTTACCGCGATGTCGCCATCCCGCTGGCCCAGGTTCGCAAGCTCGACAAGAAGTCGTACCAGCCCGGCGGCAACACCGCCTTGAACGATGCGATTGGAATCACCGTGCGCAAGATCGATGCGGACCATCCGCAAGTGGACAAGGTCGTCACCGTGATCATGACCGACGGCGAAGAAAATTCCTCGCGCGAGTGGACGCACGACGCGGTGAAGGCGCTGATCGATGACAAGGAAAAGGATGGCAACTGGACGTTCGTGTTCCTGGGAGCGGCGCCCGATGCCTGGGACCAGGGGCGAGCGTATGGGATCCGCCCTGCCAATGTGGCGCAATATAATCCCGGTCAGTATCGCGACGTATTCGCCCTCACAGCGGAGGGAACAAACCAGGTAGCCAGCAGCCCAGCGCGTAAGTCTGCAAACGTGTTTGCTTCGATGTCGAAGGCGATCCTGGAGAAGGCAGGACTGCGGCAGTCTTCGGAGAAGAGCTAATCGGGCGGCCCAGTTTCAGGTGCTTTTACGGCGCGGCAGCCGCGCCCTTTCAAAGCCACACATCTCTTTCACCCTATATGTTCATGAGAAAACCCCCACCCTAACCTCGCAAAAAACGCGAGGTGAGGGTGGGGCACCCGGCAGCAGTCGTCGGACAGGAGCTAGTTGGGGCCGGTCTGTGGCGGCCCTACTGACCGGGCCTCAGAATCAATTGTTCCGCCGGCGACATGACACGGGCGCGAATCAATAGCGTGCTGATCAGGGAGGTCAGACCCGAGGCGGCAAAAATCATCGCCAGGAGCACGAACTGGTAGATGGCCGCATAAATTGGGCGCGCCCCTGAGAGCAGCATGCCGGCCATCAGCCCGGGAATCCAGACGATGCCCAGCGACCGCAGCGAATCGATGGCGGGAATCAGGCTGGCTTCAAATGAGACTTGGACGTAAGGGGAGACGCTGCTTTTGCCGTCGGCGCCCAGAGCGAGCGCGGTCTCGATTTCGCCCACGTGCGCGAGGACGTCGGAGCGGAAGCGGTTCAGAGCGAGGCCGTTGGTGTTCATGGCATTCGCAATCAGCATGCTGCCCACGGGAACCAACGCCGTAATGGGCGTATCGATCACGCCCAGCGCGGTCATCAACGCAATCACCGATCCCGCGCCGCAGGCAATCGACCATGTGGATACCTGAAATGCGCCCGGCATTCCCTTGGCGCGCCGCGCCGAGGTCGCTCCGGCGGCGATGATCATCGCAATCAGCAGAAATATGCTCGTCCAGCTTGGGCTTCGTAGCAGAAGCAGGAGAATCGAACCGACTGCGACGATCTGCACCAGCCCGCGGGCCATCGCAATGGCGAGATCCTTTTCGAGATGAATGCCGCGCCGGGCGGCGGCCATCACCACCAGCAAGGCTGTCAGGGCAGCGACGCCCGCTTGCGCCAGTCCGAGCTGAAGCTGGCTGTGAAACAGTGTTTTAAGCATGTAGTGCCTCCTTCACGGGCCCGCTGCGAACGATCTGCCCGCCTTCTAAAACCAAAGCCCGCTCTGCCAGACGTGCTGCCTGCGCGACGTCGTGCGTTACAAGCACGCAGGGGATGCCATGCTCCTGCCCGATCTGACGGATGAGGGTCTCGACATCGCGCTTGGCGGCCTCGTCGAGTGCCGAGGTCGGCTCGTCGAGCAGCAGGGCCTCCGGAGAGTTCGCCAGGGCGCGCGCAAAGGAGACGCGCTGCGCTTCGCCTCCGGACAAATTCGAGACGTCACGCGACTCGAATCCCGAGAGTCCGACCCCCGCCAGCAATTCTTCGATCTCAGCGGGGCTGAGGTTTTGTCCGCGCTGTTTCGGTCCAAACTGCAAGTTTTCAGCAACCTTGCCGGGAAACAGAAACGGCCGCTGGAGGACCATGCCAATGCGTCGTCGCAACTCCCGCGGCGGAATTTGCCGGTAGTCGGTGCCGTCGACGTAGACCGTCCCGGTGGTTGGTTCATCCAGTCGGTTCAACAATCGCAGCAGCGACGACTTCCCGGACCCGCTCGGCCCCACGATGGCCAGGGTTTCGCCCTTGCGCACCTCGAAGGTCGCGCCGCTGACCAGGATTTTTCCGGGCACGCTGCGGCCCAGGTTTTCCACACGCAATATGACCGAGTCGGCTTGGCCGGGTTCTGGCAGAGTCATGGCTCTCCTGGATTTTGCTCGAAACTAGACACTTGCACCCTGTCTGCCGCGATTGCAAGATCGCCGGCCGACTGCGTTCCGCCGGGAACTTACCGGCGCGGTCGCGCGTCTGAACATCATAAGGGCCAGTCTGGATTTCGCGCATGGGGGTGGGAGGCGGCTGTGCCGAAAAGTACTGAAGGCGGCCAGCGCGCGTTCTGCGAGGATGAGTCAGGAAGGATTCGTTATGCGGAAGACGGCGAGGCGGCCGCTTGCCTGAGTGCCGGCGAGCCGTTGCCGTGAGACTAGCCCGCTAATCGCGCCCGCACGCTGGCCCGTAGCTCGTTGACAATTTCAAAGGCCGCGCGACGCGCTTCTTCGTGCTTGGTCACATCGAAGGAAATTGCTCCCACGCGGGCGTGTCCACCACCGCCCCAGCGCTCGCACACCTTGGCAAGATTGACGGTCGGCTCGCTCGGGGCCCAGGGATTGGAGCCCACCGAAACCTTCACGCGGAAGCT
>QIAH01000469.1 GCA_003225465.1 Acidobacteriota bacterium | reverse complement strand
GCAGGATTGAGAGAGCACGAGCCTTGGTTAAAAACGCAAAAACCTTTCCGGCTAGAGCAAAATGGCGCTTCTCTTAATACAAAGACGCCAGCGGAGAGGTGTCGTCAAAATCGCCTTGACACGGGCACTCGTCGTTAGAGACAGGATGACAGGCACCGCGAAAGCCACTTGCGAATTCAAATTCAACCTTTGCTGCTCGGCGACCCACTAATTTTTGCAGCTCTTCCGGGTAGCGGTCCCCTTGTGCCGCGATCTTTGATTGCGAGATCCGGTTCGCCGGAGATGATCGGGGTGAAAGTTCGACGTTCACGACTCCAACTACAGATTAGAGCGTACTTTCGAGTACGCTTTGAGGTAGCAAATTGCGACCTCAAACACGCCTCGCCCGATTAGAATTTCCAGATCATGCCCAAAACCAGCCTGGCAATCCCGGTCGAGTCCCGCATCCTCATGCTCCGCGAACAGAAGGTCATCCTGGATTCCGACCTGGCGGAGCTCTACGGCGTTCCCGTAAAGCGCCTGAACGAGCAGGTTAAACGCAATCAGGAGCGGTTTCCCGCGGATTTCATGTTCCGGCTGAACGCGGAGGAAAGCGAATCTTTGAGGTCGCAAGATGCGACCTCAAAAACTGGCCGAGGCGGCCGTCGTTACGCTCCCTACGCCTTTACCGAGCATGGGGCGATTATGGCGGCCACGGTGCTGAATTCCGAGCGGGCCGTGGAAATGAGCGTTTTCGTGGTGCGGGCTTTTGTGCGGCTGCGCGAGATGCTGGCCACGAACCAGCAACTGGCGTCCAAAATTGACGAACTGGAGCAGCGGTTGGATACGCATGATGCATCCATCCAGGAGTTGATTGAGGCGATCCGCGAACTCATGACGCCGGAGCCTGGTACAGGGCGAAAAATCGGGTTTCAGCTTCCGCCGGGGAAGATAACGTCCTAAAAAGGTTCCGTGAGTTTCGGTGAGTCGTTCGGCAGATCTGCAACATCCATTTAACACAGTGTCGCTGTTTCGTTTTTTGTTCGCCTCGAGCGAAAGTTTGTGATACAACGTTCTTGTTGTTACGGGATGCGGAACAATCCGTAGGACCGCGGCTAAAGCCGCTCGGATTTTGTGGTCTTTTGCGGCACGCCTGAAGGCGTGCCCTTTCAAAACGCGATCAAAATCCGAGTTTTTCCGCAGCCTCTGAAGGCGTGCCCTGATACGAGCAATGAAATTACGGGCACGCGGAAAATTGACCAGCGCGAGCGAACTTTCTGCAGAACCTCTTCACCACAGAGACAAAGAGGCGCAGAAAAAAAGCCGAACTGGCTCTTCTCCGGGTCTCTGTGACTCGGTGGTGAAATAAGGGCCGTGATGAGAGAGCTGCGGATGTGAGCCCTCGTGAATATCGTGGTGACCATGCGAAAAGCCATCTTCCACCTGAAAAAATCCGATCCGATCATGCGGGCCATCATCGAGCGAGTAGGCCCTTGCCTGATCGAGTTCGGCGAGCCGACGTTCCATAGCCTTGCTGAGGCGATCATCTACCAGCAACTGAATGGCAAGGCTGCCGTGACCATCTTCAAGCGGTTCACCGATGCGGCGGGCACGCCAGTGACGCCCGAAGGCATCCTCAAACTCAGCCTGCAACAGATGCGGGCGGTCGGACTCTCCAAGCAGAAATCCTCTTACCTACTGGACCTGGCGGCCAAGACGCAGTCCGGGCTGCTGAATTTCGAGAAGTTGACCGATATGGAGGAGGCCGAAGTCATCGAGCACCTCACCCAGGTGAAGGGCGTAGGGGTGTGGACGGCGCACATGTTCCTGATGTTCACGATGCGGCGGCCGGACGTGTTACCAACGGGTGATTACGGCATCCAGGTGGCCATGAAGAAGCACTATCGCAAGCGGAAGCTGCCCAAGCCGAAAGATATGGAGAAGATTGCCAGGCCCTGGTCGCCTTACCGGTCGGTTGCCTGCTGGTATCTGTGGCGGAGCATGGATATCAAGACTGTCTAGGAGCAAGGTGCTCTAGGCTCTGGGCTCTGGGCTCTAGGCTCTGGGCTCTAGGCTCTCGGCCCTCGGCTCTAGACGCCAGGCTATGGCCAACCAGAGCTGTATCAGACGTTTCACCCCAGGGGCTAAAGCCCCAAGCTTTCCCGGCAAGTGACGGACGGCCTGAAGGCCGTCCCTTTCAAAGCACAACTCTCAAAGCAGCTATCATCTCAAAGCAGCTATCAAATCAAAGCAGCTATCAAAGGACACGTACTCAAAGCGCGCCGGAAACCCTTCCTCGCTGCAAAAGGCGCGAAGGCACGGCCAACATCGAACGCAAGCTCTGCGCTCCTCGTCCCAAAATTAACGAAAAGCCTCTCGAATACGCAGCAATCTTCGCTGCATGCGGGGCGTTCTGTGGTTAAATGGCACTGGTGGCGAACGAGCAGAAAATTCGCGTGTTGGTCGCCAAACCCGGGCTGGACGGGCATGACCGGGGGGCCAAGGTGATCGCCCGGGCGCTGCGGGACGCAGGGATGGAAGTCATTTATACCGGCTTGCGGCAGACTCCGGAAATGGTGGTCAGCGCGGCGCTGCAGGAAGACGTGGATGTTATCGGGCTGTCGATTCTTTCCGGGGCGCACAATGCCATCGTGCCGCGAGTCGCGGACCTTCTCAAGCAAAACAAGATGGATGACGTTCTCCTGTTGGTGGGAGGAATTATTCCCGACCAGGATATTGAAGGTCTGAAGAAGTCGGGCGTGGCGGCAATTTTTCAGCCCGGCACGGCCATGGACGACATCGTAAAGTTTATCCGCGAGCACGTGAAGCCGCGCGGCGTTCCGGCGGTTTAAGAAGTTCGGAGTAGCCCGTTAGAACGTAAGTACACTGCAGTACCGGTCCTCGAAAGCGATTTTCCCCAGGGTCCTTCCGAGAGCTCCAAGCGCATGATCGATCTGTCCGCAACTCGCTTGCGAGATATTCTCGCGCACACGATTGGCCCAACGCCTTGGTACTGGCAGACATTTCCGGCAATCACTTCTGTGGCCGGGCAGAGATTTGACTGGACATATCAGGGCGATGAAGGCCCGGTCGGATACGTGGTGACGCTCGGACTCGAGCAGGAGCCCGAGTTAGCACGATTGGCGCTGAATACGTATTGCCGGCCGTTCTTTGTCCCGCCGTCCTATTTGGGCATCTGGTGTCCGGAGGGACGAAGCATCCGGCTGGCCTGCTTCGATCCGGACACACTGAAGGGATTTGAGCTCGCCGAGCTGGCGGGATGGTTCAAACAGTCGGGTGAGCGCATCTATTCCCATACGGCTCCGGTGGCGGAGTTTGAATTGCGGATCGAGCTGGCACCGGGGACTCACAAGATCGACGTGCCGTCGGAGTTTGCCACGGTCGAAGAGCTGATTATTCCGACGAGCTACAAGGCGATGTCGAGTGACGATCCGGCATTCGCGCTCTTTGTCCTGTATCCGCATGCGGGGCTGGTTGAGGTGCTGCCGCAAAAGTGGTTTACGGCGGCGCAGTATCGGGTGGGGCAGCAGTGGATCACGCGCGCAGCGCGCGATCCGGAGTCGCATCGGATTGTTGGCGAGTGCCACGGAGTAGGTACGTTTTTGCTGGACGAAGATGGTTGCCGGCTGGAACGTTGGTTGGACAAGGCAAGTAGTTAAGGGTCTGGCCGAGATCGCAGGCTGGCGATTTGAGGGACAGACGTTGACGGGCAAACTCCAAAACGTCGCGCGAACGGTGGTGCTGGCACTGCTTTGTCTGCCTTTGCCGGCATCCGCTGGAGGAATCTTCGCGCCCTTTATTCTTCATCCCGTGCGCCGGAACATCGCTGCGGAGCAGATCGGGGAGGCAGACCGGTCGTTCGCGCAGGAACACGCCACTCGCGAAGACTTCGTGGTCACCGCTCAGGATGGGGTCGTGCTTCGTGGATGGAAGGTGCGAGCCGCTCATCCCAATGGCGATTGGGTTCTGCTGCTTCACGGGCGTTCGCAAAACCGGCTTTCGATGATCAGGTATGCGGAATTTCTGCTGGGGTCCGGCTACAGCGTCGTGATGATGGATGCGCGGGCACACGGGGAAAGCGGCGGCACGATCGCGACCTATGGCCATGTGGAACGCTACGATGAGCGCTCGATCGTGGATGCATTGACGGCGGCGGAGCATCCGCAACATATCTTTGCCATGGGCGAATCGATGGGAGCGGCGGTCGCGCTGCAGTCAGCGGCCATCGATCCCCGGATTGAAGCGGTGATTGCCGAGGGTGCCTTCCGAAATCTACACGAGGTCTTTTTCGACTATGCCGGCTTACGCGTGAGCGCGTTTCTCGGGAAAACATTTTTCCGTCCCGCGGCGATGCTGGCGGTGCATGAAACTGAGCACCAGGTAGGCTTCCGATTGGACGATGTGTCACCGGAAGCGTCCGTAGCCGCGCGGAGTTTTCCGGTTCTGCTCATCTCGGGGCTGAGGGATCACAATGTTCCCAAGCGGCATGCCGAGGCGATTTTTCTCGCCGCTTCCGGTCCTAAAGAATTGTGGCTGGTTCCCAAGGCTCGCCACCAGAAGGCTATGGAGACCGCACCGGAGGAGTTTCAGAGCCGGGTCCTGCGGTTCTTCTCGCGCGCGCAGGTTGCGTCCAATTGATCGCAGACGTGCGGGCGCATGTGCCCATTCACCTGACCATCCATGATCTTGGTACCCATGTTGAAATTCGCCTGGTATCGAAGGACGAAACGAACCGCCTGACTCTGGCGTGTGTGCGCGAACTTCACGATACCGTGCGTTCGCTAGAGCGGGCCCCAAAACCTCTCATTCTCACAGGCAATGGGAAGTTCTTTTCTGCCGGGGCTGAACTCAGTGAAATCCAGGAGATTGCGGGAAGCTCCGCTATGGGTTTTGCGCAGATGGGCCAGGATCTGATGAATGGAATCGCGCAGTTCCCTTCCCCCGTGTATGCAGCGATCCATGGATACTGCATGGGCGGGGGACTCGATTTGGCGCTGGCCTGTCATCGAAGGATCGCGTCTGCGCATGCGGTTTTCGGACATCGCGGA
>QIAH01000048.1 GCA_003225465.1 Acidobacteriota bacterium | reverse complement strand
CTTGGCCGAACCTTACCGTCCTGAATGTTTTCTTAGGGAGGACGCACAATCGGTCACTTGGGGCTGTACTCGATTTCCGACCTCTGTAATGTGTAATGCCTTGCTGGCGGCCAAGTGCTGCTGGTGTTCTTCGCCCTCCAGTATTTTCTGGCTCGCGATAATCTTCGATGCCGCCGTACCACCTATATTGAGCCATCGAGTGGGGAGGCTCACGGCCATGGATAGACTGTCCGGTCAGAGAGATTTTCGTATTCAGAGAGCCGTTCAGTTCCTGAATGAGGACCCATTTCGCACACTCCCGGAGCTCGCAGACAATTGCAAGATCAGCAGCTCGAGACTAAGTCATCTGTTCAAAAGCGATATCGGCGTCAATGTGAAGCATTACCGACTGGATTGCCGACTACAAATGGCCGCCGAGATGTTGTTATGGACCCACAGGCCAGTTAAGGAAATTGCATACGCAGTGGGCTACCGCCACTGCTCCAGCTTCGTACGCGCGTTCGGTACTCACTTCGGGTTCTCACCCACCTGCTACCGCAACAATCAGCCAAGACGAGCGGCGTAGCGGCATCTGCTAACAAATAGCAGGAGATGCTAACGCAAGCCGGTTGACAGTCACATAGTGGTGGCAACACTCTTAGCCCAGGCAATCGTCACTTCGTCTGTAAGCCGCTAGGGTTCGGTGTTTGGCATATCTAACGACACGGAGAATTCTCATTAACCTTGGACGGACCTATCTTGGACCGCAAAACTAAAGATACCCGAGAGTGTGCCGCCTATCGTATCCACCCTGAACGATGACCCACGAAAGGGGCGTGTATGAATCGTCGAAGGTTGACGACAATATCGATTGTTGTACTTTGTGGGATAGCGCTCTGCATTTCGCTGCCCGCAGGAAAGGTGTCCGCCCAGAACGCAGTCGCGCAATCAGGGTCGGACCAGAACATATCCAACCCTGAGGATCAGAATCAACCAGACGCTCATACCAAAGGGGCGATCTACAACCCGTACCCGCCTGGGATTCTCCCGCCCGATTTGAATCCAGAAGTGGAAAGGGTGCTGCGTGAAATTCGCGTGGTTGAGAAGCGAGCATTAGCGCGGTGGCGAGCTCTGACGCCCCCAACTCTGACTGGTCAGCCGCCAATACTGAAGGGCACGGGGACTGAGGCAATCGAAACCCTCGGCGAGCTCATGCAGTACGATCACAACATTTCACCCAACAGGAATGTAGCCTGTGCTTCCTGCCACATGCCGTATGTAGCCTTCAGCGGACCGATCCCGTCGGTGAATCTGACCATGATCGCTTATCCCGGGACGGTTCACTTTCGGGCGGGCAAGCGGACGGCCCAGCGCTATACCTATTCGCCGTTCTTCCCGGTGCTCCAGTTCAACGAAGAGCAGGGTCTGTTCTTTGGTGGAAATTTCTGGGATTCACGCGCGACCGGATATTTGCTAAGGAGTCCCGACGCCCATCAGGCACAGGGTCCTCCCGTCGATACCCAGGAAATGGGCTTCCCTGACACTGCTTGCATAACCTTCCGACTCTCGCAGGCTAAGTACAGACCCCTGTTTGAGGAGGTGTTTGGGAAGGGCTCATTCGATATCAACTTTCCAGCCGATACTGAGCAGATCTGCCATACGCCAGGAGGGGCCGCAAAGCTCGGCGGGAGCACCACCCCGGTTCGCCTGAGTCCGGCAGATCGCACCAGGTCCAACCAGGTCTATGATCACTGGGCCCAGTCCCTGGACGGATACGAGCAGTCGGTGCAGGTTAGCGCTTTCTCCTCGAAATTCGACGCGTTCTTGAAAGACAAGTACACGCTGACAGCGGACGAGAAGGCCGGCTACGACCTGTTCCGCGGCAAGGGCAACTGCAACTCATGCCACCTCGACGGTAGGTCAACCGCCCCGGCTCCAACCGCTCCGACCAGCGAAGACACCGGCGTGGCCGCCAGCACAAATCCACTCTTCACCTGCTTCGGCTCAGCCAACGAGGGTCTCCCTCTGAATCCCAGAGATGCTATCTATTACCAGAACACTCCTGATCAGTTTGGGTTCACCGCCAACCCCGACGGCTTTGCCTTCAGGGACTTGGGATTGGGAACCTTCCTCCGGAGTGGTCCTGGTAGCTGGCCCAACCCGAACGCGAGTTGGATACCACAGGCGCCAACGGTTGACGGGCAAATGCAGGTGTCTTCGGCTCGCAATGTGGCTATGACGCCTGCTCAGTGCCCCACGACCGAGGCGCCTGGGCCGTACTTCCAGAAGGAGTTTTTCCACAACGGTTACATCAAGAGCCTGAAACAACTCGTTCACTTCTACAACACGCGAGACAAAAAAGGGTATGCCTACCCTGTGACGTCAGGACACTGCCCCCCAGGAACAACCGAAAGGGTGGACTGCTGGCCAGAGCCTGAGGTCAGAAACAATCTCGACATGACCACGGGTGATCTCGGCTTAACGGATAAGGAAGAGGATCAGATCGTTGCTTTCCTGCAGACGCTCACGGATGGCTACACCCGACCTTATCCCAACAAGGATGATGTCTATACGGGTAGGTGCATGGTGGGTGGAACGGCTGCCACTCAAGGGAATGCGTTCCTTATCCCGACTCCGCCACTTCCTCCGTGCGCCTCGGATATCTGCGACGTTCCACCGCTCCCCACTATGCCGATTCCTTAGGTAGAGCGGGCAGATGCCTGGGACGACCGGGGAAAACAACAGATGCATGGGGGCCGCGACACGGCCTCCATGCTCCTTCATAGTCGTGCCAATTGAATGTGAATTGATCAATTCTGCTGGAGGTTTGTCCATGAACGGATTGCTTCGAAAACTGCCGATGATAGTTATGCTTGGTAGCCTACTCTACTCAACCCAGGGGCTCACGCAGGTGAGCCCGACCACTGATAAAGCCGCGAAGGTCCGGATCACCCAAGGGCCGGAAATCGAACGCAATGACTTTGTTGTGATTGTGAGGTGGACCAGCAACAATCCTGGGGGATCTCCGGAACATTTTGGAGTCGTACACTACGGTACAAGTCCCAAAGAGCTTAGCCAAACCGCAAAATCTCCCATCAGGCTGAATCCCGGCCATCCCTCCACCGTGTTCCGCGTGCGTATGGACGACCTTAAGCCTCGAACAACCTACTACTACACGGTTGGAGCCATGGAATCTAACGGCAAGGACGACGGCCTGAAGAGCGAGGTCAAGCAGTTCACCACAAACTAACATTGATAGAACAAAATGCACCAACACCCGCTTGGGAGGCTTGGATCATTGAGTCGCTGGCGGCCGCTTCGGGCAATGTCAACACCTGGACTCCCGTTTACGGCACATTTGTGCGGTTCGGTCCATGACTGCACCAGGCTTTTCCCACCGGATGGAGAAGAGCATCGAGACGTTACGCGGCCGATGGTGAGGCCGCTGCCACGTCGATTGGCAGTGTGAACTGAAATGTCGCGCCGCGTTCCGCATTCGCGGAAGCCCACAAACGGCCCCCGTGAGACTCAATAATCCTGCGACTGATGGACAGTCCGATGCCGGTGCCCTGCTCTTTGGTGGTGAAGAAGGCCTCGAAAATACGATCGACTTCTGACACAGGAAGGCCGATGCCTGTATCACTCACCGACACGAGTAGTTGACCATCCGCGGTCCTCTTCGACGTGATGGTCACTTCACCGTTCGTATCTTTCATCGCTTCGATGCCGTTGAGGATCAGGTTCATGAATACCTGCCGTAGCTGTATGCGATCCACTGTGATCAGCGGAAGCTCTGAGTCGAGCTCGGTACGGATTGAAATGGAAGTTCGATTCGCCTTATCGTGCAGCAGAACAGTCATCTCTCGAATAATTTCGTTTATATCGTGCAGTTCCCGGTCTGAGGTATCTCGCTTATAAAGGGAGCGCACCTTCTCGACAACCTCGGCGGCGCGCGTTGCGTCCTGGATCATTCTTAATGCCGCCTCGCAACCTTCAGCGACATCAGGAGTATCGCGTCGTAGCCAGCGCACGCAGGTTTTGGCGTCCACCAGCGCGGCAGTGATTGGCTGTTTGATCTCATGAGCGAGTGAGGCAGCTAATTCCCCCATCATGCTCACGCGGTTGATGCGGGCGAGATCTGCTTCTAACTCATGCAGTCTCTGGCGCTCTGCTGCTGCGCGCTTGAGGTCAGTAATGTCAATATTTGAACCGATGTAGCCGGCGAATTCTCCCGCTCCCGTGTATCGTGGAATGCCACTTTCAATCACCCAGCGATATTCGCCATCGGCTCGCCGGAGGCGGTACTCCATTCTGAAAGGCTTTCGGGCGTGGAAGGCAGGCAGGAAACAATCGAAGCAGCCTTGCACATCGTCGGGATGCACGCCCTCGGTCCATCCAATGCCTACCTCCTGCTCCATGGTTCGGCCGGTGAACTCGAGCCATGGTTTATTGAAATAGTTGCAAAGGGCATCGGTTCCGGTCATCCAGATCAATACGGGCGCCGTATCGGCCATCGTCTGGAACCGAGCCTCGCTTTCCCGCAGCCGGTCTTCAGCCCGCTTCCGCTCTGTGATATCACGGTATATCGCGTAATTCACGACGTGCTCGCCGGAAGTCGATCTAACCGACATAGCGAGAAGAGACACGTCAATCTCAGTCCCATCCTTGCGTCTTCGAACAGTCTCGACCTCTACTCGGCCACCCTGCTGCAGCAGGCGCGTGTATGCTCGGGCGCCCCCCAGCTGAGCCTCAGGAACGATAAGATCATTGATCGGGCGCTGCAAAACTTCGTCAGGTTCATAACCGAACATGCGCGTGAATTCCTTGTTGACGCGAACGATGCGGTCATCGGTAGTTAGGACAGCAACCGCTTCCGGAGCCTGCTCAAACAGCTCGTTCCCGATCTCTGCATTGCCCAGAATTTGGGGGAATCCTGCGCGTGGCTCGACCGGCTCGTCAGGCCGGGCTGGAGTCTCAGGGGTGTTAGATTGCGACGTTCTCATTGGTTGTCCTCCCATCGTGATCGCAGCTGTTAAGCTCCGAGGTAGAACTGAGGACTCGATGTCGTTCAATCGTAGCCGCTGTATGTTGGTAGCCGCTGTATTGACCTGCTTGGCGCGACAAGCGTATGCTACCGCAAACTTGATTCATTTCCAATCGCGGCTGTAATCCACTGCAAGAACTGTCCGGCCGACCTCGCAGTCGTGAGGAAGGAGACCACATGCTTACCAGAGAGGAATGGTTGCCTCTTGCCCGTAAGCTGGATTGGGACTACTCCTATGTGCGAGAAGACGAAGTCTTCCCAGAGGTGATCAGCGGGCGCCCTTGGTTACCTCATTCAGAATGGAAGGACTGGGAAGAGTCGTTCAAGACTTCCTATCGCGAATACGTCGACAACCAATACGAAAAAGATATGGCTGTACAGGCTGTGCACGATGCGGTAGGGCGCATAGAAAATGTTGAGAAGTTGGCCCTGCCTTGGCTGAACAGTCTGAAGGTACACGCAGCGGCATTGCCATTAGCGGAGTTCACCGGCGTCGTAGGCAATCTGCGGGGTGCGAGGTTTGGCCGCGACAGCGCCTGGCGAACGATGGCCACATTTGGAGCCCTCGACGAATATCGCCACACTCAGATCCCACTGCTCCTGTTTCATCCGTTACTGCGCCTGGACTCACAGTTCGATTGGGCACACAAGTTTTACCACACCAACAATTGGTTCGCAGTTGCCGCGCGACACTTCTTCGATGAGCTAACCGTCGGACAAAACGCGATTGAATTCCATATCGCGACCAACGTCGTGCTGGAAACCGGCTTCACGAATTTGCAATTCGTCGGACTGGCCTCGCTCGCTCGCGAATCGAGTGACCACATGTTCGAGAGGATGGTGACCAGCATTCAGACGGACGAGGCCCGGCATGCCCAGATCGGGCACCCCGTTCTAGCTACCGTCATGAAGCACGACCCTAAGTATGCGCAGTACCTGGTCGACAAATGGTTCTGGCGAAACTGGCGCCTGTTCTCGATTTTGACGGGGCTCTCGATCGATTACCTGACCGCTTTGGAGCAACGCCCGTATTCATTCAAAGAGTTCATGGAAGAGTGGATTATCGATCAGTTTCTGCGCACCTTGGACGAATTCGGACTCGAGAAGCCGTGGTATTGGGATCTTCTGCTGGACGAACTCGACATCTACCACCACATGATCTATGCGAGCGCCTACAGTTACCGTGCGACCTTATGGTTCAACTTCGTCATACCCGGTCCGGCAGAGAGGAAATGGCTGCGCCAGAAATATCCTAAATATTGGGACGACATGGATGCCGTATGGGAACAAATCAGCGAACGTTGGAGAACCGTTGGTCCCGGACCGGCAAACGAATTCGCAGTGCACGGAACTGCCATGCCAACTTTTTGCGATTTGTGTCAGTTGCCCTTAAGCGCGGGTACGCCGCGCAAGAACACTGCGAGGGTCCTCGTCCACGAGGGGCGCAAGTACATCTTCTGCTCGGAGCCGTGCCAGTGGATTTTTTTACGTGAGCCCGAAAGATATGCCAGCCACACGGATATTGTGAAGCGCGTCCTCTCGGGAGAGGCCCCGGCTCAGTTGCCCAATTTGCTGACGGAGTATTTCAATCTCACCCCTGATACTTGGGGCAAAGACGTTCATAATGGTGATTACGAGTGGCTCGGAGCTCGAAAAGACTCTGCCGCTTAGCTTACTGGGACCGACGTTTATGCCCGTTCCTCTTTATGGTTTCCTGCAAGGTGACACGGTCGGTCTGCTGATTCTGGCTGACGACGGTGACACACTCGAAGCCCTGGCACGAAAACTGCAGGCCGCAGCCAGCCTTCGGGTCGCAGCCAGAGACCCGCTTCGGGTGGTTTACCACGACAAGATCATGGACCCAGCAATGACAGTCGCGCAGGCTGGGTTCGAGGCATTGGATCGGTTTGACGTGCTTTCAGGGTCGAAGTAATGGGGTTTCAAAAGGTCGCTAAAATCACAGACCTCTGGAGCGGTGAAATGATGGGCCTGGAGGTGAATGGTGAGCGCGTTTTGCTGGTCAACATTGACAACCGCATTTACGCCTACGCCGATATCTGTCCTCATCAAAAGAGTCGTCTAAGCGAAGGCACTTTGGCGGACAAAATTCTGCGTTGTGGGAGGCATCACTGGGAATTCGATGTTTGCAGCGGATCTGGTGTGAACCCACAGAATGCCTGTCTGACGATGTTTCCGATTAGGGTCGACGGGGAGGACATTCTTGTCGACATGGATGACGTTAGGAACCTGGGAGTTGGTGTGGACGGAGAGAAGGAATGATGAGCGAAGAGGTCGCGGGAGTTTATGACCGAGTCGGTCCTGTTCTCCAGGCGGGAACCGTGACCAATGCCATTATTGCGGCGATCAAGGATCTGAACAAGGACGTCATGGTCGTGGACCGCGGCGCATATGTAAGAGTGCTGGTTCCGCAATGCTGTGTCGTGACCCGGTCGGCGATCGAAAAGCACTTGGGACGCCCATTTCGTTTCCCGGGCGAGCTGGAGACTGTGATGTCTGCCTTCAAAGGTTCGCTTCAGCTGAACCAGGAAGATGCAGCTTGGCGATTCGCCGTTCGGACCCGCAAATCCGGTTAAACGGACCACGTGCCTTATCGTCGTTGAGGAGCGTACATGTCTCAACAGAAAACGTATTGGCATCTCTTGCAACAAAAGCGGATGCCGACTGAATACGAAATTGTGACTTCAAAACTCCTCTGCTACACCGGCGAGGGCTTCACAGGAAAGCGGTTCGAGCTTGATGTTCCGCTGAAAGACTGGTACCGCCGATATCAGGAAGAGTCCCCCCTGGTGTGTAGCTCGTGGGAAAAGTTTCGTGACCCGCGAGAAACAACCTACACGAAGTACACGGATTTGCAGAGAGCGAAAGAGATCTTCGTGGACGGAATCCTGGGTGAAATCGAACTTACCGGATACGATGCCCACCTTCGCCCTGCATGGTTGCACATTTTCCATAGATTGGTTGCTCCGTTCCGGTACCCGGGACATGGTTTTCAAATGATCGCATCATACATCGGCCAAATGGCTCCCAGCGGGCGCATTACGATCGCTGCGGCGCTTCAATCCGCCGACGAGATGCGGCGCATTCAGCGGATCGCTTATCGCATCAGGCAACTTCAGCAAATCTACCCTGGGTTTGGGGCCGACAGCAAAACTTTGTGGGAAACCGACTCAATGTGGCAACCTCTGCGTGAAGTCGTTGAAAGATTGCTCATCGCCTATGATTGGGCAGAATCTTTCGTCGGACTCAACCTGGTTCTCAAGCCCTTAGTGGACGAATTGTTCATGAAGTACTTGAGCGATGCGGCTCTTCGTGAGGACGACTACCTGCTCGGGCAGATATTTTATTCGTTGAACGAAGATTGCCAGTGGCATCGGCAGTGGAGCGAGTCCTTGGTTCGAATGGCGATCGAAGACAATGTCCGCAACAGGGATACAATTCAGGGGTGGATCAATCAATGGTATCCGCTTGCGGCTCGTGCGGTACACACATTTGCGTCCCTTCTTGAAGACACCTTGGAACAGATGAAGACACCGCGGCTCAAGCGCACGGAGCGGGCCATCGATCGATACTATCGCGACTACCTTCGGTCAATGAACCTAGAAGTTGGGTCGTGAATCTCTGAATGCCCTCCTGGTTCCTTTGGATGACGAGGTCAGTTTTAGGCTGCGATAGGCAGCAAAGCAGTCATTTTGAAGTTGCATAGGATTCTCCTTCTGTATTTGCCCTGATTGCGACGTTATTGCGAGTTCAGCACATTAACCTCAAGTGGCTACGACGAGACCGCCTGCGGCCCGAATGACTTCTCCGGTGATCCAAGCTGATTCGTCCGATGCCAGGAATACCGCGAGCGGAGCAATATCAGTGACGCGACCGAGACGTCCCAGTGGCGTCTTTGCGGCCAGAACGGCGCCGGCACCACCCTCAAAGGTCCCCGCCGTCACGTTGCCTTCAGTTTCTGTATGACCGGGAGCGATGGCGTTGACGCGAATCTTGCGGGGGGCCAGTTCGAGAGCCAATCCCCTGGTCAGTGTTTCGATTGCGCCTTTCGTGGACGCGTAGAGTAGCGCTCCTGCCACGGGATGCGAGCCGACGATGGAACTGAGGTTGATGATGCTCCCTCCGTCGGACCCGAATCGCTTGATCGCCTCCTGCACGGTGACAATCGTTCCGAGAACGTTGACGTCGTAGTGGAGGTGAAAGCTCTGTTCAGTAATATCAGTGATGGCTCCGAAGCGGAATACCCCGGCGTTGTTGACCAGAACGTCCAGTCTTCCGAACGCAGAATCCACTTCTTTGAATAAGCGCGCGACATCTGCGGCCTTGGACACGTCGCCCCCGACCGCGATCGCCTCGCCCCCGCTGTCGGTGATCGCCTGAGCGACGCGTTCGGCTCCTTCCCGGTCGGAGGAATAGTTCACGGCCACGCGAGCGCCCGCAGCTCCCAAGGCTGTCGCAATCCCAGCACCTATGCCTTTGGAGGCGCCTGTCACTATTGCCACCTTCTCAGACAGTCTGCTCATAGTTCACCATTGTTCTCAATCCGCCCGACCATATACCCGAACGCCAAGGCTGTGTATCGCGCCTTTCCCTTATAGAACTTTCTACTTCTTCTCCGTGGCGTTACGAGCGTTTTGAATGGCGCGGCCAACGTGTCCCACCCAGTGGTTCGGGATTCAATGTGGAAATTCCGAAATCACCGTTGCACGCGCTCTGGTCCGTAACTTAATGATGGTCACTTCGCGATCGGGGTTTGTCGCCAACTGGGCGTCAGAATCGTCAGTTCGCCGACCTGTTCCCTCTTAACGGCGCCGCCCAGGTGGGCATGATCCATCATCCAGACCTCGGGAATGATTTCGCCAACCAGCTGTCCATGACAGAAAAGTCGTACAAGAGAACTCTCGGAAACCACAATACCCACTGCGCTGGTAACAGCACTCATCTTGGCCGCGGCAAGGTGACGGCTGCCGAGTCCCAGCGGCACGTCTACTTGTGCGGCCACAGCATCGAGGTAGCGGCACACGGAAAGGAAAATTCCTTCGCCGCTAACCACGAATCCGCCGTCCAGCTGGGCCAATTCTTTGATGGTTCCGCGGAGATTAAGGTTGGTGACGTGCAGTGAGGACTCGGGATGCCCCGATAACGGATCCAAAATCAGCGGTCTGGATCTTGCGAGCACGGCATTCTCATCCCCAAATGTAAATAGGGTGCCTACGCTTCTTCCCTCGCGACCTTCGCGAGCAATGTCGACTGCGAGCCCAATCAAGGACTCAAGAACCTCAGGATTATATTCCGTTACTTGGCAGAGAATGCTCTCAAACATCCATCAAAGCCCCTCTCTTCGGGTAGACATCACCTACTGCACGCACGTGTATCCTGTTTTGGATGAAGGGATCACCCAGAAGATTCAGGCGCTCAATGACAAGTGTTTGAATGGATGCGCTGCTCCCCCTCTTCATGAACGCCCAGAATGCTGCTGCTCGTCCGGAAACAGCTCACAACTGTGGCGTCGCGGGGAGTTTTAACTGGTTCTCTTCGAGACCCGAGCGACCAATTCATCCAATCTCGAAAGCACAAGAGTTCAAGGATGGGAGACTGGTTCGACTTTTTGTAGCCGAAGACCAGATCAACAGTCGGCGATTCTCCCTGCAGAGGGCCGCTCGTTAAAGATTGAAATTCTGTGCGTACGCAGGGCGTCTACTTGACTGGTCGCGAACCAGAGATGAGGATGTCCACCAATCT
>QIAH01000047.1 GCA_003225465.1 Acidobacteriota bacterium | reverse complement strand
GTCGAAGAACTCATCACCGCGATCGGAAACTACATCGATCACCACAACCAAAGCCCCAAGCCGTTCATCTGGACCGCCCGCGCCGCTGATATCTTGGAGAAGGTCAAACGTGCTCGCCGCACTCTCCATAAACGTCAATCTGAATGACGCACTACACTAGTACATGTTTCCCATTCCGCCATGGCCGCCGGAAGGATGGTCCTGCTCTCCGCGATGTCTGCGACCAGGCTACCGTGGTCAGCATCAAAGCCCGCAAATCGAACTGGCATTGGTCAACCCGGTTGCGGACGACCTTGGCCGGACCAGGTGTACACCTTCAAGGGTTCGCAACGGACCAGCGAACCACGAAAGCACCCATGATCCCGAGGAGGCTATCGGCCCCCGTTCCGAAACCATCGTCGCCAACGTGTCGACTGCAGCGAAATCGATCTTCGCCCTTTCTCTGTTTTCGGGGCAGCGCTACCGTAGTCCCGCGTGCGGGGTTCTTAGGTTCTCCTTACCCGCGCGCTGGGCGCGGCAGGAGCCTCGAATGTATGGGCGTGTCACAATGTGTCGGTCGCAACATTGGAGAAAGTATAGTCGATAGTATTTCGATTCCGGCGACACGTCTCAAAATAGTCGGCGTACTTGTGCGCGGCTTTACCCAACACCAATTTCGCGCTCTCCAAGGACACCCGGTGGTGTCCGACCTTGCTCACGATCCGATACCCCCGCACACGCTATGGCCATATTCGCAGCCTGGAGCGCAGCGTTGTAGGCAGTGGCGAATCTTCTATCTGCTGAAAGGCCAGTAAGACTCGCGTCTGCGAGGTCGCGGGCAATCAGGGCCCGCATATTGTCCAATTCCTTCTTGAAGGTTTTGTGTTTCTCGGCTTCCTTATTTGCCAACAAGCTCGTCCAAGTCACTCTGGCCTCCTTTCACAAACTGTTTCCGTCCTCGTAAAACGGCGGCGAGGAAATGGTCGCCCGACTTGATTTTCTCCCGAAACTCCTCTGGGGAATAGGCAGTGACGTTGACCTCTCTTCCCAGCCGCGCCTCCGCCTTGCGGAGCGATGGAGATAGGTCAGCAAGACCTGCTCTGCCAATGACCATCACATCCACGTCACTCATCGCATGTTCCCGACTTCGTGCCACAGAACCATAGATAAAGGCACTCCGAATCTTGTTCCCAAACGGTCTTAGTATGTGCTCCAAGATCGGAGCCAGCCCTGCGGTTTTTTCGAAGAGCTGCTGGAGGTCTCGGAACACCGGGGACTGAGTCTCCGCCTTGAAATAAGCCCTTGTGCCTTCCCGACGATGCAACAATATTCCGCTTGCCACCAGAGACGATAACTCCCGCTGAAGGCTCGACGGGCTCGTGCCCAAACGGCCGGCGAGTTCCGAAAGATACCACCACTTATCTGGCTGGCCGAGCGTAGCCGCGAGCACGCCCTGCCGTACCTGTGGGAACAATGCAGTCAGCACGGAAGAGTTACGCATATTGCGTATATTATTACGCAGACTGCGTAATCGTGTCAACTGCTAAAGGAAACAAATTTGGTTGCGGCGACAGTTGCGTAATCTAAAATGGCAGTTCAGATTACTCATATCCATTCGAATGAGAGTCGGACGCATGTCGAACCGACTCGAATCTTGTTCGAGTGCGTGCGATTGGCGTTCGTCAGTCCACGAACGCCCCGTGTCGACCTAAGCCGAAGGCTTAGGGATGGTGTCTCTCTCGCTCTCTCGCTCTCTCGCTATAGCTCTCTCGTTTGCCATGTCTCGTTCCTCCTCACTTCTAGATAATGGCGCGGGCGGTATCCATAACCGGCCATTCAATAGTTCAAAGTGGCACTCTTCCAGCCAATCGTCATCCAGGCCGTTTGGGGCTACCTAGCCAGGGTTAGAACAAAAACTCAAGGAACATGCAGCGCACTCGCTGTATGTTTAGGTGTGTAAGGCTGTGGTTGGTCGCCTGCTGGTGTGCAGACGTCATGCGGAGAATCTCAGATCTCACTGATTAAGAGTCACGGAAGGCTCATCCATCCAGACGGTGGCAACTCACAATAAACCAGTAACTTACAAAAGTCTTGCGCGCACAGAGAATTCGCTCCAAGTGCTTGAAAAGTTCGTCATATTTGGGAACGTACAGCCACACCTACAACAACTGATTTTCGACGCCGGACAAGGCTAGAAGGCGGATGTGAGGCGGCTGCTCTTCGCTGCTGCCCGGCCGGGATGCTCGCGCACACGTAACTCGCGCGGTGGTGACTCTTCAGGTTGGTGCTCCGTCACTGAGAACAAGGTGCTGCCCACTCCTGTGGTGCCTGGACGCCTACCGACACAAAGCTCTGGCAGATAAAGATGTTGTTCCTTTAAGCAGGGCGGTGCGAGGTCCCAGTTGCCTTCTGATCCTCAGAGTAAACCGACGTTGCCGGAATGACTGAGCTATGCCGATGTCACAAAACGCAGAACGTCGATCAACTCGATCAACGAGCCGGGCCCGTCATGCAACCCGGGATCTTGTGCACTGGCATTGGACAGTTGCCGGTCCTGCATTCCCACCTGGCGTCCAATTTGCTCGAGAGCGCGAGTGCGCGTTGGAAGAATATCCCGCCTTGCGCGGCCCAGTAGGAGAGAACACTCGTGGTCAGAATGATGCTCGAGAACGGTCATTACATACACAACGCGCTCGAAGGGCTCCAATCCCAGAAGTGCGGAAATCTCCACCTGACTCTCCGCTGGTATTGTCTTGTAGTCGCTATCCACCGAAGCAGATTTCAAACGGCCACTCCCATCGGCCGGCCGGGGCTTGATAAGCCTCACCGCGTTCTGGATGATCATGCGGCGGGCCCAGGAGTGCGCCCATTCCCTAAAAACCGGGTTGCCTCCGACCGCGTCCTCCAGACCGGAGACGAAGCATTGCTCAGCCCTTCCGTGGTCCGCCGTGAGCAGAAACGCTAGCAGGTAGAGGCTGTTCATGTTTTCGTCAAAGATTCTGCGGAAATCATCGCTGCTCGCGTACGCCGCGGCTCTCGTGATGTGCTTTGCCAGCCCCATGGTCACCTCTATCTTTCTCTCACTTGTCGTTTGAGGTTGCTGAAAGTCGACAACAATATCCCTCGTGGTGTTTTGAACCCCTTCTTAAATAGTGTCCGGTTCGCTACCTAAGGACCGCTGAGCTTGTCCTCCCGCCACTAGCCTGCGTCAGTGTGTCGACGATGGAACCTTGAACACAGTGAACCTCAGACGAACCAATAGAGCGCAATACGGGTGCCAAAGGCACAAACCCGCAAGCTGCTGAAATCACTACCTAAGGCAAAATCGTTGGAGACTTGTGTCACCGGATGTCAAAGTCAGAAATGACACTCGTCGAGACCTGCGGGTAAGAACGGACCTTACGCTGAGGTACGCACGTTGACGAGTGCGCAGCCGACCGATTGGTCATGAGATCGCTGTCTCTACAAAATTTGAAGCTCCGCTCGCAGCGGCTTCCCGATCAGATACACAACCTCGTTTTTGTCGCTCTTCAGCAATCGAACGCCAGACGATGCAAAACAATGCCATCATCGGTACTGCGAGGCAGATGCCGACGATTCCTCCGATTTCGGCCTCGACCAGCACCGCGAAAATTGCAGCCAGAGGGTGAATCTTCAAGTGACTTCCCATGATCCTCGGCGCAGCAAAATAGTCCTGAATTACTCTCCAAATGCACAGCAATGCCGCCATCCAGACCCAGTGAGAGTGACTTAAAATACCGACGCTAACAACCGCAGCGAATGTGCTTGTCCAGCCGACGACTGGAATAAACTCCAGTAATCCACCTAAGATCCCGAATACGATGGCATGCGGAAAACGCAGGACAAGCATAGCTGCTGAATAGAACACGAAAGAGAGCAAACACAGCAACAGCTGCACCCTAATGTACTGAGTCAGCATCAGGTGCAGTTCGGTTACTAACGCATGAATCTTCGGATGCCGATCGGCAGGAAAGAGCAGCCGAATGAGAACATCCACGATGCGGGGACCGTCGCGCAGGAAAAAGATGGCCAGAATGGGAATCAATAGCAGGTACCCGAATATTTGTGCAGCGCTTGAAAGATAGCGATCGACCGTGGGTACAAGACTCTGAATATCTTGTTTGTGGCGTGAAAGGAAGGCCCTGAAGCGAAGCTCCTGCGCCTCGCTCCAACCGTATTTTCCTCGCAGATCTTTGGCGATATCGCCAGTGGAGAGACTATTTAGAAACGTGGGTGCTTCATCCAACACCCTGGTCGTACTTCTCGCCAAGCTTGGCGCAAACGTGTAACCCGCGAGCGCTATCAGCAGCACAAACGTGAGGTACACCTCGACGACCGCCGGCCCTCGAAGATCTCTGAAAAACAAAGAATGGTGCTGCAAAAACTTCACTACTGGATGGATGAGGTAGGTGAAGAGTATGGCAAAAACAAACATCAGAATGACCCGCCGAGCGCAATAAACTGCGACGCCGACTGTCGTCAACAACGCAGTCGTCAGCAGAATGTCGACAGTACGTCGCTCCGGGAATGCCATAGTTGATGATCCGTAGCCGATAGGCCGAGTCCGCGCGGCCTTCTTGCATCGGACTTACTCAGTCGAGCGCGCAGGGATTGTGCTTGCAATCGCATTGAATTTCTGTCTCCTGTACGCGATCGGCTTGGGAGCAATAGACGCCGCAAGACGTCTCCCTAACTGTGACTGTGCATTGGCAAGCCGAATAGGCGCACTTGCGTTGACCTTGAACATTCATCTTTTCACCTCGCGTCGTGCAGGAAGTTCGCTAAAAGGCTTATGCACGACAAGGCCACGTCCCTCTGGACGGAAAACCCGATAAAGGACCGGTTCGGGTTCGATCAGTTCCAGAAATCCCCCAGCGCCAACGGTGTCGATGACACTGCTGTCAATGAATCGCCTTGCCTAACGAGTCTTTGTCACAGACAAGAACCTGCGTGAGAAACAAGATTCCTTAGTCTTCGACAATCGCGAAATCTCAATGATTCGTAGAATGCAGTCTGGCACGGCGAATGCACGCGAAAACGAAAGGCGCGTGCGCTTCTCAAAGACTTGGCATCGCGAAGCACTGCCACGCACCGGCCAACAACATTTCATCGTGGATATCGGCGAATTTCGCTCGATTTCACATTTTCTTCAATCATCGAATCTTCCGGCTCTCCCGTTCAAAAAGAGATAAAGGCCCGAACTGTCGAGGACAGTACATTTCTCGAGTAGAAAAAGATCAAAGCCGCAGCGAGACCGTTGTGGAGGAGATTACGCATCACTTTTGAAGCCTCCGAAAGTCGAAAGCCGCCTGCAAGTCGTCGCAATGCCACACGACATTCGGTTAAGAAGGTCATGTTTGTGTGGAGCACCGCCGTCTCAAGCAGTCGCTTCAAAGAAGAGGTGGTCGTCACACAACGATCTATATTCTTGAGAGCGTCAGCACGAGAGGTGTAGCCGAGCGCCACAATACTAGGTGCTGCGATGAGGTCCCGTAGGGTCTCTTCGTCGGGATATTCAATAACCAACCGTTCGCGATCAGGCTCGGACCGAACGCTGATTACCGCGTACTGCCAAGTTGAGCTAACGACCAATTCGTCCACGACATCACCTCGAGCTGCGCATGTTCACGCGGCTCATGCAACTGAGTCGTAGCACGTGATAGGCCAACTTATCAGGCTCTCCGACTGCATGTTCTGGCCAGGCGTTTCGGCCCGCGTTCCATGGGGTTTCTTCTCAGATCATCTGGTGGGTGTTGGATGATCCCGGGCGCGGTTCCACGAGTCACCTCTCAAGGAGTCGAACTACTTGTGCCGCCGCTGAGGTCTACGACGACTTGGTGCAAGCACTGGCCGCATGTGCCGCGCAATTTCTGCTCGCGCGCGTGCCAGCTGCGCCTTGACCGTTCCGTGTGGCACTCCCAGGATTCGGGCTGTCTCAAAGATTGAGAGACCATCCATGACACGCAGCTGAAATGTTCTTCGCAAGGTAGGCGAGAGCAGTGCTGTGCATTTTTGCAAGCGCGCGGTTAGTTCGGAATTTCGAAACTCCTCTTCCGGGCTGGGCCGCTTGTCCGCGAGTCCTTCCCATAGAAAGCGCGGTTGTTCCTCTCCAAACTCCTCGTCTAACGGGAAATGAATCTGGCGTGGTCGTTTGCGCAATTGCATCAGAGCGCAGTTGCGGACAATCGTCGTCAATCAAGTGGAGATCTGCGACTGCCCCCTAAACTGGTTTATATGTTTGTAAGCGGCCAAAAGGCCTTCCTGCACCGCATCCTCTGCGTCAGCCGCATTCCCCAGAAGTCGGAAGGCACAGCGATAAAAAGACGGTAAGCGGTGCGACAGAACGTCCTGCAATTTTCGAGCTGCGATTTGGTGGTCGAACGCCTCAAGGCACTGATCATTCTCTGCCCGTAAGGCTGCGTCCGGCATGTTGCTTCTCCGTTCTACGAGAGGAAAGCACGTAACCTGCCAAAGACAGGCGCCGCGTCATGACGTCATCTACGTGCAAACAGAACGGAACAAGGGGTGTCAATCAGGCTCCTTAAGTGACTGGCCACGACATCGGCCCCTTCTCGTAAGAACCGCTTTGGCAGTCGGCGTGCTATTTCTGTTCCAACAAGCAGAGGGCATTTCGGAGGATGTATGGCAAAGATAATCGAATTCTATATTCCGCAAAGTTTTCGCAAGGTTTCAACGTGGTTGCCGCAAAACGAACGCGGCAAGGTGCTGGAGTTTCCAATGGCGGCACGACAATCCGCGTGACAGGGCGCGGAAATCCATGGCGAAGGCTCATGCCATGGCAAGACAGGAATCTAGCTCTGCAGCCTGCTGGTACCCAAAGCCTGAACGAAACCCCTTCAGCGAACAACGAGCCCGTTAGGCAATAAGGCGCCTCCGCACGAGCTACGACCGAAACTCAACATTGCCGAGAGTCATAACCCTGACACGAAAAGCAGACGTCATCAGGATGACGTGCACAAAGTGATCTAAGCGTTGCGTTTCCTGATGTTCAGCGTTTAAGAGCTGATCCTTAGATCTGTGCTCCGGCGGGCGACCCGCGCCCCTCCAAATCCGGCTCTGTTCCCGCTTTGTTCGCTGTGGGCTTGCACGCATTCTCAAGAGTTGAATTTAACTTCAGCAGACCAATGGCGGGAGACAGGAAAACCAAGGAATTCGAAAAGGTCGCTACATGGCCTGTAAAGCGCTGCTTCTGTAAATCGAACTCTCTCAATTGAAATTGCAGCAGGCCCATATTAATGACATCGCCGGTAATGCCGGAGACCTGTACTCGGTCACCAATTCTGATTCCGCGCTTCCCCACAAGGAGAAGAGCGCCGAGACTGGCGGGGATGACGTTTTGCAGTGCGAGCAAGAGCCCAGCGCTGAGAAGCCCAAAGTAGGTTGCGACCGACTTCAGGTTAGAAGTAAGGACGAACAATAGGACAACTGCAATGGCCAATAGAGTGAGAACTTGATGGATCATAGCTATGAGTCGTTGCCGATTGGGATCTTGAACACGTCGCAGTGCGAGCCGGCGCGAAACGTGGCCGATTGCAAGTAGCAATCCTATGATCAGCGCAACGACGAGAAGTCGAATCATCAGCTCTTTCCACGCCTGCCTGTACTGGCCAGCCACGTCCGTTCGCAAGCGCAGCACGTTTGATTTGTACTCGGCAAGCAAAACTTTTTGTTTATCGAGCGCTACGATTGCCGGAGATAGCCCCTTGAGTTCGAGGGTAACTGCGTCGAGGTGCGACTTCTGTTCGCGCAAGGATGGAAGATCGCTGGTCTGCAAGTCGATTACTGCAACACCCTGAATAAGCCGAGTGACGAAAGCGGCCAGTGGTATCCGCAGATTCTCCGCGGACAATGTCAAGTTGTTAGTGAGGCGTATCTTTTCGTCAACCACGTGAAGCTTGCGGCTCATCCCCGAGACATTCGACACCAGAGCGAGGATGCCGGCGTCACTAGTCGCGATTCTGGAATTTGCCTCTTGCAGGCGTGCTGTCGCGGAGGGAACTGACTCGCTGTTCATTTCCGGTATCGATTGCGCGAGGTCGTCGATGGTGGAATCCAAATGTCCGCTTTGCGCTTGTGCTTCACTGGGATTCTGAACAAACTCGACTAGATCATTGAGGCCTTCTGCGACTGCGTCCAGGAGATGCAATCGAGTTTGAGCATCTTCCTCAGCAGCTTTCAATTTCCCGCGATCCGCCGCGTTGGCGGTCTTCAGCCTTTTGTCCAGGTTTTTGATCTCCACCACTGCTTGCTGGTTCAGTTCATCATTTCGTTTCTTTAGTTCGATAAAGTGGGCAAGGTCAGCAGGAGGACGATCTTTGGATGCAGTTCCGCCGTGTGAGGAAGCGGCGCTCGTTTCCACCACGGCATCCGCCTTGGCGAACTCGAACGAGAGCTTCACAATCTGCCGTTCGATCGCTTGATTGTCATCGAGAAACATGAAGTCAGCCGGTTCGTTGGCGACCTGCCGTTCAGCGTACACATGGCGATACCAGTTCACCGATTGAAGAAGGTAGCCAATGACTTCTGAGTTCGAGGGGAGCCGATATGTACTTGGCGGGGTATCGGCGGAGAGTCCGCCCGCCATCGCGGCTGCGACAATCCCACAACAGGCGGCTAACTGTGCACCCCGCTTCACGTTTCTTGCCCTTCCTTGACGAAGCTTGCCAGAGAATTGGCCTCGCCAATGCCCGCACGTTCAAGTACGAGGTCAGCCGAAACAACCACCAGCAACACGCAAAGCACGTCTGCTACGAAAAGATGGGCGATCTGGAGCCAAACCGGAGCCAGAAACAATACATTCGCGATGCCCACACCGACCTGCACCGGGACAGAGATGACTAGAGCGATTGCCGATCGTGAGAATCGGTTTCGGTTGGTGGAGCTTCTCAAGACAATCCACAGAACGTAACATGCAGTGATCAGGGCTACCGCGGGATGAAAGAGCCGAAAGTGCAAGAGGGCAGGTGTGACGGAACCGAAATCTTGCATTAGTGACGAGCGCAGCGATGTTGATGGAAACAGGGTGTCGGCCAGAGCCGCCACCGCGCCCGTAATTCCCGCGAGCATCGTGGCGAGAAAGGTTACTCCAACAAAGACGACTTCTCGCCATTTGCGACTGAAACGAAAACTTCTGTTCCCATTCGACAACCAAACGGCAGTGAGCGACAGCAGCGCGAGAAGCAGAAAAGTGTTGCCAGAGTGCAAACAGAGAAAGAGAACTCGGCCGCCAGATTCGTCGTTGCCTACATGCTTTAACAGGACAAGAGCAGCTCCCAACAGCGCTTCGTTAGCCAGCAATGCAGCGGCGAGTACAGCGGAATAGCGCGCCCAGTCTCCCTTCTTTGTTACTCGCCAGCACCAGACCGCGAGACCGGTCACCAAGAGCAACGAAATGACACTGGTTATTCTGTGCGTGAATTCGACGATAGTTTGCGCTTCAGCGCTTGCCCCGACTACGTCGCCATCGCACAGGGGCCACCTATTTCCACAGCCAGCACCTGAACCCGTCGCCCTTACATAAGCACCCCAGAGGACAACCGCAACGTTCCAATACAATGCGGTCCACGCAAAGCGAGCAGCGTGTGAGATCTCGCGGGCTCGAGGGTTGGAAAGCAAGACGGGTTTTCGGCAGAACGTCCAGTCAATACTGTCCGTGATTGCGCCTCTGCCTCTCATCTCGTTCATTGAAAGTCCCGTCTGCGCGAACCCCTTTGTCTACAGTCGATGCTTTGCGCACGATTTCCCAGAACGCGGTCCTTCACTCTTTGATCCAGCGCACATCGCCCGCTTCCACTCCTGACGCCAATCGCTGCGACAGTATCCGAGACAACGAAATTCCATCATGCTCGCTCCACAGAGCGGGCAGATCAGGTTACGTATAGCGGAGATCGAGCTCGAGTTGATGTTTGTAACTACAGCAAATGAAGCCATAATGTCTCCCCCTTTCTTGTCGCGATTCTTCACCGCCGAATGCACAGAACCTTAAGCGCGGGGCCGCAGGGGCCTTTGGAGGACATTGGATGGGGGCTGCGGCCTCTCGCTTCGGATTCAAACGTAAGAGCAACTGAGTCGCCAAATGCTGCTGGCAAAGAACGTTCCCAGCTCACGGTAAATATCGAGCCGCCGCCCGTGCGTTCAGTCTTCTCACCTTGAAATTCAGGCCGGACAAACTAAATTGGTGTCTAGTCGGAACAGAGCCTCCGTCTTGACTGCCGTGCTGCAAAAGATCGAATGGAAGTTCGAGTGTAGAGGAGACGGGTGTTGATGCGTGAGCTTGGCTTACGACGACGGTCAACGTCAACAGACCACTAAGTGACTGTCTGGCAAAGTGTCACTGCATTGACACTTCGAAGAACGAGTTTTGCAAGTACCGCTCTTTCAAGGCAAGGTAGGATTTCACGAAAATCGTCGGGCGCAATCCAAAGCCGATCAATCGTACTTCGTTCTCGATTATGAAGACGTTGGCTGTCGAACAACCTGACGGATTGCGGGTGTTCTATCGCAGCTCCAGGGGCCCGGGGGCCCTTGGCACCATATTTGTGCTTTTGGTCAATCGCGACGCTGTCTCTCGCGCGGCATAATCCAAGTGTCAACTATTCGGTTTCTCTTAGATGCCCACCTCCTGCACTGCTGGACTCCAAGATCGGGAAACGCTGCATTCCACTGCGCACCGGATCCTGGACGCTTTGCATACCTGTCTTTCACGTGCCTTTGCAAGGCGGAAAGGGCAGCAGGAGGAAATCGCAATCAAGATGCAAAGGCAAAGCGGAATTCACGACGACATCTGCTTCGCCAAGGAAGTCGCCGTGGAGAGCTCCCCGGTTCCGGCGTGACTTCTTCAACTCCCCACCGCGCAGGTCAGAGAATACAAGGCCCGGCGGAACCTTCCTCCCAACCACCAACTGCCAACCAACTAGTGGCGGCCTGAACAGGGTCTATCCAGTAAGGACGAAAGGGATCAGATAGTGGTTCGACGCTTTGACGCTGCCCTGTACGTAGTCAGAACGCGCCCGCAATAGCCCGCGAACGAAGGCTTTAGGGAAAGAGCAGGCAGTCACACAGGAAGGCCGGGCTGTTCGAAAACTACCGCCCCTCCGTGACCGAGAGAGTCACCGCGGTATAGTGCTCGATCCGGCGTAGAGTGAACTCGCTGACGCTCCCGCGCAGAGAGAGGCCAGCGAACTGAGGCTGGGCCGTGTCCGGCGAAAGGACTTTCACCTCCCAGTGGCTCAGGTCCTGGACCAGCCCGTTCAGCTCCAGCCGGAGTTTGACGTTCTCTGCCGGGGCCTGGTGATTGTAGTTGAGCAAGTGGAGGATCAAAGTCCGACCGTCGGGTTTCCGAGTCAACTGGCCCAGCACGTAACCGCGCGGCTCCATGCTGAGGCGAGGCCCTCCGGCCGCGGCTTTAGCGCGCGCCGCAATTCCCGGCTCCGCTTTTCCGGCCCTGATGATGACGCCCCCGCCGGCGGTGAACGTATTCAACCGGGCCTGTTGCTCGGCGCTGAGCTTGGGCAGGTCAGCCGGCATCACCAGCACCTTGAACCGGTTCAGGGGGACTCCCTTGTCCAGGTGCGCGAGCACTTTCGTCTCGAAAAAGACACTCTGCTTGAGGAGTTCGTCAGCCAGCGGGTTCAGCGGCTCCGCGGAGATCAAAGCGATCTGCGCGACCGGCGCCGCCTGGTGATACAGTTCCCGATGCTCGATCAGAAAATGGTTGTATTGAGCGATGGCCTTCCAGGCCTCCTGAGCCTCCGGCTCGCCCTTGATCAGCGCGGAGAGGAATCGACCCTCGATGTTGCGCGAGGTGGCCGCGCCGAACGCATAGGCCTCGGCGATGGAAAGCTTCTGCTCGGCCGGGCTGGGGATGCAGCGTTCGCGCGGGCCGCAATGGTAAAGGTCGTTCTCATACTTCAGGGGCTGCCAAAGCTGCTTCTCTCCGCTCAGGAATTTGATATTGCGCGCGTTGTCGACCTGCCAATGCCCGTTCCACACCCCCGGAGTGTCCTTGCCATCCTCCTCCCAGATCACCTCGTTGATGTCGTTCATCCCAAACCGGTGCGGTGGAATATGAATATTGGCATAAACCATGACCTTGGGCCGGCCGGTCTCCCGCGCCTTCCGCTCCGCCATGCGCTGGGTGTCATCGAGCAACTGGGCTAGGCCTTCGTTGTAACCGATCATGTTGTCCCACATAATCGCGTCCACTCCCGCGTCCACTGCCAGCTCCGCCTTCTTCAAGAGGTAGGCCCGCCAGCCGGGATTGCGCGCGTCGGCCAGACGGCGGTCCCAGGAAATCTGCAGATCGGTTTTGGTCGGGCCGGCGTAGAACAAGGGGATGTGGTGCATCCACAGGCCGTATTTCTTCGTTTCCGGGTCGTCGCGGTAGGCGCTCTTGCGGAACATGTTGGAAGCCGACAGGTAGGCGGAGACGTGGATGCCGTTCTCATGGCATCGGGCGATTACCTTTTTCAGGTTCTCCCGGTTCTCGTCCTCGTCCTTAAGCGACCAGCCGCTGCTCCAGGTGACCCATATCCAGTTGAACTCCGCCTGCTTGAGCAAGCCGAGCATTTGCTCGAAATCGCGGCCATAGATGTGGGTCAGAACGTCCTTCTCATCAGTGCTGAACTCTTTGCCCCACCAGGTCCGCTCGGCCTTCCAGCTCTCGATTCGTCCACCGTCCAGCCGGATGAAACGAAAATTTCCCTGCTCCGCCCACGGCGGCACGTTCTCCGGCTTGGCTCGATACAGTTTCGGCGTCGGCTCAAAAGACTGGGCAGAGCAGAGCAGCAGGGAGGCGGCGACCAAACCAATTCGTCCAATGTTTCTTACGATTCGGACCCGCTGCAGGGGTTCCCTCCCTTCGAAACGACCAAGACCACCACGGTGGCTATACGCATCGGACGCGGCAGGCGTCCAAGACGGAGCTAAACACTTTCATCTGACTAGTGCTTACTTCTGCTGGTGAATTTGCCCAAGATGAACTCCTGAGCCAGACTGCCGACGACATGCAGACCCAGATCTATCCCAAAAGTCTGGAATAGATGCCCGGCAGTACGATCTGAACTAGGGTAGTAAGCGCTAGAGATGGAATATCCAATTAGACTGCCGCCCAACTGAGAATAATTCGGCTGCCATGCCCCGTTATCTCCCTTACAGACAAATGGAGCCAACATGGCATGAAGAGCCCGAGACTTCTTCGTACCGGACCCTTGGTAGAAATAGCGAGGATCCTGATGCAGAAATGATGGCAGAATAGCGTTGCTGATCAAGCTTCCGGTAACCCCGTCGGCGAAGCCAGCTCCCAACCGCTTGCTATATCCTTTCGCACCTTGATGCCATTCACTGGGATCGTCACGAGCCTGTTGAACGCCGGCCCACGCAGCCGTGCGTGCGAAGAAAAACGGATTGGTGAGGCTCTTGTATGCCAGGTGGAACTTCATCCTCGTAGTAAGGGGCTCGGGGTGAGGTTCGTACACCACATACATATTTGGTATGAAACTTAGAACGCGCTGCTGTTCTTCAGCTTTGAGCTGTTGGGCAGCAACTTCCTTCGAGGAGTAACTTACGGTGACCGCCCGCTGCACAGCCAGGATGCGAAGTTTGATCTCGGGTAGCGTCTTGTTCTCACCCGGTCCGACCGTAATGGACGAGTTCGACTCTGCAAATCCTTCAGCGGTGACGGTGATCTGATAGGCGGCTCCGGCCGGGGCCTGGTCGAACGCAAAGCCACCGTCGTCTTTTGTGATAGCCGTGAGACGGTCGCCAGCCGGCCCTTGAAGAATCACATTGGCACCGGGAATTGGGTCGTCAGTGGTATCGACGACCGTGCCAAGGATGGTTCCTGTTTTTGTGTCCGCCGCCGTGAAAGACTGCGCCGACATCGGCACGGCAACCGCCACTGCACCGATAACGATCAAAAACAACAGATGGGCTCGCCGCAAGGACGATGCCAAAGGTCGACCCGGCAATCTAAGTGTATTTTGCTGCACTTATGGATACTCCTAAGCTCCCGATAGTGTGAAGTTAATTGTGATCTGGGAGTCGACTTCAACCGGTTCTCCATTCAAGAGGTACGGCCGGTAGCGCCATTGCTTTACTGCTTCGATTGCGGCCTGTGCGAGCACCGACAAACCGCTCTTTACGCTAACATCCTCCACGCTGCCATCTTTGCCGATCACGGCCAACAGCACTACCGCCCCTTCAATCCGCGCGCGGCCGGCCTCAGGTGGATACTTCGGCGCAACGTCGTACACCAGGTTGGCCTCGGCTATCTGGGCGGGGACACGGATTCTCTTTGGCGCGGGGGCGGGAGTTTTCGCGAGGACGGGCGCACTGCCCGTGCTATGCAGCATTTCGCTAAGCACTCCACCGGGAATTCCGCCGACTACTCCGCCAGGAACTCCCCCAACTAGTCCGCCCGCAGTATCCAGCGAAGGCGCAGGTGCTTCTTGCGTCGTATGCACTGCACTAGGAATCCTCATATTTGTCGGTGTGTTTCTGGAGGTGGATGTGCGCGGGAACCTCGTGATATTGGAAGCAGCGGCCGCGGGCAGTACATATAACATCGTTAGTGTCTCCCGCTTGGGGAGCGTATCCGTGTGAAACAGTGGGATGACAACTAGTGCTAGCAAGAGGAGCGACAGCAGGGTCACCGATCCAACTGCCGCCCAGGGATTTCGCGGTCGTGAGTTCGCACCCGATTCGATTAGGCTGTCGTGAAATAAATCCCATTCTTGCAGGCTGGAAGATACGGGACGCTGTTCGTTCTCGTGCTCCGGAAGTGCTGCAATCCGCGAATCAATTCGCAACGGCGGCCTCGGGAACGCCGGGTATGCAATGCAATGATCCGATTCCGATTGACGGTCGTTATAAGTAGACATAGCAAAGCGATCCTCTTTCACGCAGCATCGTTCTCGCGGATTCGACACCAAAGTTGAGTTACTGTCCATTCGAGGGGGGTTCCTCCACACCAAGAGGTGGATTTAAGTTGTGAGTCTGGGTGATTTGATATTCCCCATATTTGATAGTCAGGACTGCACTGCCAAGAATCCGCACCTTCGTTTCGCTCTCGTTTGACTCGGGCAGCCAGAAGCTGCTGAGTTTCTGATAGCTTCGTTTGAAGTCGGTCTTAATCGTCCACCACGAAGGATTGACGGCCGGCTCGCCCTCGACTTGAGCGATGGCAAAGTCCTTCGCATCGACCCAGATACGCCCTCGAAAGAGAAACTTGTTTTTGGTCAGCGGCTGCGCCTCGAGTACATAAACCTCATTCCCACCGATCTTTTGGTATCCCGTGAGTTGAAACGTGTAGTTCTGAGGTGTGATCGCTGAACGCTGCTGATTCTCTTCGCGCATGGACTCCTGCTCGGCCTCAAGGAGCTTCTTAAACACGCGACTCCGCACGGTGCCCGATCCGCTCTCCGAGACGATCGTGAATACCTTCTTATTGGGCGCTTCGTACTCAGCCCGAACGACCATGTCTGCCTTCTTGTGCGATAGGCAGTGGCACTCGAGATGGTAGCTTCGGATACTCGAGTAGCTTTCGAGCGCATTAGCCCGGTGTTCGTTCATTTCCACGACTCGCCGCATGACTTCATCAGCGCTCAACGGGGCCGACACCGTGGCCTGCTGTGCAACTGTCGGAATGCAGACAGCCAGCAAAGCCAACGCGGACAGAAACCGGCTTGCCTGACAGTTCAAACTTTGGGAAAACCGAATCATCATTTGCTTCTCCAAGGGAATCGTGGGAACTCGACAACAGTGTTTATGTTCACGAAGTCTGGCTTGTGAGTTCTTGTCTCGCTTTCAGACGGTGACTCCCGCAGCTGAGTGAGCGTCCATTGCTCCTGGCCAGTAGTTTGTGGCGTGGACGAGTCGAAGAGATAAATCGTGCTCGCGAGAACCGGTCCGACGCGGACTTCACGGCGAGACATGTCAGATTTTTCGAGAGCGTCGAAGAATCTCTGTGTCTCGAAGAACCTCCGGGATGGCTCAAGAATGATCACATCTCTGTCCCGGGGTACATAATGGCGGTCGTAAAGGGGCACAACCTGAATGTCAGTGCGACCGCAGTTTTCTATGTAGTAGGTCATGCTCATCGGCCTGGCGGTCGCCAGCCGGGCGCCCGAGTGTGCGCTGGAACAGACCTGCTGCGCTACTTCCCGTGTGTCGAACTCCGAAACCTCATCTTGCCCAAAATAACGGGCAATATTTTTCTGGCCTCCGCCAATTGAGTTCAAATAGAAGGAGTAGTACGGAGACCACGAGTGCAATTCAAGCAAAGGCAACGCAAACAGAGTGGCAGCGGCCAGCCCACCAAATGCCAGCGATATTTTCTTCTCCCTCATGCGCTCCCAGACCGCTTGCACCGCATAACCGCCAGCCAGAAATAGAAATGGCAGCAGCACGAGTGAATAACGCACCCACTTTGCACCAGAAACCGAAAGCCCGGCCAGTTGAAGCACTCCAAAAGAAAGAAAAAAGCACGACGCGAGGGTCCGGCGGTCCCGCAGCAGCATGATGCTCCCCGCGATGACGGCCACCAGAATTGGAATCGGTGTCTTGATCAAGAGGAGCCACAAATAGTAAGTCCAGGGAACTCCAGCAAGCAGACGCGAGGGAAAGTTCAGATAGAGCGTGCCGTCGAAGTCGTAACCACTGTGCGTGACGCCATCATGGTGAAGCCAATGCAGGATAGCGCTAAAGTTGCTAGGAAACAGAACGACCGGGTTCACCAGAATGAACGTGAGGACGATGACGAGGAAGAATCGTCGGTAGCTGAACCGCGAAGGCTCGCGATTTAGTCCCATCTTGCCGGCAAGAAACCAGGCAAGCGCGTTCAAGCCAAGAAGGTGAAGAATGTATTGCGAGGCAAAAGCCAGTCCAAACCCAATCGCACTCAGGTCATACCATCGGCGTGCACTCTCGCCGGAATCCGCCTGTTGGGCCCGGCAATAGAGGTAACAAGCAAGAAGAGTGAAGAAGGTGAACGGCGTTTCCTCTTTGGCAAGCCGATTTAATGCGACTGCCAATGGCGAAACTGCCCAGAAGAAGCTCGCTGCGAATGACCCCACAAATCCGATCAGGCGACGACAAAACAGAAAGAGAATTGCAGTCGTCGCCGCGCCGAAAAGGACATTAGGAAATCGAAGCCAGCCCTCGGGGCTCATCGTGGGCCAGCTATGGACTGAGGCCAGGCGGTTCCAGCGCTCACCCATTGTCAGACTGACCCAGGCCAACACCTTCAGCATCATCGGGTGTTCACTGTTGACGCCCACGAAGTGTCCGTGACGATATTCCTGAACGGCCGCCCACTTTGCCGACTCGTCCTCAGACAGGCTGTTAAAGTCGACGTGATTCAACCGAACGGCAAACGCCAGAACCGTAAGCAGGAGCGCAATTGCAGCATCCCGATGCCAGTGCCAGGAACGATCTTGAAGCTCCTTCAACACAGACTCTTGCGTTTCCATCGCGAGCGCCTTCGTGCTCATGACCGCCGCTCCGACGCGATATCAATCCCACCAGCTGCACGCAGATCAAAAATCTCGGACACGGAATATGATTTCCGCGCAGACGGATTGAAGTACTGCCAGACTCCCAATTCGGCGAGGAGCCCGAGTGCCACCAACTGGACGCCCAGCAAGACCAGGACTGCTGCAAAAACCAGCAGCAGTGCGTGTTGCTCCACGACATTGGTTCGATAAAGGACCTTCCACACCAGCAGCCAAAGAGCCACGGCGGATCCCGTACTCATGTTGATCAGGCCGAGCCGGCCAAAGAAGTGCAGCGGCCGCGACATGTAGCGAAGCAGAAACCGAATGGTGAGCAAATCGAACATGACCCGGAAGGTGCGAGACAAGTTGTAATGCGATACCCCGTGCTTCCGATGCTTGTTTTGAATAGGAATTTCACAGATCGAGGCGCCGTAAGCCGAAGCCAAAGCTGGTATAAACCGATGCATCTCTCCATAGAGAGGCAGTTGCGAAAGGAGCTCGCGACGGTACGCCTTAAATGTTGTTCCGAAATCGTGAATGTTGACGCCGCTGAGTTTGGCCATGAGCCAGTTTGCACAACGTGAAGGAATCTTCCGCAGCAAGAGGTTGTCAATGCGGTGCTTGCGCCAACCGCTGACAACGTCGTATCCCTCCTCGAGCTTCTCCAGGAATCCTGGGATTTCCGCCGGATCATGCTGAAGGTCGCCGTCCATGGCGATCACGTAGTCACATTTGCAGTGTGCA
>QIAH01000273.1 GCA_003225465.1 Acidobacteriota bacterium | reverse complement strand
CTGTTTCCTGCGGCGCGCGTTTCCCTACGGCAGATGCCCACGACCTTAACCGCGAATGCCAATATCACACCTGACGTCAGCCGCACCATCCACGTGACTTCGCTGGGAAGCGGCCGGGTGGTGGATCTGAAAGTTCGCCTCGGCGATGCAGTGAAAAAGGGCCAGGTACTTTTATCCATCTCCAGCCCAGACCTTTCGGCGGCTTTTGCCGATTATCAGAAGGCACTCGCCGACGAGCGCGTCGCGAAAAAGGCGCTTGACCGCGCACAATTGTTGTTTGATCGCGGTGCAGTGGCGGAAAAGGATTTGCAAGTCGCGCAGAACGCCGAGGAAAAGGCCAGGGTGGACGTCGCAACATCCGAACAGAAGGTTCGGGTGATGGGCGGTGATCCGGCGCGGCCAAGTCCGCTGCTGGAATTGCGCGCGCCGGTCTCCGGCACCATCGTCGAACAAAACGTAGCTGGTTTCGAAGGCGTCAAGAGCCTCGACAATACTCCCAATCTGTTTACCATCGCCGACCTGTCGCAAGTGTGGGTAGTGTGCGACGTTTTCGAAAATGATCTCGGCGACGTGCACATCGGTGACACCGCGGATATCCGGCTCAACGCTTTCCCTGATCGAACTTTTAAGGGCACCATCGCAGACATCTCGCGTGTGCTCGATCCCGGCACGCGATCGGCGAAAGTGCGCATCGTGCTGGCCAATCCCAATGGCATGCTGCGACCCGGCATGTTCGCGGTTGCCACATTCCGCTCCCGTCGGCTCCGCCCGGCCTTGGTCGTGCCCGGAACCGCCATCATGCGCCTGCACGATAAAGATTGGGTGTTCCGCAAAGAAGGTTCCAGCCGCTTTCGCCGTGTCGAGGTGCATGTGAGCGGCGGGGCCGCGGACGGCATGCAAGAAGTGCGCGAGGGTCTGAAGGCGGACGATGAAGTGGTTCTCAAAGCCCTCGACTTCTCCACCGCGGTCGCGGAGAAGAAGGAATGATCGGAGCGCTGATCGATTTTGCGCTGCGCAACCGGCTCATGATGCTGGGCGCATCGCTGGTTCTGTTCATTTGGGGTGTCATCTCATTCCACAATTTACCGATTGAGGCTTATCCCGACGTCGCCGATACCTACGTCCAGATCATCACCCAGTGGTCCGGTCACGCTGCTGAGGAAGTGGAACAGCAAATCACGGTTCCGCTGGAAGTCAACCTGAACGGCGTCGCCCACATGACCCACCTGCGTTCCGTCTCGCTCGCAGGTTTGTCGGTCATCACCATCATCTACGACGACGAGACCACCACCTTCAACGCCCGCCAGGAGGTACTCGATCGCCTCCAGCAAGCCGTCTTGCCCACCAACGTAAATCCGGCCCTCGGCCCGGACTACAGCCCGACCGGGCAGATTCTCTTCTATACGCTGAAGAGCACGAATCCGAAATACGACGCGATGGAGTTGAAAACGCTGAACGACTGGCGCGTGCGCAACCAGTTGAAGTCAGTGCCAAACGTGGTGGAGGTCAACATCTTCGGCGGCCCCACCCGGGAATATCAAGTGCAGCTCGATCCCGGGAAACTGGTGGCGTATAGCCTGTCTTTAAACCAGGTGGAGCAGGCGCTGGCCGCGAACAATACCAACGCAGGCGGCGGATTTATCGAGCGCGGACAGCAGGCCCTTAACATTCGGGCAGTCGGCCTGATGTCCACCACCGATGATGTTGCCGCAACCGTCATTAAGGTCATCAATGGAACCCCCATCCGGGTGCGCGATGTTGCCAACGTCGTGCAGGCGCCCAAGGTACGGCTGGGGCAGTTGGGCAAAGCGATCCGCAAGGAAGACGGCACGGTGCTCGATGATGACGACGTCGTTGAAGGCATCGTTCTGCTACGCAAAGGCACCGAAGCCGACAAGACGCTGGATGCGCTGCACGCGAAGATCGCCCAATTGAACAACGGAATTTTGCCGCCCGGAGTGAAGCTGGTTCCGCACCTCGACCGCAGCGACCTTGTCCACTACACCACGCACACTGTGCTTCGCAACCTGACCGACGGCGTTCTGCTCGTCACCCTCATCCTTTTTCTGTTTCTCGGCAATGTCCGCAGCGCCCTGATCGTTACCATCACCATTCCTTTCTCGCTATTGTTTGCAGCGATTCTCCTGGATCTCAACCACATTCCTGCGAACTTGCTCTCCCTGGGCGCGCTCGATTTCGGCATGGTGGTGGATGGCTCGGTGGTGATGGTCGAAAACATTCTGCGGCACATGGAATATTCAGGACGGCGCACTTCTTTTCTCGAGACCATCGGAATCGCCGCGCACGAAGTGCAGAAGCCAGTTTTCTTCGCCCGCATCATCATCATCGTCGCCTACCTGCCCATCTTCACCCTGCAGCGCGTGGAAGGACGATTGTTTCGGCCCATGGCGTGGACCGTAGCCTTTGCCCTGCTTGGCGCGCTGTTGTTCGCCCTCCTGATTGCGCCCGTGCTCTGCAGCCTCGCGTTCAAGGGCACCATCAAGGAATGGAAGAATCCCGCCCTCGACTTGCTCAACCGGTATTACCGCAGCACGCTGGATTGGTGCTTCGCGCACCTGGACTTCACGCTGGCCATGGGGCTGGTGGCGGTTGCCATCATGCTCTTCCTCGGCTTCGGAGGCGTGGTTGGTTCCGAATTCCTGCCGCATCTCGATGAAGGCGCCATCTGGGTGCGCGGCACGCTCGCGCCCAGCAGCGGCCCAACTGCCGGCATTGACCTGGCTCGCAGAGCTCGGCAGATTCTGGCTTCCTTCCCTGAGGCCAAGCAGGTCGTGAGTCAGGTAGGACGTCCCGACGATGGCAGCGATGCCAGCGGTTTCTATAACACCGAATTCTTTGTCGACCTCTGGCCACGCGCAAGATGGCGCAGCCAGTTCAAGACGAAAGACACACTGATCGCGTCCATGGACGAAGCGTTGAACAAGTTGCCCGGCGTGGATTGGAATTTCTCGCAACCGATCTCCGATAACGTCGAGGAGGCGGTCAGCGGGGTCAAGGGCGAACTCGCGGTGAAGCTCTTTGGAACGGATCTAAAAACGCTCGAGCAAAAGGCGGACGAGATCCAGACGGCAATGGCCAAGATCCCTGGCGTTG
>QIAH01000354.1 GCA_003225465.1 Acidobacteriota bacterium | reverse complement strand
TTCTCCTCAAACACGCCTCCTGCTTCGCTTACTGTTGTGCGAACACCCCGACGCAACCATTTGCGCTCTGAGTCGTGCAAATTCCGCCCGCCTGCAACGGGACGAATACGTGATTATTACCGGAATCCACCGCGACGCTGTGCGAGTTGGAATTGGTTGTCACATTTTGCAGCCACTGGTTCGTCTTCGCATCAATGACGCCCAAGACGGGACCGGTGGGCATATCGCGCGCGGCGAGATAGTATCGATTGTCACCGGGGTTGTACCAAGTCTCATCCACACCGCCGACTTGGGTGATGGTGGCAAGAATTGTGCCCGTGGTTCCGTCTATTACATATTCATTGGGGGGGAAGGCTTCTCCGTCATGGTCTCCGCAGCCTACGAGGAAATTATTCCCCGGTCCCTGAACAATGCTGGTTGGCATGCAGTTCGGCATAGGGACACTGTTTTCTACGATTGGCCCATTTGGATTTCCCAGGTTCGGATTAATGAAGTCGATTGAGCCGATGGTGAGATTAGCCGCATCTGAATTGGAGTTTGTAAGTAAAAATCGGCCCGTGTTGGGATTGAAAACTGAGCCGCCTATACCTGCAATTGCAACCGCTCCGAAGCAGCTAGCCGAAGGAGGATTCTGGCTGGTGCAATAAGTGCCATCGGGGTTAAGCATTGGGCCATGATGGCAGGGCCGGTCTGGCCCCAGAATATTTACCCCAGCGCCGTGACCAGTCATGCCCGAGAGAGCTGTCGTGGAGGGATCAGGGCAGGGGAAGCCTGCCGTTGCGTTGAGACCGGCATCATCGATAGGGACCCCGGTATTGTTGGCGGCAGCGCCATCGTAATATATCTGGCCAATTATGCAGGTCGGAGGATTAATAGGACCGGCGGCTGGAGCGGTGTTTCCTTGTCCATTTCCAACCAGAGGCGGCCCATAGGGGGTTTGGTTCGCTACGGGGAGGCAATGATCCGCCGTAAAAGTGCCCGTCGGGTGCACGATGTTGCTGACATCGACGAGTGTGATGAAGGGAAAACCAGGATCACCATTCGCTACCAGCAGGATTGTGGTGCCGTTGGCCACACCTATCGACATCTCGTCAGCTCTCAGATCTCCACAGCTTAGATCGGAAAACGCTCGCCCGTTCGCGGATGCGACGCAGGGCCCGATGCCATTTGGACCATCGTAGTCGGGTGAAATGCCCGTGGGGAACTCGGCAATCACGGTTGGCCCAACTGGCAGGCTAGCGCCAGGCGTAAAAGTCGTCGTGGTGAGATCAAAGGCGACCACGCTAGCCGAACCGTTTCCCACGAACAGGGTGTTGTTATCGGGACTCAACACCTCACCGTCAGGAGCAGAAAGTGGATTGACGCCGTTGGCGCGCGCGGCGCAACACTGCGCACCGGGAAAGCCGCCGAAAAGATTGTTGGCGCCAAACCCCGGAATATGGAAATTCAGGGTGCGGCAACCGAAGCGCGTCCAGTTGCCAGTACCTGTCACAAGCGGTGGAATGAACAACGAGGGCGTTGTCGGGTTGTCCGTCGCGCAGGAACTCGCGTTGACTCCGCCACCGGCCACCCCGTTCGCGCCGGAGAAGTAGTTCACGGCCACGTCCTGCAACGTATCAATCACCACGACGTCCAGACCTAGGCGATCCGATACGAAGAATCGATGATTGGCCGAATCGCTCACACTTATGTCAAACGAGTTGAATGGGCCGCCCGGTTCGCCGGTCGGATTGTGCTCGGGCACGGGGATAACGTCGATATTGGCGTAACCATCGTTCTTGGTGGTCCCGCACACAGGACAGTTTCTGACGTCTCCGCAACCGCTCAAAATCACAAACATCGCTGTAACAACAATGCTTAATAGAATTCTCGGTTGCATCGAATCTTCCTCCCTGCGAATTCGCCTTGCGGGTGTTCAACCCAGAAGCAGCTTGACCACAAACAGGCAGTCCTTTCGACTTAATTAGCCCGCTAGAACCTGAACTGCAGGCGGTTCAGCAAGACCACAAAATTTTGCGGCACTTGACCGGTGACACTCGGCTCTTTCAACCGATCGACTGATATGTTCACCTGGTATTTGACCCAGTAATTGAGATACCAGTTGATGCCCGCCGTGAACTGATCCGTGTGATTGATGTATGTGGGCACAAATCCCGGAGTAATAGGATTGTTTAGAAGATTGATACCAGGCTCATGCGCCTGGATACTGTCATAGCGGAAAGCCAATTCAAAAGCTCCCAAACCGTTGGCTCCGCCTCCAGTCGAAGTTTCCGGACCCATGAAGGGATGCTTGACCTTCGGAGTACCATTCTCCGGCCGCTTCTCACCCGTCAGGAGATATGTGACCTGGCCGTAACCAGCCTTGGCAACAATGCCAGGAAGAGTGAGGAATCCCAAGTTGCCGGCTTGTTCTGAGCCAACGTTGCGGCGAAATTGATTAAGTTGATCGTACTCGGCACGTAAACCCCAAGGCCCGTGAACCCATGTAACCTCGCCGTTGTAGCGCTCCGTGGTTCCATTGATGCGGAAAGAAGGGAAGAAAGTATAGGCCACATCGGGCATGGTGGCACTGAAGCTGGTCTCGTTCGAAAGTCCCCGGGTCCGGCCGAAGGCAACTGATCCACCGAAGGCCAAACCCTGGAGCAGGCTGTCCTTTTTGTTGCGCATCGGGTAAAAACGCAGCCGGCCGACGATTTCTGGCTGATTCGTCGTGTTATTCGCCAAGATACCCTTGCCGTTGAACGCGCCAAGCCACCACTGCAAAGCGCCACCGGAGATATCTCCGTGAAGGGTAATGCCAGGGCTGCGGTAGGCAGTGGACGCGGAGGGATAGAGCAGTGAGGCGAGCGATCGCTCGATGAAGTCAATGTTGGTGACTGTTGTGAGTTCCTCTTGGGCGAATGGCTCCTTGAACTGTCCAATCTGCACTTGAAAAGCTGGCCTAACCTGCGCGTTGACATAGAGGTCGCGCAGAATCAGGCCATTGGTGGCAGCTGCATCGGCCAGCACCGCAAACGTGTAGCGAGTACCGTAGTTTCCTTGAAAACCAAAACGGGCTCGCCGGATTACAAACGTATTTGAGGGCGCGCCATCGCCTTCGTAGGCGCGGTAGTCGCTTTGGAAGTACCCGTATGGTTGTATTTGAAATTTGCCGTCAGTGCTCTTGATGAAGAAGTGCTCGCCATTCCACCCGGCTATGGGTGGCGGCTCTTTCTTGGCAACTGGCTGTTGCGCTTGTTCGGCTACGGCCACCGACGGCGCAACGGCGAGAGGTTGCATGAGCACCGCGTTGACTAAACGGGGCTCTCCTTCCAAGGACGAGTTGGTGGGAAGCATCCTCGTCTCGGCGTTTTTCTCTGGGTTGGCTTGCGAAAGCCTTTCCACAATGGCTTTTAGCTGCTCGATGACTTGGCGTTGTGCTGCCAACTCGCTGCGCAGCGCATCCACCTCCGCTTTGCTTGCGCCGGCGGAAGCGGATCCACCCGCACTGCCGACTGCTTCCGTGCTTTGGGCGAGGGCCAGTGAACCGGTTGCCATAAGAACGACCAGGAGCGCGAAAAACTTTGTCAGCAAGCGCATGGCTTTCTTCTCCCGATGATTTGCAAACCAGGGCCTCACCGCCGGCAAACTGCTGCTCGAGGAGACCAATCCCGAGACCGCAAGATCGATTTTTGATCCGGTATGGTAAGCGGACCATTGCCAGTCGGGCGGTTTACCATAACGCATTCCAAACTGTCAAGCAACTCATTTTGCGCAAGCCACAAAAGTGACCTGTCGCGGTGAAACTTTCGCCGCCACTTATGCGCAAAAGCAAGACGAGTAATATTGCGGGTTCAAGACAATACACCCGTCTTGTTCCGCTGTCGATTTCTTTAATCTTCCGTCCTCAATATGACTTTCGAGATCTCGCGGTCTCTGACGGAAGTCGCCTTCTCGGAGCGGCGGTTTTCTGATACACAAGGCTTTGAACTTCCCTCAGGCTTTCCTGCTATTTTCCGCAGCTGTTATTGCCGGAGCGCTGAACGCGGTGGCGGGCGGGGGCAGCTTTGTTTCGTTTCCCGCGCTTCTGTTTCTGCATGTGCCGCCCGTGCAGGCGAATGCAACCAACACCGTGGCCCTGTGGCCCGGTCTGGCGGCGAGTGCGGTTGCGTATGTAAAACGTCTCAGCGTCCCATTGCGACTGATGGTTCCAATGCTCCTAACCAGCGTGGTTGGCGGGTGGATTGGTGCGCTGCTTTTGCTCAAAACCCCGCAGCACACTTTTCAGCATCTCGTTCCCTGGCTTCTGCTGGGTGGCACCCTGCTATTCACCTTCGGGAATAAACTGCGCGCGATCGCGGGGAGCAGAGATACGATCGGCGATCTTCGGGACCTATCCTGGCTCGCGATCACGCTCGCGTCCTTTGCGGAATTAGCCGTAGCCATCTATGGCGGATATTTCGGAGCCGGCATCGGCTTCATAAGCCTGGCGATGTTAGCCGCACTGGGCATGCATGACATTCACGCGATGGGCGCTATTCGCACGCTGCTCGCGGTCGCAATCAACGCGGCCGCGGTTGTCACGTTCATCGTGGCTCGCGCCGTTCTGTGGACGCAGTGCATGGAGATGATTGCCGGGGCTCTGCTCGGCGGATGGTTGGCTGCGCATTACGCTCAGAAAGCCGATCCGGTCAGAGTGCGATACCTGGTGATCGCAACCGGCCTGGCGATGAGCACATATTTCTTCCTCAGGTTGCGCTAGGTGGAAGCGGCGAGTCTGCCCGCGCGCAACCAATGAGCGAGACTGGTATTCTGCCGCTGCAGTAGCTACCATGAGTTTGACTCAGGTACACTTATCTTTAAACACTTGGCAGATCCCGTGAGCGCCAGGGCTCCCGGTTGAGCGCTTCAAGTTTATCGACAGGTTCTGAATCAGAAATCCCATTTCACAAGAGGCTCTCATTATGGCCACCATTACAGTTTCTGAAAATCATGCAGCGCAGCCCACTACCACCGCGACCAAGTACGTCTATTTCTTCGGAGGCGGAAAGGCTGACGGCAACGGCAAGATGAAGGACGAGTTGGGTGGCAAGGGGGCGGGCTTGGCCGAAATGACCAATGCCGGTCTGCCCGTGCCTCCGGGTTTCACCATTCAAACCGAAGCCTGCCGCGAGTACATGCGCAGTGGCGGGAAGGTGTCCGGGGACATCGATAAGCAGATCGAAACGGCGCTTCGCCGCCTCGAGGAACTGCAGAAACAAAAACTGGGTGCGGGCGAGAATCCGCTCCTGGTGAGTGTGCGTTCGGGAGCGAAGTTCTCCATGCCCGGCATGATGGACACGATCCTCAATCTCGGCCTGAACGATCAAAGTGTCGAGGCGCTGGCCGCACGCAGCAACAATCCGCGTTTTGCCTACGACTCCTACCGCCGGCTTATCCAGATGTTCGGCAATGTCGTACTGGAAATTCCGAAATCCGTTTTCGATGAAATCTTCGATGCCAAGAAGAAACAGAAGAAAGCGAAACTGGACACCGAACTGGATGCCAAGGCTCTCAAGGAAGTCATTCAGGAATACAAGAAGGCCGTCAAAAAACACGCCAAGCGCGACTTCCCACAGAATCCGCATGAGCAGCTCGTGATGGCGCGCGACGCCGTGTTCCGCTCCTGGCAGAATGATCGCGCCAAGCACTACCGCCGCATCAACAATATCGACGACATGCTGGGGACTGCCGTGAATGTGCAGGCCATGGTGTATGGAAACCTGGGCGAAACCAGTGGTACCGGCGTGGGTTTCACTCGCAACCCTGCCACCGGCGAAAAGGAATTTTACGGCGAATTTCTGATGAACGCGCAGGGAGAGGACGTCGTTTCCGGCGTTCGTACTCCGGTGCACATTCTCGAACTGCAGAAGATCATGCCCGATGTCTACAACCAGCTTCGTGAAATCACGACACGTCTGGAAAAACATTACAAGGACATGCAGGACTTCGAATTCACCATCCAGGAGGGCACCCTGTACATGCTGCAAACCCGCAACGGCAAGCGCACCGGCCGCGCCGCTGTGCGGGTTGCGATCGAGATGGTGCAGGAAGGATTGATCACCGAGAATGAGGCGATCTTCCGCGTTGACCCGAATCAACTGTACGATTTCCTGGTACCAACACTCGATGAAAAGAGCTCCAAGGTAGAAGTGTTAGCCACCGGATTGCCAGCCTCTCCGGGCGCGGCCGTTGGGCAAATCGTGTTCACCGCCGACGAAGCAGTCAAGAAAGCCGGCCACGGGGACAAGAAGAATCCCGTGATTCTGGTCCGCGCTGAAACTACTCCCGAAGACATTCACGGCATGGAAGTTGCGGCGGGCATTCTCACTTCCCGCGGCGGCATGACCAGCCACGCTGCCGTGGTTACGCGCGGCATGGGCAAGTGCTGCGTAGCCGGCGCAGGCGACATCGAGGTGAATGAACGTGCCCGCGAGATGCGCGTCAAGGGCCAGGTCTTTCACGAAGGCGATTGGATCTCGCTCGATGGAACCACGGGCCGCGTGATCAAGGGAAAACTGAATACGGTTGCGGCTTCTGCGGAAAATGAGGATTTGAAAACGCTGATGGGCTGGGCCGAGCCGTTCCGCAAGATCGGAGTGCGCGCCAACGCCGACATCCCTCGAGACGCCATCCAGGCGCGCGCGTTTGGGGCCGAGGGCATCGGCCTGTGCCGCACTGAGCACATGTTTTTCGATCAGGATCGCATTCCCCACATGCGCGCCATGATTCTTGCCGACAACGAGAAAGAACGCCGTGCAGCTTTGAAAAGACTGCTGCCCATGCAGCGCTCGGATTTCGCCGGTTTGTTCAAAGCGATGAAAGGGTTGCCGGTGACCATCCGCTTGCTCGATCCGCCTCTGCATGAGTTCTTGCCGAAGCGCGAAAAGCTGATGGTCGACATCGCCACTCTCTCGAGTGCCGATCCCAAGCAGAAAAAGGCGCTGGTCGGTGAGTACCGCGAATACGGCGCGAAGGCCGTTGGCGATCTCAAGAAACTTCTGCCCGCTCTGTTACGACGGGTCGAGGAATTACATGAATTCAACCCCATGCTCGGTCACCGCGGATGCCGCTTGGGAATTACCTACCCCGAGATCACGGAAATGCAGTCACGCGCGATTTTCGAGGCCGCTGTCGCGGTCGAGAAAGAGGGTGTCAAGACCCACGCGGAGGTGATGATTCCCCTGATTTCGACCGTGAAAGAAATGTCGAATCAGGCGGCCATCGTGCGCCGGGTCGCCGAAGAAGTGTTCGAGGAAAAAGGCCGGCACGTTCACTACCTGGTGGGCACGATGATCGAATTGCCCCGCGCTGCGCTGGTGGCCGACGAGATCGCGAAAGAGGCCGAGTTCTTTTCCTTCGGCACCAACGATCTGACTCAAACAACGTTTGGCTTCTCGCGCGACGATATAAACAAAGTCCTGCCTACGTACCTGGCGGAAGGAATCTTGAAGCAGGATCCCTTCGCCGTGATCGATCGCGATGGCGTGGGCGAGTTGGTGCGCGTCGGCATTGAACGCGGGCGCAAGACGCGACCTGGCCTGGAGGTCGGCATTTGCGGTGAGCACGGAGGCGAACCTTCTTCCGTAGAGTTCTGCCACCAGGTTGGAATGGACTACGTGGCCTGTTCGCCTTTCCGGGTCCTGACTGCGCGACTCGCGGCCGCACAAGCCGGTGCCAGCGACCAGTTAAAGACTGAGGGCGGAAGAACGAAATAGCCGGATGCTCGGGGGTGGACGTATCTTTCCGCGTCTCGCACGAGACTACGAATGGCATTCGCCCCGTACGGCATAAGCAACGCTAATGATGTTATCAACAAAATTAGCTTGACCGTAGCCGCCCGTCCGGTATTCACTGCCTGCTCATTTTGTTGGCGAAAGATATTTCGCAAGACGGTTCGTGCACGCCGCCACATCTAATTTCAAAGCCTGAAGACGAATTGAGGCCCTATGTCCGCTACTCGATCATCAGCTCCTGCATACGATTTGCTCGCGCCCCTTCAGCCGCCCACGCGATACCTTTTCGGGCCGGGGCCGTCCATGGTGCATCCCCGCGTCTATCAGGCACTCTCGAAGCCCATCGTGGGACACCTCGATCCGTTTTTCATCCAGGTCATGCAGGATGTCCAGGAGTTGCTGAAGCGCATCTTCGGCACTAAAGATGCCTCCATTCTGGTGATCTCGGGCACCGGCAGCGCCGGCATGGAAGCGGCTGTCTCGAACTTCGTAGAGCCTGGATCGAAGTTCGCGGTGTTCGCCAATGGATACTTCTCCGATCGCCTCACCGAAATGGCGAAGCGCCAGGGCGCAAACGTTGTGCGGCTGGAGAAGCCCTGGGGCGAGACCTACGCCGACGCTGAAATTTCCGAGTTCATTCGTCGCGAACGCCCGAGTGTTGTCGGCTATGTCCACGCCGAAACATCCACGGGAGCATTGCAGCCGGGCCGCGCCATCTGTGCCGCAGCGCATGAAGTCGGCGCGTTGGTCATTGCCGATTGCGTTACGTCCCTCGGTGGACTTGCTGTGGACTTCGATCAGACCGGCATCGACATTGCTTACAGCTGTACGCAGAAAGGGCTGAGCTGCCCGCCCGGCTTGTCTCCTCTGGCAATCTCGCCGCGCGCCATGGACTGGCTGCGTGCGAAAACGACTCCATCGCGCAGCTGGTATCTGGATATCAAACTGATTCACGACTACTCCACCGTCTCGCATCGCTACCATCACACCGCTCCCATTTCCATGTTCTACGCGTTACGGGAAGCGCTGCAGGTAATTGCGGAAGAAGGCGTCGAGAATCGTTGGGACCGTCATCGCCGCTGCCACAGATTCTTCGTTCGTGAAATCGAGGCCATGGGATTGCGTATGCACGTACCCACGGAATTCCGCATTCCTACCCTCAATACTGTCGTTGTCCCTGCGGGCGTGGATGAACCGAAAGTTCGCAAGCGACTTTTGGATGGCCCGGGCATTGAGATTGCCGGCGGTTTTGGACCATTGGCCGGAAAGATTTTCCGCATTGGGGTCATGGGTCCGTTGGCCACCGAAGACAACGTGCAGTTCTTCTTAAAAGAATTCAGAAAAGCCCTGAGTGCGGAAGGGTATTCCATTTAGCGTAACGCATCCCCTACGCAAAAAGACGAGCACGGACTACGCCCGTCGCATCTATCCATCGAACTTAGACGCACGCCGAGGAACCCCGCTTCAATGGCAACCCGATTCACCTTAAAGTCCGTAGCCACACTACTCGACGTATTGCACTTCGCAGAAAGTCACGCTGCCATCGCGGTACCTGAACTGGACATCGTCGTCACGTACGAGTCGTTGCGAGAACAGGTGCTGGCGATGGCGGACGCGCTCGCCTCGGCGGGTGTTTGCCGCGGAGATCGCGTGGCGATCGCATTGCCCAACGGGCTGCCTACAATTGTCGCCTTCCTTGCCGCATCGATCGCAGGAACGGCTGCGCCTTTAAATCCGGCATATCCCTACGAAGAGTTTGTATTTTTCCTCCGCGACACCGACGCAAAAGTTCTGCTCTGTCCGCCTGTAGGAGCCGAGTTCGCCCGCAGCGCGGCCGCCGATCTCAAGATCCCGGTGTTCTCGGTGGGGATGACCGACAAAGGCATTGTGCATCTGCACGATGCTCCTTCGGGGAAAAAGGCGGTCGAGCCCACCCCAGACGATATTGCCCTGATCCTGCACACCAGCGGCAGCACCGGGCGTCCCAAGCGCGTTCCGCTCCGCCATTTCAATTTGGCTGTTTCCGCTGCCAACATCGCGAACACCTACGCGCTTTCCGACGAAGATGTTTCGTTGTGCGTCATGCCGCTGTTTCACATTCACGGGTTGATTGGCTCGGCGATGTCCACTTTGCTCTCTGGCGGAACGCTGGTCGTTCCCACCAAGTTCAACGCACTTTCGTTCTGGCGGACGGTAGCGGAGCATCGCGTAACCTGGTATTCAGGCGTGCCGACCATGCACCAATTGCTGCTGGCTCGTGCCCATAAAAAACCGGCGCAAGCCGCGTCGTTGCGTTTCATTCGCTCCTGCAGCGCACCACTCTCCAGCGAACTCATTCATAAAATCGAGGATCTTTTTGGCGTGCCTTTTGTGGAGGCCTATGGCATGACGGAAGCCGCACATCAGATGACTTCCAATCCTCTGCCGCCGCGCTATCGCAAGGCGGGATCCGTTGGCGTAGGCACGGGCATACGGATCAGTGTCATGGACAAAGAGGGCAACGAACTCGGCACCAATCAGCGCGGCGAAATCGTCATCCAGGGAGCCAGCGTATTTCGCGGATACGAAAACAACCCGGAAGCCAATGCACGCGCGTTAGTGAAAGGATGGTTCCGAACCGGCGACGAAGGATTTCTTGACGAAGATTGTTATCTCCATCTGACCGGCCGGATGAAAGACATCATCATTCGAGGCGGCGAGAACGTTGCGCCCCACGAAGTCGATGAAGTCCTGCTGAAGCATCCGGCCGTGTCGGCGGCTGTCACCTTTGGATTTGCGCATCCTACGTTAGGCGAGGAAGTGGCGGCCGCGGTTGTCCTCCATGAGCCTCATGGTGCGACCGAAGCGGGGTTACTGAAGCACTGCCGCGAATGCCTGGCAGAATACAAATGCCCCAAGAAACTCTACATCGTGACGAGTATCCCAACTACGGCGACAGGAAAGATTCGCCGACGCGCTGTCGCAGCGGCTTTGCTGGATAGCAACGCATGAAATTTCTAATTGCCGGAGCCGGTGCAATCGGTGCGTACATGGGCGCACGCCTCGCCCAAGCCGGCTTCGATGTCACTCTCTTCGCCCGTGGTCCGCACTTAAGAGCGATGCAGGAACATGGTGTGCGAGTGCGGAGCGTCGAGGGAGATTTTCAAACACAACCCAGGATTGTCGGCTCGCTCGACGAGGCAGGGCAGGCTGACGTTGTTTTCCTGGGCGTAAAGGCGCACAGTCTCACCCAACTTGCTCCCCACTTGAAGCCGGTGCTCGGACCCGACACAACCGTCGTCAGCACTCAGAATGGAATTCCGTGGTGGTACTTCCAGGGTTTCGGTGGCCAATGGGATGGACTCCGTCTCGAGCGGATCGATCCGGGCGGCGTGATTTCGGCTTCCATTGAAGCTCGTCGCATCGTCGGATCGATCGTTTATTTTTCAACGGAGATCTACGAGCCGGGAGTCGTTCAGCATATTGAGGGCAACCGCATTTCTCTTGGGGAGCCGGACGGATCGCGCTCGGAACGATGCCGCCGCATCGCGGAAGCTCTGGTGACCGCCGGATTGCGCTGCCCGATCACGACCCACATCCGGCAGGAAATTTGGGTCAAGATTCTGGGGAACGCCTCGTTGAACCCAGTGAGCGCACTGACGCGGGCAACTCTGGCGCAAATGCTGCGCGATCCGGGAGTGGCCGAGGTCATTCGCAAGATCATGCAGGAGGTCGAAGCTGTCTCAAAGAAATTGGGAATGGAGCTATCCGTCTCTGTGGAACAGAGAATGGCGGGTGCGGCAAAAGTGGGGGAGCACAAAACCTCGATGTTGCAAGATCTCGAGGCTGGCAGACCCATGGAACTGGAAGCATTGGTCGGATCAGTGGTGGAGTTAGGGGAGCGGGTGGGTGTTGCTATGGACCACACCCACACGGTATACAGTTGCGCGAGGCTGCTGGCGCAGGCCGCTTCGACAAATTCCAAGACATGAGCCCTCTCAGATCGCGGCTGGCCGAGTGGTTGCGGCCATCGGGTCGAGAAAAAGGCGCCAGCTAAAAAAATTTGGCGCAACCTTGAAAAGGGGCATACAGGGGCGTATAGTGGCTCTGGTCCACTTATCGGACCAGTTGGATATCGAGCGTGGCTACGACACTCAATTCTGATTTCGCGGCCGTTCGCCGGAACAAAGTCTACGAAGATGTTGCCCGGCAGATCGAACGGCTGATCCTCAAGAAGCTGCGGCCCGGCGACAAGCTACCTTCCGAGCGCGAACTGGCCGACCTCCTCTCAGTCAGCCGCAGCTCTATCCGAGATGCTATTCGCAGCCTGGAGTTGAGGGGGATGGTAGAACCACGCCAGGGAGCCGGCACCATCGTTTGCGAGATTTCTTCAAACAACGTAGCAAATCCGCTTGCCAATGCTCTCAAGCGCAAGGAAGAACACATCAGCGAGTTGCTCGATTTTCGCAAGATTCTAGAACCTCCGCTGGCTTCCCGCGCCGCGACGCATGCTTCTCCCGATGAGATTGCCGAGATGGAAGAGATCCTGAAGCGACAGGAGGAGAAGCTGCGCGCAGGTGAAAGCGCCATCGCAGAGGACTCCGAATTCCACTACACGATTGCGTTGGCGTCCGGGAACAGCGTTGTGCTGAAAGTTCTGGACATTCTGATGGACCTGCTGCGCGACACGCGGGAGCGCACTCTGCAGGTCGAGGGACGCCCGCAGAAATCACTGGCCGGCCACCGGCGGATTCTCGCCGCCATCAAGCGGCATGACGCCGAAGGTGCACGGTCTTCCATGCGCCGCCATATTGAAGACGTAGAGGAAATGGTTTTGCATAGGATCTGAGTATCTTTTTGAAAATTCCGGAGGACATTATGGGCCGGTTATATGCCATCGAAGTTATTTACCGGGGAATTTTCCAGAAACAGCTGGCTACGCGCATCACGCGTTCGATTGTGCTGGCCGCGCATGAAGAGGGCAAACTCGGGATTTCGTTTGGCCGCTACGGTGACAGTCCCGAGCGCAACGGCATTCCAGCTAAGGGGTTTGCCATTGTCGCGGATGATCAATTAACGCTCGAAGAGGGCATGGCGAAATACGAGCCCAAGGAAGTGGATGTCACCATCGCGGTCGACGACACTTTGTGCAAAGGCGTGGAGTCGTGGGCATGGTATGGGTTGCAACCCGTCAACAAATTGCTGAAACCCGGCGGGACTTTGCTGGTCACCTCACGCGAGCAGCCCGAAACGATCCTACAGATGGCACACCGCAAGGAAACGCCATATAACCTGGCAATCTTGAAAGGTACAGTCAGTTTTTCGGGACTGTGGGTTTACAAGGACGATCACACTGACGTGCGTATCCTTGGCGCGATTGCGAAGATCCTGCCCGGACTGTTCACCTTGAAATCTGTCCAAAAAACCATCGTCGATCAGTGGAACGATTCGGTGAAGGCAGAATCGGCCGCACGCGCTTATGAGCGCATCAGTAGCGTTGCCGTTCGGCCAGACCAGGGAAACCCGGAGACGCCATACAAGTTTAACTTCCCCAAGTGGCATGAAATGGGCGAAGGCATCGCCATTCCGTCCATTCCAGCGGGTAAGGCGATAGAAGATCCCACCACGCATGAGAGTGGCGGATTCCGCCCTGATCGCAATCCTACATTCAAGAAGTACACCACTCGCACGATGCGGCCGGTGGTGAACTTCGATACCTGCATCAAGTGCACGTTGTGCTGGCTGCAGTGTCCGGATTCGTGCTTTGACGTCACCCCCGAGGGTCTGTATGACGCGAACATGCAAGCCTGCTGTGGATGCGGTGTATGCGAGGCCGTGTGCCCGGTCAAAGATTGCGTGACGATGGTGAATGAGACGGCATTTGAAGACAATGCGAGCCAGTGGGAGGCGTGGAGGAAGGACAAGAAGGGCTATGAAGCCTGGCTGGCTGACAAAATCAAATCCCGCCCGGAGCGATCGCATGGGTTCCGCTATCGCGGGCAATACGAGGAGCAAGTTCCCGAGATGCTGGAAGTCGCCCGTAAAGGGTAATTGCTGAACAGGAGACTGGACATGGCAACGGCGACATACGTCGAGGAACAACGCAGTACCGACAAAACAGCACTGATCACCGGCAGCGAGGCCATAGCGGTTGCCTGCAAGCTGGCCGACGTGGATGTGATTACCGCCTACCCGATTCGCCCCTATGACACCGTGATGCAGTACATCTGCAAGCTCGTAGCGAACGGCGAGATGGATTGTGAATACATTGTCGCCGAGGGCGAACACTCTCAGTTTGAAATCGTGAAGCATGCCAGCGCCTGCGGGGCGCGGGTTTTCTGCGGCTCGAGCGGCGTCGGCTGGATGTACGCCATGGAGGCGCTGACGGTTACCCCAGCGCTGCGTATTCCGATGGTGGCCATGGTCGGCAACCGCGCCCTTGACGATCCCGGAGCTTTCGGTGTCGAGCACAACGATGCTCTGACCGTTCGCGATCTTGGCTGGCAACTGGTCTGGGTCGACAGCGCGCAGGAGGCGTTGGATACCGCCCTGATCGCATATCGCGTCTCCGAGGACCGGCGCATCTTTCTGCCTTGTGCGATCAGTTGCGATGGTGCGTTCCTCACCCACTCGCAGGCGCTGGTGAAGGTACCCTCGCAAGAAAAGGTGAATGAGTTCCTGCCGCGCTACAACCGCGCCGACCTGCTGCTTCACCCGGATAATCCGATTACCGTAGCGCCGCAGGGCAATGAAGACTGGGTCATGGAAATCCGGCGTCAGAACTATGCCGCCATGGAGCGTTCATCGCTTGTGTTGAAGGAAGCATATGCAGACTTCGAGCGCATCTTCGGACGTTCCTATGGGAATCCGTTCTTCGAGGAATACGAAACGGAGGACGCGGACATCGTGCTCATGGGAATGGGTACACTTTCGACGCCCGTAAAAGTTGCCATCCGGCAAATGCGCAAGGCAGGAAAGAGAGTCGGTTTTGTCCGCATGCGCTGGTTCCGTCCATTCGCTGCGGCCGAGCTGGCGAAATCACTGGGGCGCTTCAAGGCGGTGGGCGTAATTGATCGCGACTACTCCTTCGGTTCGCCCTACATGAGCGGCGTGCTTACGACGGAAGTCCGCAGCGCGCTGTATTCGGCTCCTGGGTCGAAGCCGCCGGTCCTTGGGTTCATTGCGGGACTCGGTGGCCGCGAGGTCACCGTTCCCGATGTTGAAAAAGTGGCTAACTCGGTATACGAGGCCGCGGATGGAAAGTCGCAACCGCTAACTCAATGGATCGGCTTGCGCGAATAGTCGATTTTAGCTGACGTGTTTCGCCCGTCAGGAAAGGAAAAGAAATTATGGCGACCTACATTCAGATCGATCCGACGCAGAAACTGGATCCTTTCAAATCCGTCAAGAAGCTCCCGTTGGAAGAGTATTTCACTTCAGGTCACCGCACTTGCCAGGGCTGCGAGTCCGCGCTGGTGATGAAGATGATGGCCAAGGCCGCCGGCCCAAGGTCGATCATTCTGGGCAGCACTGGTTGTATGTACGTGGCCAATACGACGTACTACAGTACATCGTGGGTAGTTCCATGGATGCACACGCAGCTGGGCAGCAGCGGGTCGGCAGCGCTGGGCACGTCCGCAGCTCTCAAGGTACTCATGCGCAAGGGCAAGATCAAGAACGAGCCGATCAATGTCATTGCGTTCTGTGGTGATGGCGGTGGCGCCGATATGGGCGTCGGGGCAATTTCCGCAACCCTGACGCACGCTGAGTACAACTCGTTGATCTTGATGTACGACAACGAGTCTTACGCCAATACTGACATCCAGCTTTCCGGCAGCACGCCGTGGGGCGCCAATACTACCTTTAGTTCCCCTGGCAAAGTGAAGCGAATCATGCATCGTCGGTGGAAGAAGAACATGGCCGGCATGATGGCGGCGGGTCATCCGGAATGCAAGTATGTTGCGACCATCTGCATGTCGTATGGGCTGCATGGCATGAACTCCATTCGCAAAGCGCTGGCCATCGGTGGTCCGACCTTCATTCACTCGCTCGATCCCTGCCCGAAGGGCTGGGACTATGACCCCTACCTGTCCCACGAGATGGGAGAACTGGCCGTCAATTCGGGCGTGTGGCCGTTGTACGAGGTGGAAAATGGGCTGCTCAGGCTTACCGGTCGAACCGAGCAGATCGCGGCGGGCAAGATTCGGCGCGTGCCGGTGCGGGACTATTTATTGAAGCAAGGGCGTTTCGCGCACTTTACCAACGATGATATCGATTACTTCCAGAGCAAAATCGATGACATGTGGGAGAAGTGGCTGATCCCTGGTGTGATTCCATTTCGCAGAGACGTGGAGGCCGACACGCCGCCATCAAGTTAGAACGACTTGGCGGAATAAAAACACGGCACACTCTGCAGGGCAGAGCTCCGATCGCGGAAGTCACAAACAATTAGAACGTGTCAGCAACGGTCGCCGGAGACTTGTCTCCCGGCAGATCTATAACTACAAGAGCAACGAGGGTCGATCATGAGCTACACGGAACTGACGGTATGGACGCGCGGCATCATCATGGACAAAGAGGGACGCGACATCGTCAATTCGATTTCGGCGTCCGCCCGTCTTGAGGGTAAGTACGCGCAGGCGATGGAGAACTATGTCGACAATCCCGATCGCACCAACGCGCCCACACGCAAGTACTGCCGCGTGAGTGACACCGTGCTTGAGAACGAGCTCACCTACGAGAACGAACATCCCAACATCGTGGTGCTCGTGGAAGGGACGATGGTTAAGGGTTGGGATTACATGCGTGGAATGCCTCCGGGCGGAACGCTGGTAATCAACACGCACTATTCGCCCGAATACATGATCCGTTTCGTGCCTGGAGCAGAGCGCCTTTCGCAACTGGTCTGCATCGACGCCGCCCGGCTGGCGCACCACAAATGGCTTTATTACCGCCTGGGCGAACTCGGCCTTGACCGGCTGTCGACCGAAGGCGCCGCCGAGCGCAGCAAATTGATGGCTCCCGACATCGCCGCTCCGCTCATTGCAGCGATCGTCAAGACGACGGGCATCGTGAAGATGCAGACCATTCAGCCCATGATCGTCAACAAGAACGCATTCGAAATGGCACTCGAGGAATTGCGCATCATGCCGTTGAATCCAGTGGCTGTGTAGGAAAGGATTTCATGTCGACTAAAGGCACACGTATTCCTGACTGGCTGAAAGTCCCGTTTGCAGGCATCACTCCCGGTCCCTCTCAGGACAAAGGGCAGAACCTGTTTCCGACCGGCAATTGGCGCTCGATCCGCCCCGTGTACCGGGACAAGCTGCCACCCTGCAACAATGCATGTGGAACCAACGAAAAAATTCAGGGCTATCTCGACCTGGTGAAAAGGGGCAAGTATCTGGACGCCTACGCGCTCATCAAGGAGGACATGCCATTTCCTTCGGTGACGGGACGCGTGTGCTATCACCCGTGTGAACAGGCGTGCAACCGCGGCAAGTACGACGAGGCAATTTCAATTCGCGCAGTCGAGCGCTTTCTAGGCGATCTGGGACAATCCCTGAAACACGATGTTGTCGAGGCCGGTCCGTCCAATGGCAAGAAGGTCGCTGTCGTCGGATCGGGCCCAGCTGGGCACAGTGCTGCCTACCAGCTGGCGCGAATAGGCTACAAAGTTACAATCCTCGAAAAATCTTCGAAAGCCGGCGGGCTGAATCGCGGTGGAATACCGGACTGGGTGCTTCCTCAGCACATACTCGATCGTGAGATTGAGCGACTGATCGAACTTGGCATTGCGATCAAAACGAACTGTGAAGTTGGCAAGGATGTCAGCTGGGACGATTTGAAACGGGACTACGACGCCTGTGTTCTGGCGATCGGTCTTACCGAGCCCAACGGCGTGCGCGCCGAAGGCGAGGACAAGGAGGGAGTGCTCTACGGACTGCCGTTCCTTCGAGACATCGGCATGGGCACCTCGAAGGTTAAGCTGGGCCCTCGGGTCGCGGTTATCGGGGGAGGAAACACAGCGATCGACTGTGCCCGCGAGGCCTTGCGTCAAGGTGCCATCGAGGTCACGATGATCACGGTCGAGGCGAACACCGATGAAATGCCGTGCTCTCCGGAAGACCTGCACGACATGCTGGAAGAGGGCGTCGACCTTTGGCACGGCCGCGCGCTGACCGCGGTGCTCGGCGCAGGCAAAGTAGAAACCTTGCAATTGCACCCGGCACGTTTCTCCGGCGCCATCAATGCATCTCCCATCACCATTAATCGCAATGTTCCGGCAGAACGATTTGCGGTGGATAACGTGATCATCGCTGTGGGACAACGTGCCTCGATTGATTGGCTGCCACAGGAGTTCAAGAACGAACGCGGCACAATCAAGATCGACCGCTTTGGCCGCCTCGGAGATACAAACTTCTTCGCGGCCGGCGACATCGCCCAGTTTGGTTCGGGTCAACCCCTGATGGTGGTCAATGCAGTCGGTGACGGCAAGCGCGTGGCGTTCAATCTCGACAAGGCTTTGCGTGGCGAGCCACTTCAGCCGCGCACCGTCGCGGTTGACGTCATCATGGACCTGAACCGCATGAACATGACCTATTTCCCACACTTTCCGCGTGCGCACCAGTCGATGCTTTCACCAGTCACACGGCGCAAAACGCAGGTGGAGGTGATTCAGGGGTTCTCGGAAAAACAGGCCTCCGAGGAGGCAGGCCGCTGCTTCAGTTGTGGCACCTGCAACGCCTGCGACAACTGTTATCTGGTTTGTCCTGAGCCCTGCATTGCTCGTCCGGAACGCTCGAATGGCCTCTACAAAATATTGGTCGATTACTGCAAGGGCTGCCGGGTGTGCATTGAGGAATGTCCGACGGGCTGCCTCGAGGGAGTGCCCGAACTCGACTTCGATACCGGAGTCGTGCGCATGGACACGGCCTTCGCCATCTCGCCCGGACTCCATGGACGGCAAGCCGAAGAGTTGTTGAATTTAGCCAGCCGGCCGGCAAAGGATATTTAATTCTTCAAGCGACGATGAGGAACAAGTGATGCCAACAGCGATTGCAGGAAAGAAGAAAACGGTTCGGATCAACGGTTGCGTGGCCTCGGCACAAGCCGCTAAGTACGCCGATGTCGATGTGATTGCCGCTTATCCCATCCGCCCATACACAGCCACCATGATGGCGCTGGCACAGATGGTGGCCAATGGCGAACTCGATGCCGAATACATCGTGGCTGATAGCGAGCACTCGCAATTGAGCATTTCGCATGGCGCTTCCTCGTGCGGCGCACGAGTTTTCACCGGCAGTTCGGGCGTCGGAGTGCAGTTCGCCTACGAGCTGTATTCGCCGATCTCGGGCAGCCGCATGCCTGTCCAAATGATGATTGCCGACCGCACGCTCGATCCTCCCGGCGACTTCGGCTCCGAGCACACCGATGCGCTTTCGACCCGTGACATGGGCTGGCTGATGGGCTGGGCATGCGACGCGCAGGAGGCGTTTGACAATCACCTGATTGCCTATCGCATCGGCGAGGACCCGCGCGTGCTGTTGCCGCAGATGGTTTGCCAGGACGGATTCTTCGTCTCGCACATCACTAGTGATGTCGAATTGCCTGATCCGGGACAGGTGAAGGAATTTCTTCCGCCCTACAAGCATCCCTATCCGCTCGACCCGCGCCGCCCCGTTTCGCACGGGCCCCAGATTATGCCCGAGCAGGGTCCGCCGCTTCAGTTAGAGCGGGCGCGCGCCATGGAGGAGTGCACTCCAGTGATTGAGCAGGCGCACGAGGAGTTCGCGCAAATCTTTGGGCGACGGTACGACCCGTGGGTCGAGGAGTATATGACCGACGGCGCCGACGTGGTCTTTTTCCTGCAGGGCGGCCACGCCGTGACCGCTCGCTTCGCGATTCAGCACTTGCGGGAAAAGGGCATTAAGGTGGGCATGGTACGGCTGCGAACCATACGGCCTTACCCGACGGATCGCGTGAATGAGGTGCTCAGCAAATTCAAAGTGGTCGGCGTCATCGAGACCAACATGGCTCTGGGCAGCGTGAGCAGCGGAGGCGCGCTCTACGCCGAGGTCTGTGGAGCTCTCTACGAAAGCCCGCACCGGCCGCTCGTGATGTCATTCATGGCGGGCATGGGTGGCGAGGCCATCGTATTGAAGGAGTTTTACTGGATGACCCAGAAAATGATCGATGCGCAGAAACGTGGCAAGATTGAAAAGCGCACGCACTGGGTTGGATTCGAAGACTAACGCGAACTCTGTTTCATATGAGCTGAGTCGGCAAATTAAAATTTTTGGGAGCGCAGGATTAGATGCGCTGCCCTCGGAGACAAGGATATGGCAACCTTCGAAGTTGAGCGGCAGATTCTGCCGATTCTCGGCAGCCCAAACCAGGGCGCGCGTTTCTACAATCCGGAATTACCGTCCTCCGAGCCATTTGTACCCGGCCACCGGACGTGTGCCGGCTGCGGACCGTCGATCCAGTATCGGATGACCAGCAAGGCCGCAGGCGACAACACCATCCTGATCGGACCGACCGGGTGCATGTATGTCGCCAACAGTTCGTACTTGTGCACGCCCTACAACGTTCCCTGGGCGCACACGCAGATCGGCAGCGCGGGAAGCTTCACTGCGGGCGTAGCCGCGGCCTATGAAGCCATGATTCGGAAGGGCAAGTGGAAGGGCCCGTTTCCGAATATTATCTGTGAGGCGGGTGACGGCAGTGCGTCTGACATAGGTCTCGCCTCGATATCTGGCGCGCTCTATCGAAATCACGACTGCCTGATCATCTGCTACGACAATGAGCAGTACGCGAACACGGGCATCCAGGCATCGTCGCGCACGCCTTATGGAGGCATGACAACCTTCTCGCCCCCCGGGCCCGAGGTCCCCGAAGGAAAGAAGCTGTTTCCCAAAGATCTTGCCCGCATGATGGCAGCCGGGCATCCCCATTGCTACGTGGCGACGGCTAGCGTTGGCTATCCGATCGATCTGATGAACAAAGTTCGCAAGGGCCTGAATCATCGAGGCGCTGCGTATCTCATGATATACACTCCGTGCCAGAAGGGCTTCGTGTACGAGACGCCACGCTCGATTGATCTTGGACGTATGGTCGTTGAGTGCGGGCTCTATCCGATCTGGGAGTGGAATCCGGAACGGCGCGTCTACGATTACAGCTTCCGTCCACAAAACATGCGGCCGGTATCCGAATACCTGAAACTACAAGGCCGATTCGGTCATCTTCACGCCGAGCACATTGCCACGTTGCAGCAGTTTGCCAACGACCAATGGAAGATGATGGGCGTTGAGTTACCCGACGCTCTCATCTGGGCCGCTGACCCTCAAAATCAAATGCACATGGCGGCCGCGGCGGAAGCCGAGGAAGTGGCGGACACTATATGAACAATCAAGTACCCCCTGTCGCTCCCGAAGCACAGGAAAGCTACATCGTCAGCGAAGGCAAGAAGCGCGGCTCAACCCGTGATGTGCGGCCGGAAGCGGCATTCGACCGCTACTACACAGTGTTGCGCGTGCACGCAGGCGATGCCCTCCTTACAGACAATTGGCATACGAATGAGGTGCTGAGCCACACGCGCAACAACTTCGAAGGCTACACGTTTGTGATGCGCACTCTGGAGGCCTGGGGCGTGATGATCGAAAACGATCATCGCGGCTATTACACCGCTGGTGGACGAGTCTGGGTGCTCGATCTGGAGCCCGCCACCGGTAAAAAGCCACGATTGCCGGGCGCTGGTGGAAACAAGAGGTAGCGCACGTTTGCGCCGCGTCCTCCTCATTGACGATACGCCGGAGATCGCTGAGCTGCTGACATTTGCCTTGCGGGACCTCGGCCACGAGGTCTTTGCTCAAGGCTATAGCGATGCCGTCAACGAACTCATTGCCGAGCATCATCCTGATGCGCTCGTGCTCGACTGTTCCGCTTTTGAGATGAGCGAAAGTCTGTTTGACATGGTGCGCCAACATCCGGATCATGCCGACCTGCCCGTCGTCATCATCACCGATACACCGGAGCTGGCGGACCCAAGCCTCAGCAAGCGCAAAGCGCGCAAAGTCCTGGTGGTGCCCAAACCGTTCACCGCATCGCAAGTGACAACGGCCCTCGAGCAGCTTTTGGGATAAAGATGCCAATGTGGAGCATGGACGATTGGCGGTACCTTGAGCGCGAAGTCATCACCGACTCGAAAGGTAGAAAATGGACGATCGCGCTCATGGACGTCTTAGGGCAGGAGGGCGATCCTGACATGCCCAACAAGATGCTCGAACTTCAGTATTCGTCAGGACGTTATTTCACGCTCATCTACTCGGAGAGCGGCGCCGTGCAGCGGGAACGCGGATATCCCTCACTGGAAGATGCCAGGAACGCATATGCCGATCTATTGGTTTCGCTAATGGACGGCAGCCTCGATCCGTCGCAGCCGGTATTCCGGGAAGACCTGGAAGACTGAAGCGCAAAGGCGGGTGCGCAGCGTCTACCGGCCGGGATTCAGATCTCTCATCAGTACGTGAAGCACCTGCCCCGCCAGCCGTGCGTCGCGTTCAGAAATCCCCGCCGCGTCATTCTCGTTGTGATCGCGATACCTTCTCGCGGCATCAGGCAGTCGAGCCCAGCCGCTGCGCACCATTCCTGCTCTCTCTGCCACCGCAAGACGCGTCTCAAAAGACCAATCCGCGATGCTACCCGCAGGCGCATTCGCAGTGGCCAGGGCATCCCGGCCTTTGTCTTCTAATGCATCGGTGATGATGGCCTCAACGATCCCGGAAGAAGTGCGAAGCGCTTCGTCATAACGCCCCTCGTCAAGGGCAATTCGACTGTCGATGTAGGCTTGTTCGAGCACAGGCCGGAGTTCGACATTGTGGACGAAATCAAACCGCCGAGGTGGAGGCGCCTGCGACGACGCGGAAATGATCGCACCCTCGCTGTTTTTCGAGAGTGAGGCTACCGCTTGCTCAAGCACGCTTATGAGCCTCAGCACGATCTCTCCTGGAGCCGCTCCTTCGGCCGCTCGACCTCCGTATGAGCGCAGCAAGAAAGCCTCGCTGAATGCCCGCGAAAGCCAATGGGCCTTGCTTCCCCCAGACAATTCATGGATTGCGATTCCACATTCGCCCTGCCAAAGGCGAACGGTCGAGCCAGCGGATTCGTCCGAGGGGTCATTCGCAAGCACGCCCACAAGCCGGCGCCCTCGTTGAATCAGGTTTTCCAGGCGCGAAAGATAAATTTCAAGCTGAGTTTGAAGACCTTCATCCATGAGCAGGGTCTCACGATGCGACTTGATCTGGAGCGCTTCTCAGAGCCTAAGCTTGGCTTTTGCTGACCACTGACGACTAATATCTGACGACTGCAAATAACCGCTATCAGGCGCTCTCACCCGCCAAAAATCAGTGGATTCTGCCATTGACAGGGCAAACCGACGGTGCTAAAGTGCTGCCGTTAAAAGTGGTTCGATGATCGGACCAGTTTAACACAGCTCGCTAACCCGTCAGCTGAGCACCTTAAAGTTGGGAAAGGGGACTGGACGCAGCCATTTGCCGCCTAATGTTTTTGGCGGCGCCCATCGATATTTCTTACTCATAGCTTGGCAAGCACTTAAACCAATCATTGTCGATTGCTTGCAGTGCAAGGTCGATAAACATGGGTAAAGTGGCTGTTCCTCAGTCTGATTCAGTTCCGCAATGTGGTCGAGTTTGTCGAGGGCTGCGAATTTTCCCCTGGCACAAAACTCAAGCCATCGCCTACTCTGCCGAACGGATTCGGAGCAACCTGGGGACGGCATCTTGTAATGCCGTTTGAGTTCAACTGACCGCCTGGAGGTCTGTCTATGGCCGAGTCCACCGCCCCCCTCATTCACCCGTCACGCATCATCAACCGTTGGGCCCAGTTGGTCGCTGGCATCATCGCCATGATGGCGATCGCCAACCTTCAGTACGCCTGGACGCTTTTCACCAAACCCATGCAGGCCCACATGAAGGTCTCGCTGACAGCGATCCAGGGGGTCTTTAGCCTGTTCATCATTCTCGAGACCTGGCTGGTTCCGTTCGAAGGCTACTTGGTCGACCGCATCGGCCCTCGTTTGATGCTGGGCGTAGGTGGCGTCCTGGTTGGCCTGAGTTGGATTTTTTCAGGTCGCGCCGAAACTCTGTCCGGCTTGTACTTTTGGTACTGCTTCGTAGGCGGGATCGGCGCCGGCATCGTCTACGGAGGTACCATCGGAAACGCGCTGAAATGGTTTCCGGACCATCGCGGTCTGTGTGTTGGTCTCACCGCGGGCGCCTATGGCATCGGAACCGCATTGACGGTGGCTCCCATTGACAAGATGATCAAGGCGTCCGGCTACCAGCACACTTTGGTCTTCTGGGGAATTATTCAGGGATTTGTCGTGCTTGCTGCGGCTCTGTTCCTGGCCAAGCCGCCCCACGGCTGGACCCCTCCCAACTGGGCGGAAAAGGAAGCCAAGATCAAGAAGCATGTGCCTACTTCCCCGGTTGATATGACGCCGTGGCAGATGCTGCGCCAGCCCTCCTTCTACGTCATCTACCTCATGATGACCATGTTGTCTTTCGGGGGATTGGTAGTCACAGCCCAGCTCAACCCGATGGCCGTTTCCTACCATGTCGATAAAGTCGTCGTCGCTTTCGGTATGACGGCGCTGGTGATGGCGATCACCGTGGACCGTTATCTGAATGGGCTGACGCGACCATTCTGGGGATGGGTGTCAGACCATATTGGCCGTGAAAACACCATGTTCATCGCTTTCAGCATGGAAGCCGTCGCGGTCTTTGCGCTGCTTCAATTGATCAGCCGTCCGGTGTGGTTCATCGCGCTCTCGGGCTTGTGCTTCTTTGCCTGGGGTGAGATTTTCTCGCTGTTCCCCTCCATCACAGGCGACCTGTTCGGCAAGACCTGGGCAACCACGAACTACGGCATCGTCTACACTGCCAAGGGAATGGGTGCGCTGTTTGCAGGCGCTGGCGCTGCCTGGTTGTTTGAGAAGACCGGCTCTTGGACCAAGGTCTTCTGGGCGATGATTGCTTGCGACTTGATCGCTGCTTTCCTTGCTCTGCTGTGGCTGAAGCCAGTGGCGGCACGTACGATCGCGCGGGCGTCTAGCGAAACGCGGCCCGTGGACATCGCTGAACCGATGAAGGCGCGCGGCGTGGCCTGAAGGACGTACTTTTGGTCGGGCTAACGGGCCTCCTTTTCAAAGCGAAAAGGAGGCCTTTTCTTGCTTCCAGATTTTGATTCGATTCTGAGCCCGTGAAATTCCTGATTAAGCGGGCAAAGATTGTCCGCGCGTTTCCGCCCCGAACGGCACCAGGCACAGTCCCAGCGCGAAAGCGATCGCGGTAGCGGCTACCGGAACTCCAAGCGAACCATAGTGCCGGATTCCTGCTCCCACCAGAAAAGTAATTCCTGCCCCGCCAAAGCGAGCGAAGGAAGTGGCAAAAGCAAAAGCGCTGGCCCGACATTCAGTGGGATACTGCTCCGGCAGCCACAACGTATACACAGCGAAATTCGCTCCACCGATCCCCAGAAAGAAAAGACAAACAAAAAACCAGGGCAAGCCAGCCGCGCCTAAGTAGAAAACCTTGCCGAATGTCAGAGCGATAAACACCATCATCAGAGCGAAGAAGAATGCCAAAGCGCCACGGCGACCAAAACGTTCGGCAAGCCATGGCATTGCAAGACAGCCAAGAATCGTCGCAAACGCAACCAGCATGGTTCCCCAGGACGCGAGCTGCGCAGCCCGTGGTCCCACGCGGCCGGATGCTTCCGAAAGCGTTGTGATCGCGGCGGGAACGTACACAGTTCCTGCCCATAACCCACAAATCGACGCCAGCATAAACAGCGAATTCAGGATCGTGCGCCGCCGCCACTTCGCGGAAAACAGCGTTCCCAAAGGTTGCCAGACTGCCCAGCGGCGTATCACGTTGCTCTTCGCCTGCCAGCGCGAAGGTTCCGACACGCCGTAACGAACCCATGCCAGCAGCAGAGCGGGTAGGCCGCCCACCGCAAACATAGCGCGCCAGCCGAAGTGGCTCCCGATCGTATAGTTTGCAATCGCAGCTAGAAAAATTCCGACGTAATATCCGGTATGCATATAGCCGGACCCCGCCTTACGCCGCTCTTCTGGCCATTCCTCCGCCACAAACGTGCCGCCCATCGCCCATTCCCCGCCGATTCCGATGCCCGCCAGCAGGCGCAGTACGGCCAATTGCCAGACGCTCGTCACCAGCGCGCTCAGGAATGTGAACAGCGAATACCACGCAATCGTCAGCATCAGAGTGCGTACGCGACCGAACTTGTCTCCAATCGGCCCCCACAGGAAAGCCAATCCCCATCCGACCAGGAACAGCGCGAATAGGAGGCCGCCGTACACGCCAATATTTCCTTTGGTCGCAGGAATGCCGGAGCGCGGCAAGAGCTCCCGAAGAGAGGGAACCAGCACCAGGGCATAGATAAAGGAGTCCATCCCGTCCAAAGCCCAGCCACCCCAGGCAGCCCAAAACCCGCGAATCTGATTTCTTGTGAGAGATACCGCTTTCGCGGAATCGGAGAGGCTGATCGAGTTTGGAACCTGCGAGGACATGAGGAGAAACTTCGGCAAAACCTGTATAACACTTTGTTTTTTGTCATTCCGAAGCCGAAGGCGGAGGAATCTGCACTACCAACGCGCTGTCCTGATGCAGATTCCTCCGGCACGTTCGGCATCGGAATGACAAGACCGATGTGAAGAAGCGATATTACACTCGCCCGGTCCTTCGTCAACACTGTTATGGGGAAGCTTGCGTTAGCAGCGCGGGTTGACTGAGCCTTTCCCGGCTTCTCAATTCGCCGCGATTCCGCGATGATTGGCAGTAGGTTCTCCTTTGACCTTGGATCCTGGAGAAGCAGAGCGCATGCCTTACACACGACGAAAGCTGCTCGCGGGTTTTGGATTGGCCAGCCTTCACATGTGGGTCATGTCCGGGCTCAGAAAAGCCGAAGCATTTTCGCCCAGGGAACCCTCCGCCGCAGAAAAAGGCGCATGCCCATTTCGCTTGGCAGTCATCAACGACGAAATCACGCAAGACTTCGAAAGAGCCTGCCAGATCGTAGCTCGCGATTTCGGGTTGCATTGGATCGAATTGCGTTCCATGTGGAACAAGAACATCACCGATCTCAGCGCCAAACAGATCGAGGATGCGCGCAAGCTTCTCTCCGAGTACAAGCTGCAGGTCACTGATATCGCGAGCCCGCTTTTCAAGACAGACTGGCCGGGAGCTCCCCGCTCATCGCAGAGCGAAACGCGCGACCAGTTCCATGCGAACGTCGACCCCGCCGCCCAGGATAAGCTCCTCGAGCACTGTATTTCCCTGGCGCATACTTTCCAGACGGACAGGATTCGCTGTTTTGATTTCTGGCGCCTGGACGATCCGAAGGCGTATCGTCAGGCGATCAATGCCAAGCTGCAAAGAGCCGCCGAACGTTGTGCGAAAGACGACCTTATTCTCCTGCTCGAAAACGAAATGTCCTGTAACACCGCGACCGGAGAAGAGTCAGCCGCCGTCCTCCAGGCGGTCCCCAACAGAAATTTCATGCTGAACTGGGATCCGGGGAATGCCGCAGCCATTGGTGATACGCCGTATCCGGCCGGCTATCAACTCTTGCCCAAAGATCGCATCGGGCATTGTCATTGCAAGGATGTCGTACGTAAGTCGGACCACAAATACGACTGGGCTCCCGTGGGTGGTGGCGTCGTAGACTGGGTTGGTCAGCTTCAGGCTTTACAGCGCGATGGCTTTCGCTATGCGCTGAGCCTTGAAACCCACTGGCGAGGCGCGGGTACGCCGGAAGCGTCCACCCGGACCAGCATGGATGGACTTCGGAAAACGTTGACGAAAGCCGGAATTTCCTGCTGAGCGGATGCCAGCCGCCGTCCGCTGGCAGTGAAGTGTCCACAGATAATAAGGAGAAGCAATGGTGACGCGACGCGAATTCCTGGATGCGCTTGCCATAGGGGCGGCGGGGCTTGCCGCCGGGACCACCGCAAAGAGCTATGCCCGGATCCTGGGTTCCAACGAACGCCTGAATTTTGCCGTCATTGGGCTGAACGGGCGCGGCTACGCACACCTCTCTTCCCTGAAAGCGAAACGGTCTGCCGCACGCATCTCGCATGTGTGCGACGTGGACGGCAACATCCTGAACAAGTTCGCCAACGCAGTACAGAAGGAAACAGGAGAGATACCGGCGGCAGAGAAAGACTTCCGCAAAGTCCTCGAGTCCAAAGAGCTCGACGCCATCACGATTGCCACGCCCGACCATTGGCATGCCCCTATGGCCATTGCCGGCCTGCAAGCCGGCAAGCACGTGTATCTGGAAAAACCTTGCAGCCACAATCCCGCCGAAGGAGAGATGCTGATTGAAGCGCAGAAGAAATATCGCAAGCTCGTGCAAATGGGCAATCAGCAGCGCTCCTCGCCCCACACCATCGAGATCATTGCAAAGATTCACGACGGCATCATCGGCCGGCCTTACATGGCGAAGGCGTGGTACGCCAACGTGCGCAAGTCGATTGGCGTCGGTAAAGAGATTTCTGTCCCGCCGCAACTTGATTGGGAATTGTGGCAAGGCCCGGCTCCGCGTCGCCCCTACCAGGACAACGTGCATCCCTATAACTGGCACTGGTTCAGGAACTATGGCACCGGCGAGACCCTCAACAACGGCACTCACGAGGTCGATGTTTGCCGCTGGGCGCTCGCGGTCGATTATCCGAAACGCGTAACTTCCTCCGGCGGAAGATACCACTTCAAGGATGATTGGCAGTTTTACGACACGCTGGTGACCAGCTTCGAATATGAAGACCGTTTGATCTCGTGGGAAGGGAAGAGCTGCCAGGGAATGAAGTATTACCACCGCGATCGGGGTTCGCTCATTATGGGTACCACCGGTACCGTCCTTATAGATCGCGACGGTTACGAGATCTACGACCTCAAAGGCGCCAAAACCAGCGAATGGAGGCTGCCTACCAATACCTCCTCCGCCGATCTCGTCGGTGCCGATTCCATGACGGATGCCCACTTCGCGAACTTCATCGCCGGAATTCGCAAAGGAGAGAAGCTCAATGCTCCGGTGTCAGAGGGCAACATTGCCGTTACCATGCTTCAGCTCTCGAACATTGCGTGGGAAGTGAACCGCGAGTTGCAGCTCGACCCCAAAAACGGCCACATCCAGGGCGACCCCGAAGCAATGAAAATGTGGCAGCGCGAGTACGAAAAGGGCTGGGAGCCGCACCTCTAGTTAAGCTGCTGAAAAACTGTTGTTTCAAGGTCATTTTACGTGGCTGGGGATTTTCCAAAGAACAACACGAAGAATCTGCATTTTCGCGATGGCACGCGTAGGCCCAGACGCCCTCGTCTGGGCGGCCGGGCACCCGCCCGGCGGCAGCTTGCGGACGTCGAACCAGAGTTTTTCGTGCTAGCTTCGCTTCCGTCCCGATTTCTGACTCGCAGCCAACGAACTCCGCTGTTCCTTCCTCACGTGCGATAGCCCTCGCTTCAATTCCTCCGACAGGTCTGCCTCGTTTGTCACCACGTGTACCGGTTCCCCAGATTCTCTTCCCAGCCAGTTGTTCAATTCTTCCGGAGTTGCAACCACAAACCGGCCTTGCCGGGTGACCGGCATGCCCGTCGTGGCCCAGCGTTGTGCGACCGAAATCGGCTGTCCCAGGAATTCCGCGATTTGTTTCCACCCCTTCAGCAGGTCGGGCTGTGGTTCCTCAGACACTGTCGGGCACCTTGCCCTGATCAATTTGAATGTGCATGAATTGTGATGTTTTGGGGCCGGCGAAGGATGGGAATCTTGCGTTTTTCGGTCGGGGAAAAATGCGTCTTGTGAGCGCCTTGGTTTCCCGATGAGTTGTCGAAATTGGGCAAGAAGAGCTCGGAGAGGCGCTTCCCTGAAAACAGAAAACCGGGCAGGAATCCTCGTTACATCGGTTCCCACCCGGCTTTAAGCTGATCTCGAACTAGTTTACTGCGTTGCGAATTTGCGACGCACCATGCTGCCCAAGCCGAGCAGACCCGTACCCAGCAAGGTCAACGTACCCGGTTCCGGAACTGCGGCGAGTGAAACCGTCGTTTTTCCGTGAAGGTCGTCAAAGGACAGGTGTCCATCTTCATTTTCGAGTTCGAAGTATTGCGTGGTGGTACCACTGAAGTTCGAGCCATTGATCGGCACTGAGAACGTTCCCACCAGTTTGTAAGAGTCATCCGATAGCTTGGTCCAGAATCCCACAAAGTTGTTCGCGGAAAGAACGGGCCCTTGGCCCTTAGGCGTGATGTCAAAGGTGCCGGCGCCGAACTGACCGCCGCCGAGCAGACTACCTGTGAAGTTTCCGGTATTGAACCCGATCGTGCCCAGATCTCCCGACGCAACGACCTGACCGTTCAGGCTGATTTGGTTCAGAAAGGAAACTACGTTGATTCCGCTGCTGCCTCCACTCGCGGAGACAATTCCCTTGTTGTCGAACTGGATTGAGTCGGCGAACGCCGGCGCCACGAACAGCGCAATCAAGATCCCCAAAAGCGCGAAACGCAACTTCATTGCGATCTCCTGAAGGTCGGGAGCAGCGCCAATGCCACAACCCGTTTCTAACCTGTGTGATCGGTTGCCGACAGGAGTCGGAGGGGAGTCAACCGTCGTTCACGACATCGCAGGTAGGGGTCCAATCGGGGGGAATTGCATTCTATTCAGAATCAAGCGATTACCTGCGCTCAAAAAAGATATCCAAAGTAACAGTTACCGCAAAACTCTGCGACATTAGGCGAGAAATGGATTTCCCTGTCCACTTGTAAGCGACTTGCAAATGCCGCATCGCAAAGTGTTTTGCATACGACGGAAGAAGCTCGCTCCGAAAGTGCCGGCAAGCTGGATCGCGAAAAGTGTTGGAGTGCTTGGGCTTCTGTTGCAATGCTCGAATCGGTCGAGACGCTTTTGTTCTGCCCGGATGTCGCTTTGACCACCATGCCCGACTTGCTCGCAGTGGACCTCTGTCTCCGGAGGTACTACGATATGCAACGGCAGGAGGAGACGCCATGTACTTCGAGCAGTTTTACCTGGGCTGCCTGGCTCATGCATCGTACATGCTGGCCTCGGAGGGCGAAGCCCTAGTGGTCGATCCCCAGCGTGATGTTGATATTTATCTAAAAGCGGCCGATGAACAGGGCGTTCGCATCCGCCACATTTTCGAAACTCATCTCCATGCCGATTTCGTCTCTGGCCACCGCGAACTCGCGGACCGCACCGGCGCCACAATCTACATTGGTCCG